>NZ_JPGM01000040.1:0-96532 GCF_000731655.1 Burkholderia sp. MSh2 | reverse complement strand
CAGCGCAACAACCCTCTTTGCCTGATGACCATAGCGAGTCGGTCCCACCCCTTCCCATCCCGAACAGGACCGTGAAACGACTCTACGCCGATGATAGTGCGGATTCCCGTGTGAAAGTAGGTAATCGTCAGGCTCCCTAAGCCAGAAACCCCCGCCCAAAAGGCGGGGGTTTTTGCATTTCAGCGCCGAAAAGGCATCAATCCAGGGTGCACTTCCTGCTGTCGTTCCTTTCTTCGCGCCGACAAACCGTTTATCGAGCCCAGCCTGATGAAGAAACTCGTGCCGCTTCTGCTTTGCTTCTCGTTGCTGGGCTGCGCGGCCCAGCAGGAAACGAACTGCGTTCATGCACCGTTCCATGCCAAATTCCAGGACGCGGATGGTGATGTCGGCCCGTTTGCCAACATGAAGTTCTCGTTGATCCGCGTATCCGATGGTGCCGTCGTCTACCAGGGAACAACGGACGAGCAGGGGCGTGCCGAATGGGCCAACGCGTGCCGCGGCGAACAGTACCAGCTTCGTCAGGACGGCCTGTTGGGCGAATAACGCCGGCAACGTGCGCGATCATCGCCGATATTCACGTGAACACACGCGGTTCTGTTTCGATCGCCGCATGTCGACGCTGTCGCATCAGATCGAATCTATGCGCATAAAGTAATTTCAGTTCCTCGAGTGCGCAGAGCAGAGTGCGAGCGCTTCGGGGTAATATCGCCACTTGTCCCGGCCGCGCGCAAGCAGGCGGCCGGGGTCTTCGGCCCCCGTTCCAGAACCGTTCATGACTGACAGCCCCGCCCAAGGTGGTCGGACGACCGACTTCTTGCCGTATCTCGTCGCCGCAACGTTCTTCATGGAGTACCTCGACACGACCGTGATCGCGACCGCGCTGCCGCAAATGGCGCACTCGTTCGGCGTCGGGCCGAATGCGTTGAGCCTCGGGATGACGGCCTACATGCTCGCGCTTGCGGTGTTCATTCCGATCAGCGGCTGGATTGCCGACCGCTATGGATCCCGCACGGTGTTCGCCAGTGCCATCGTCGTGTTTACCGGTGCATCGGTGCTGTGCGGGTTGTCCGAGGGCGTGCTGACATTCACTGCCGCACGCCTGCTGCAAGGCGTCGGTGGGGCGATGATGGTGCCCGTCGGGCGAATGATCGTGGTGCGCAGCACCGAGAAGGCCAAGCTGATGCGGGCGATCGCGACGATCACGTGGCCGGGCATCGTCGCGCCCGTCGTCGGGCCGCCGATCGGCGGTTTCATCACGACCTATGCATCATGGCGATGGATCTTCCTGCTGAACGTCCCGTTCGGCATCGCCGCGCTGATCTGTACCTGGCTGATCGTCCGGAACACGCGGGCCGACGAGCAACGGCCGCTCGACTGGGGCGGCTTCGTGCTCGCCGGTGGCGCGCTGACCTGTCTGCTGATCGGCACCGAAGCGGCCGGCCAGCAGGACGTCCACTTTACGCGCGCGGCCATCCTGCTGGGGGCGAGCGTGATGTTCGGCATTGCCGCCTGGTTGCATGCTCAACGTTGTGCCCATCCGCTGCTCGATTTCACGACCTTGAAAGTGCCGACGTTTTCGGTCACGGTGATCACCGGCTCGGTCACGCGGATGGCGATCAACGCCGTGCCGTACCTGCTGCCGCTGCTGTTCCAGATCGGCTTCGGGCTGTCGCCGTTCCAGTCGGGCCTGCTGCTGCTCGCGAGCGCGGTCGGCAATCTCGGGATGAAGGCGGGGACGTCGTGGATTCTCGACCGCTTCGGCTTCCGGCGGGTCGCGCTCGTCGACGTGACGATTGCCGGTCTTTGCACGATAGCGTGCGGCTGGCTGAGCGCATCGACGCCGTTGGCGATTACGCTGTTGGTCGTATTCGTCTACGGGCTGACGCGGTCGATGCAGTTCACGACGCTTGCGACGCTGGCCTATGCGGACATTCCGGCCCAGCAGACGAGCGCGGCCAGCACGCTGTGGAGCGCGGCGCAGCAGATGACGATCGGGATGGGGATCGCGTTCGGTGCGTTGTCGCTGCGACTCGCGGCGCTGGTGCGAGGCGATTCGGTCGGCATGCACTATGTACTCGACGATTTCCGCTGGGCGTTCGTCGCGGCAGGCGTGCTGGCGTTGCTGACGTTGCCGGGCTACGCCCGACTTGCCGCCAATGCGGGCGACCGTCTGCGGGCGAATATGGCGCGAGGGTAAGCCGGGCCTCCAGGCGCCTGACGGTTGCGATTCGCGAGCGCCCTTTGCTACCGATTCGCCCGAATCGCCGAGCCGTCGTAGCGACGGCAGCCCGACGGGTAGCGCAAGCAGTCTCTCGTCGCGATAGACGGGTGAACCGGTCGCGACGAATCCCGAGCGGCAACGCGAAAACGGCGCCTCAGGCGAATCGTGTTTCGTGCGAGCCCATCCGCGCGACGCGAGATGCGACCGCGCCATATGCATCCCGCGTGCCGTCACTGCGCGTCGTGAAAGATGATGCCGACCGTGTGGCGGCGGCCGCTCAGGATCCGGCTCACGCCGTGGCGCAGATTGACGCGATAGACACCGCGCGTTCCCGTTACCGGCCTGCCATGCACGGCGAAGATGACCGCGTCGCCTTGCGTCAGCGGTACCACTTCCGCACGCGACTGCATGCGCGGCCGCTGTTCCGTCAGCACGAACTCGCCGCCCGTGAAATCATGACCCGGTGCCGACAGCAGGATCGCGACCTGGAGCGGAAAGACGTGCTCGCCATACAGGTCCTGATGGAGACAGTTGTAATCGTCGGGACCGTATTGCAGGATCAGCGGCGTCGGTCTCGTCTGCCCCGCGGCGTGGCAGCGGTCGAGGAACGTCGCGTGGTTGGCCGGATAGCGGACGTCGATTCCGAGCGCCTGGTTCCAGCGATTCGCGATCGGCGCGAGATGAGGGTAGAGCGTGGCGCGCAGCTCGGCGACGACTGCCGGCAGCGGGTAGGCGAAATACTTGTACTCGCCGCGTCCGAACCCGTGTCGCGCCATCACGACGCGCGAACGATAGAGCGCATCGTGCGGATAGAGCGATGCGAGCGCCGCGCACCCGGTCGCGGGTAGCAGGCCCGGCACGCGCGCACATCCGTAGCGATCGAGATCGGCGTCGACGGTTGGCCAGTCGATCGCGTCGACGCGTAGTGCGATGTCCGGCGATTCGACGGCAGGTTGCAGGTCGGCAATGTTCACGGGCGTACCTCGGTTCGTCGGCAATGTGACGCCGCACGGAATGCCCGGGGGCATCGCGTACGGCTGAATTCACGATGGAAGTTGACGAACCCAGTCTAATGACGTCCGCATACCGGCGCGCTCCAGATCTTGCGTTCCAATTCGGAACAGGAGGGGAGGGAAAGCGTGCGATGCCGCGTGATCGTAGCGAACTCGCCGAAGCCGGGGAGCGGGAAGCGGAGAGCGGAGAGCGGAGAGCGGAGAGCGGAGAGCGGAGAGCGGAGAGCGGAGAGCGGAGAGCGGAGAGCGGAGAGCGGAAAGCGGAAAGCGGAAAGCGGAAAGCGGAAAGCAGGCAAGCAGGACAGCAGGACAGCAGGACAGCAGGACAGCAGGACCGCGCCGTTCGAACCATGCACGTAGAGCGGCCGGCTTCTCCGGCCGCTCTACGGACGCCGGTCAGGCTATCGACCGGAACAGCCAGTAGAGACCGCCTGCGAGCACGATCGACGCCGGCAGCGTCAGCACCCATGCGAGTACGAGGCTGCGCACCGTGCTCCATTGCAACCCGGACCCGTTCGCCGCCATCGTGCCTGCCACACCCGACGACAGCACGTGTGTCGTCGACACGGGCAACCCGTACACGTCGGCGGCGCCGATCGTGAGCATCGCGACGAGTTCGGCCGATGCGCCCTGTCCGTACGTCAGATGCTGCTTGCCGATTTTCTCGCCGACGGTCACGACGATCCGCTTCCAGCCGACCATCGTGCCGAGGCCCAGTGCGATCGCGACCGCGACCTTCACCCACGTCGGAATGAACTTGGTCGCGTGATCGAGCTGCTTGCGATAGTTGTCGATCGCGAGCTTGTCGTCGGCGGCGAACGCGGGCTGACCGGATTTCTCGATCAGGCGAATCGCTTCGGACACCAGATACATCGTGTTGCGCACGTTGTCGACATCGCGCTGGGGCACGGCCGCCATCGAGCCCGACTCGCCCACCGCACTCGCGAGCGACGCGGACAACTGCTGCACGGCCGGCAGTACGGCCGGCGTCAGTTCACGACGCTGCACGTAGTGTTCGACGTCGGCCCGCGGGTTCGCGGACGGTGCGACGCCGTTCGTATACTTTCCGAACGTCGCGGCCGCCTGGTTCGCGACCGCGACGAAGGTCTGCGTTTCGGCCGGCGTGACGGCCTTGTTCAGCGCATACGCGGTCGGCACCGTGCCGATCAGGATCAGCATGATGAGGCCCATCCCTTTCTGCCCGTCGTTCGACCCGTGCGCGAACGACACGCCCGTACAGGTCAGGATCAGCAGACAGCGAATCCAGAACGGCGGCGGCTGATCCTTCGGCGGCTCCTTGTACAGCTCGGGAATCCGCACGAGCGCTTTCAGCACGAGCAGCAGCAGCGCCGCGCACAGGAAGCCGACGATCGGCGAGAACAGCAGCGACTTGCCGACGCCGAGCGCCTGACCCCAGTCGACGCCGCTCGTACCGGACGGCCCGTGCATCATCTGGTTCATCAGTCCAACGCCGATGATCGAGCCGATCAGCGTATGCGAACTCGACGACGGCAACCCGAAGTACCAGGTCGCGAGGTTCCACACGATCGCGGCGATCAGCAGCGCGAACACCATCGCGAAGCCGGCGCCGCTGCCGACCTGCAGGATCAGTTCGACCGGCAGCAGTTGCAGGATGCCGAACGCGACGGCGCCGCTCGAGATCATCACGCCGAGGAAGTTCCACATGCCGGACCAGATCACCGCGACGTTCGGTGTCAGCGAGTGCGTATAGATCACGGTGGCAACCGCGTTCGCGGTGTCGTGGAAGCCGTTGACGAATTCGAAGCCGAGCGCGATCAGCAGCGCGAAGCCGAGCATCAGGTACGCGAACAGCGAGCCGCTGTGGACTGGCGACAGATCGTCGATCAGGTGCGTGGCGATATAGACGGCGCCGATCGCAAGTACCAGCAGGAAGACGGCGTAACCGAGCTGTTTGGTACGTTCGACGGAGCCGGAACTGCCCGGAGCAGAGGAAGCAGGTTGATTCATGACGGTGTCTCGCAGGGGAACCGCGTCCGATCCTAGCTTCGGCCAGCAGTCAGTTTGATGACAATCGGGATGACGAACGGTATGTCTTACAGCCACGTAAGGCAGGCGGCGCCACAGGGTCGTGGCGCGATACGCCGGCATGCATCATGGTTTGCGCGGTGAGCGCGGCGTCGCATGCATGAGTCTAGGCGCCAGTGTTACTCCGAACGTCGTCATGGATCAATGTCCAGCCGTGTGGCGTTGCAACCAGCATCATGCAGGACAGCGGCGCGACATCGATGCGGACTGCCGCGCCGGAATCCATCCGCAGCTCGTGTGCGACGGCCGCGCGGACGATCGCCGCATGCGTGATCGCGACGATGTCGCTGCCATGCCGCAGCGCGTCCATCCATGCGCCGATGCGCCTGCTCGCGACCTGCCGGAACATGATGCCGGTCGTCTCGATCGACCCGTGCTGCCTCGGCAGGATGTCGGCGGTGTCAGGAACGGGTTGTCGATGTCGAACTGCTCGGTAGCTGATCTGGATCTCGTCGGTCAGTTGCCCGGGCGTCGCGTAGTCTGCATTCGCGAACCGGTGTGTGTTGGCCGCCACCCGCACTTGCCCGTAGTCGAACACGCGGGCCAAACGCAAGCCCGGCTTGCTCAGCGAATCGGGCGCGTCGCGAGCACGTCGATGTCGTGGCACGAACCGTGCGCCGATGCTGCCGGACTGGACGCGCGGCTTCACGTCGACGTCCACGCCGGGCCAGTGTGACGGGCAGCGCGCCACGACCTTCAGCGGCCGAAGGTCGCACGAGCGGCATTCCATCCCGTCGCGCAACGTGCCGTGCGCGCCCTTCGCTTGCTGTTTCATCCGCTCATCGACGAGCCTGAACTGCGGCGGCAGCCGGTCCGTCGGCTTCAGCAGATACAGCCCGCGCTGCGTGAAACGCAGACCGCAGCCCTCGCGATTCCGGATCGGCGGGCCGGGCTGCCGCTGGATTTTCCTGACGGTATGGCTGAGGCCGATTGCGTGAGATGCAGCGCGTTGGGGGCGGCGGTCAGCAAGCCCCGGCGCCCGGCTTTACCAATGACGACGACGTGAAATTGCTCCAGCGTGGATATCGCCCATTCAACAGATGCATGAGCGAGTTTAATGAGTGGATGAAATAATGCCATTTCATTTCATGGGTTGAAATCCCTATCATGGCTTCCGGGTCTTCAATTTTCTTCTGGACGGCAGCCACATGGTCACGACACACAACCTTGGTTTTCCGCGCATCGGCGCGAAGCGTGAACTCAAGTTTGGGCTCGAACGCTACTGGAAAGGCGAATCGTCGCGCGACGAGCTGAAGGCGCTCGGCGCCGAACTGCGTCGACGTCACTGGAACGACCAGCGCGATCTGGACTTGGCGCCGGTCGGCGATTTCGCGTTCTACGACCAGGTGCTCGACATGAGCTTCACGCTCGGCCACCTGCCGAAGCGCGTGCAGGGCTTCCACGGCGACGCGCTCGACAACTACTTCCGCGTGGCGCGCGGCCGTTCGGCGCAGTCGGCCGAGGAGCATGCGGCGTGCTGCGGCGGCGTTTCGGCCGGTGAAATGACGAAGTGGTTCGATACGAATTACCACTACATCGTGCCGGAATTCCACGCGGACACGAACTTCTCGCTCGACCCGTCGCGCCTGCTCCAGCAACTGGCGGAAGCACAGGCGCAGGGCGTGGCCGCGAAGCCGGTGATCATCGGCCCCGTCACGTACCTGTGGCTCGGCAAGACGAAGGACGATTCCGACCGGCTCGCGCTGCTGCCGAAGCTGCTGCCGGTATACGGCGCGCTGCTCGACACGCTGACCGCCCAGGGCGTCGAATGGGTGCAGATCGACGAGCCGATTCTCGTCACGGAGCTCGACGCCGAATGGCGCCAGGCATTCCGCACCGCGTACGAGGCGCTGGAAACGCGTCGCATCAAGGTGCTGCTCGCCACCTACTTCGGCCAGCTTCAGGACAACCTGACGCTCGCGAGCGCGCTGCCGGTCGACGGCCTGCACGTCGATGCGATCAACGCTCGCGACGAAGTCGACGCGCTGGTGCGCGAACTGCCGGCCGACCGCGTGCTGTCGGTGGGCGCGATCAATGGCCGCAACATCTGGAAGACGGATCTGAACGCGACACTCGCCTGGCTCGAGCCGCTCGCGAAGCAACTGGGCGAGCGCCTGTGGCTCGCGCCGTCGTGCTCGCTGCTGCACGTGCCGGTCGATCTCGCGAGCGAGGAGAAGCTCGATGCGGAGATCCGATCGTGGCTCGCGTTCGCACTGCAGAAGCTCGACGAACTGAAGGTGCTCGCGACCGCGCTGAACGAAGGCCGCGGCAAGGTGGCCGATGCGCTCGCCGCGAACGCCGCCGCGATCGAATCGCGCCGCAGGTCGCCGCGCGTAAACAACCCGGCGGTGAAAGCGGCGATCGCGCGTATCGACGCACGGCTGGGCAACCGCGTGAGCCCCTATACGCAGCGCGCGCCGAAGCAGTCGGCGCGTCTGAATCTGCCGGCCTTCCCGACGACGACGATCGGTTCGTTCCCGCAGACCGGCGAAATCCGCCAGGCGCGCAGCCAGTTCAAGGCCGGCGCGCTGGATGAAGCCGGTTACCGCAAGGCGATGCAGGCCGAGATCGAGCGCAGCGTGCGCGAACAGGAATCGCTCGAACTCGACGTGCTCGTGCATGGTGAAGCCGAGCGCAACGACATGGTCGAATACTTCGGCGAGCAGCTCGACGGCTATGCGTTCAGCCAGTACGGCTGGGTGCAGTCGTACGGTTCGCGCTGCGTGAAGCCGCCGATCCTGTTCGGCGACATCAGCCGCCCGAAGGCGATGACGGTCGAGTGGATCACGTACGCGCAGTCGCTGACGAACAAGCCGATGAAGGGCATGCTGACCGGCCCCGTGACGATCCTGAACTGGTCGTTCGTCCGCGACGACCAGCCGCGTTCGGTGTCGTGCTACCAGCTCGCGCTGGCGATCCGCGAGGAAGTGCTCGACCTCGAGAAGGCCGGCGTGCGCGTGATCCAGATCGACGAGGCCGCGCTGCGCGAAGGGCTGCCGCTGCGCCGCGCGCAGTGGGGCGAGTACCTGAAGTGGGCGGTGGAGTCGTTCCGCATCACCGCGAACGGCGTGCAGGACGATACGCAGATCCACACGCACATGTGCTATTCGGAGTTCAACGACATCATCGCGTCGATCGCCGACATGGACGCCGACGTGATCACGATCGAGACCTCGCGCTCGGACATGGAGCTGCTCGACGCGTTCGACAACTTCAAGTATCCGAACGAAATCGGGCCGGGCGTGTACGACATCCACTCGCCGAACATTCCGACGCAGGAGCACATCGTCGACCTGATGAGGAAGGCGGCCGAGAGGATTCCGGCGGAACGCCTGTGGGTGAACCCGGACTGCGGCCTGAAGACGCGCCAGTGGGCGGAAGTGATTCCCGCGCTGACGAACATGGTCGCCGCCGCGAAGACGCTGCGCAACCAGGTGCGGTAACACGCGAACGCCGCGTGCCCGCCGCCGCGATCGACGATCCGGCGACCGGCGCTGCATCGGTCGAGACCGTCCCGGGCAGACCCCGGGACGTGTCGTTTTCACTGTTCAATTCTCGAATGCCATTGCTGCCATGTTCGATCGCAACCGCTGCCTGCCCGACCGGACCGACCCGGAACCGTTCGATGCCGTCCGGCAGGAAAACCGCCGACAGGAAGACCGCATCGAGCCCATCGCGCCGGAAAACGACGCGCGCCCGGCGGTGATCGCCGCGCAGGGCGCGCTGCTCGCGAACAGGTACGCGGCTTCACGGTGCACTCGTGACATCGCGCCGGGGAGGGCAAGGTGAGCGACGCGGGGAACAAGGCGATCGAGCGGCTGTTGCAGGCGATCGCCGACGACAGTGACGATTGCGGGGCGATGTACGAAGAGATCGGTCGCGTGGTCGTGCATCGGCTGATGCACGCCGATCGCGACGCATTGCGCGCCGTTGCCGGTGCGTGGATCGCAAGCGACGAAGCCCAGGCCGCGCTGGTCGATCTGGATGTGTTTTCCCCGGATCTTGGTGCGGCGAAGGGCCGCGCGGAGCGCGCCGACGGCATGCTCCGCGACGCGGTCCGGAACGCCGTCTTCAAGGCGCCGACATGACTGCCGTGGACGGGCGCGAGCCGCTGCCGCTTCCGGGCGGCCGTCGCAGAGGGCGCTGCTGCATTCGTGCTGCGCGCCGTGTTCGGGCGAGGTGATGGAGGCGATGCTCGCTTAGGGTATCGGCTGCACGATCTTCTTCTACAACCCGAATCGGGATCGGCAAGCGGGAGACGTTTCATCAGAAGGAGTGCTACGGATATGCGGATTCGCCGCGTGATGCCAATCCGCACCGCAAGGCGGGCAATCGCGAACCGATCCGGATCGGCGTGAAGCACGACGGGGTGGATGCGCCGGACGGCGACATCGTTGTGCGGCGCGCCGGCGCCCGGCAAAAGAGACGGGCGGCCTGTCGGCCACCCCGTCTACGCGGAAACCGGGCCGGCGACGCCGCCTGCCCGGCGTGCGACACCTACGCGGTGCGCGTGCCGCGCGGCAGCGGCGCGTCGGCCTTGCCGGGTTGGCCGGCATCGTCGATGACGACGCGGCGCGAGATCAGCCACACGCACACCGACGACAGTATGGCGGCGCTCGTGTACTGGAGCGCGAGCGGCCACCATTGCGGGGCGGTGTTCTGCGCGATGACGGTCGCGACGAGCGGCGTGAGGCCGCCGGCGAGCGCGCCGCACACCTGGTAGGCGATCGAGATCGCCGTATAGCGGATCCGCGCGACGAAAATGCCGCTGACGAAGCCCGCGACCACCGCGTAGTAGCCCGATTCCGCGAGCGTCGCGAGGCCGACGCCGACCGTGATCGACAGCGGCGTGCCCAGGTGCACGAGCGGCAGCATCAGGAACGGGACGATCGCGGCCCACGCGCCGGTGATCAGCAGCACGCGCGTGGTGCCGAAGCGTTGCGCGAGGAACGCGGCCGCGAGCTGCACGACGAACTGCAGCACGGCGACGATCGTCATGCAATGCAGCACCATCGACCGGTCGAGCGACAGGAACTGCGTCGCGTAGCTGATCATGAAGATGTTGCTGAAATACACGCCGGCGATGCCGTACACGTTCGCGCCGATCGCGAGCAGCAGCAGCGGCCAGTACCTGAGCGCTTCGCGCACCGGGTTCCGTGCGGTGTTGCCGCTCTTTTTGACTTCCTCGAACTCGGGCGATTCGGACACGCTTGCGCGGATCACGAAGCCGACGATCAGCAGTACGGAACTCGCGAGGAACGGCACGCGCCAGCCCCAGCTCATCATGTCTTCCTTCGACAGCGTGCTGATCGCGCCGAACGCGAGCATCGACAGGATCAGGCCGCTCGCGCTGCCGAGCTGCGCGAACGACGCGAAGAACGTGCGCTTGCCTTCCGGCGCATGCTCGCCGGCGAGCAGCACCGCGCCGCCCCATTCGCCGCCGACCGCGATGCCCTGCAGCACCCGCATCAGCACGAGCAGGACCGGTGCGATCACGCCGGCTTGCGCATGGGTCGGCAGCAGGCCGATCGCGACCGTCGACACGGCCATCAGCATCAGCGTCGCGAGCAGCGACCGCTTGCGGCCGAAGCGGTCGCCGAGGTAGCCGAACATCACGCCGCCGAACGGCCGCGCGAAGAAGCCGACCGCGAACGAGCCGAACGAGGCGAGCAGGCTGATGAAGCGGTTTTCACCGGGAAAGAACAGCGGGCCGAACACGATGGCGGCGGCGGTCGCGTAGCTGTAGAAGTCGTACCACTCGATCGTGGTGCCGACGAACGACGCGAGCGCCGCCCGCTTGGGTTGCTTGACGGAAGTCCCCATCTTGGTATGTGCTCCTCTGGAATGCTCTGATTTGATTTGGAATGAATGGTGGCGCGGGGTCAGTCGCGGTACGCGACGCCCGGCAGCACGCACAGCAGCTCGTAGGCGAGGTTCGCGCCGAGCAGCGCCGTGGTGCCGAACGGGTCGTACGGCGGCGCGACTTCGACGAGATCGCAGCCGACGATGTTCAGCCCCTTCGCGCCGCGGATGATCTCGAGCGCCTGCGGCACCGTGAGGCCGGCGATTTCCGGCGTGCCGGTGCCCGGCGCGTAGGCCGGATCGATGCCGTCGATGTCGAAGCTGATGTAGACGGGCGTGTCGCCGACGCGTGCGCGCACTTCCTCCATCAGCGGCGCGAGCGACTTGTTCCAGCACTCCTCGGCCTGGACGACGCGGAAGCCCTGTTCGCGGCACCAGTCGAAATCCTCGGCCGCGTAGCCGGTGCCGCGCAGGCCGATCTGCGTGACCTTGTCGCCATGCAGCAGGCCTTCTTCCACCGCGCGGCGGAACGGCGTGCCGTGCGCGATCTTTTCGCCCATCATCGTGTCGTTCACGTCGGCATGTGCATCGACGTGGATCAATGCAACCTTGCCGTGCTTGCGGTGGATCGCGCGCAGGATCGGCAGCGCGATCGTATGGTCGCCGCCGAGCGTGATCGGCTTGCAGTCGTGCTCGAGGATCGCGTCGTACGCGGCCTCGATGCGCGCGATGGAGTCGTGCAGGTTGTACGGATTGATCGCGACGTCGCCGATGTCGGCGATCTGCAGCGAATCGAACGGGGCGGCGCGCGTGGCCATGTTGTACGGGCGCAGCAGCACGGATTCGGTGCGGATCTGGCGCGGGCCGAAGCGCGCGCCGGTGCGGTTGGAGGTGCCGAGATCGAACGGCACGCCGACGAAGCACGCGTCGAGGCCTTCGGCGCTCGGCACGTGCGGCAGGCGCATCATCGTCGCGATGCCGCCGCAGCGCGGCATTTCATTGCCGCCGAGCGGCTGGAAACGGGTGTGGTCGTTCATGTCGTGTCTCTTCCGATGTGGGGCGCCGTATCATGCGACGCGGCTTGGCGCACAGTTTTACGCGCTCCGCCGGGAAAGAAGAATGCGAAGATATCGACGTAAACATCGATCTTCATCGATGCATGGAAGGGGATGAGCGTGCTGGGGAATCTGTCGACCCTCGATCTGCGGTTGATCCGCGTGTTTCTCGCGGTCACGGACGCGGGCGGCGTATCGGCCGCGCAGGCCGTGCTGAACGTCGGGCAGTCGACGATCAGCGCGCAGCTGTCGTCGCTCGAGACGCGGCTCGGTTACCGGCTGTGCGAGCGCGGCCGCAGCGGCTTCCGGCTCACGCCGAAGGGCGAGCGGTTCCACGCGATGAGCCGCAAGCTGCTCGCGGCGCTCGACGAATTCGGGATGGCCGCGCGGCACATGGACCGCCAACTGGTCGGCACGCTGCACATCGGCCTGATCGGCCATACGCCGGTGAGCCAGAACGCACGGATCGCCGAGGCGATCGCGGCGTTTCGCACGCGCGACCAGGCCGTGCGCTTTTCGATCTCGGTGCGCGCGCCGGGCGATCTCGAGGAAAAGCTGCTGAGCGACGAGATCCAGGTTGCCGTGGGCTACTTCTGGCATCGCGTGCCGTCGCTGCACTACACGCCGCTGTTCATCGAACGCCAGGTCGCGTACTGCGGGCGCGGCCATCCGCTGTTCGACGGCGCCGGCGCGCTGACGCCGGCCGACGTCGCGGGATTCGAATGGGCGTGGCGCTCGTATCCGCTGCCCGAAGCGCAGATGTCGACGACGCCCGACCGCGTGACCGCGACCGCCGACAACATGGAGGCCGTCGCGCTGCTGATCCTGTCCGGCCACCACCTCGGCTATCTGCCGCAGCACTTCGCGGCACCGTACGTCGCGCAGGGGCTGCTCGCGCCGCTCAATCCGGCGCAGCTGCGCTACGACGTCACGTTCCACATGGTCGTCGCGCGCAACGGCCGCGGCAATCCGCTCGTGGAAGCCTTTCTCGAAGACCTCGAGCACGCGCACCAGCCGCCCGACGCGGCCTAGGCCGCCCGGGTTGCCGGCGCCGACAATGTGAACGAGTGTTGCGGCCGCGCGGCTCGTATGGCGTGGTCCACATCGATCCGCGTCGAAGTGACGAACCGGGCGACGGGGCCGGCGCGCGCGCCGGCCACCCCCGCCGGCGTCACGGCACCGGCAACCCCGCGTCGTGCTTGACCTCGCGCAGCGACAGCGCCGATTCGATCGACGTCACGCCCGGCAGCATCCGCAGCGATTCGCGCAGGAACGTGCCGTAGTCGTCGAGATCGCGCGCCACCACCTGCAGCAGGTAGTCGGCCGTGCCCGCCACGTTGTGGCACGCCAGGATCCGCTCGATGCCGAGCACCTCCCGTTCGAAGCGGTCGGCGGTCTTGCGGTCGTGCGTCGCGAACCGCACGAGCACGAAGGCGACGACGCCGAAGCCGAGCGCCTGGCGCGACAGCTGCGCGCGATAGCGCTCGATGTAGCCGTCGTTTTCGAGACGCTTCAGGCGCCGTGCACAGGGGGTCTCGGAGAGGCCGACGGTCTCGGCGAGACGCGCGATCGGCTGGCGGCCGTCGCGCTGCACCGCGGCAAGGATGGCGCGGTCGGTTTTGTCGAGTTCAATCATGGTGGCGGAATCCTGATGCTGATTCGATGATTGTGGCGGATTCCCCTACGTTTCGCCAATCCTTGACTAAATATGGCCAATAAACCCTCGTGCTCCGGCGGCAATATATCGCCGTAAGAGAACAGGGGCAGACCATGATTTCCACGCATTTGCTGTTGATTTACCTTGCCGCGCTGGCGGCCATCTATGCGGTGCCGGGGCCGGACATGGCGCTCGTGCTGCAGACCAGCATCGGCCGCGGCGTGCGGCCCGGGATGGCGGCGGCGGCCGGCCTGTCGCTCGCGCGCACCGCGCACGTGACGCTGTCCGCCTGCGGCGTCGCGGCGCTGATCCGCAGCGCGCCGTGGCTCTACGAGGTGATCCGCTACGGCGGTGCGCTCTACCTCGCCTATGTCGCGGTCCAGGTGTTCCGCTCGCCGGTGTTCGCGCTCGGCGACGGCGAGGCGGCGGCGACGGCAGGCGAGTTGCGGCAGTCGTTCGTGAAGGGCTTGCTCACCAACCTGCTGAACCCGAAGGCGCTGCTGTTCTGCTCGGTGCTGCTGCCGCAGTTCGTGCGCCCCGAGGCCGGGCCGGTCGTGTTGCAGATGTTCGAGCTGGGCGCGCTGCTGGTGGCGGCCGGCGTGTGCTTCGACCTCGCGTGCGTGTTCGGCGCATCGCGGATCGCGGCATGGATGCGCGCGCATCCGCTCGCGCAGACGGTGCAGCGCTGGACGTTTTCCGCGGCGCTGATCGGCTTCGCGTTGCGCCTGTCGATGGATTGAGCGCCGCGGCCGCGCCGTGCCGGCGCCCGCCGCGCGCGGCGCCGCCGCCCCGTGCGTGCGCCCCGTCGCAGAAGGACGTGCGCGCAAATCGTCTGACTGTTCTAAACTCCCTGTTACTTCGCGTGGTCGCGAACCCGACCGACTGAACGGAACCGTCTCCCGCCGGCCCTGTCCGATTTCCTGGCTGTTCCGTGCAACGCGGTACCAAGGAGGGTCTGAACATGGCAAGGCATCTTCACGCCGACCGTGAACCCCGGATCGTCGCCGAGTCCAAGTGCCTCGGCCCGTGCGATCCGGCGGAGCGCATCCACGTCACGATCATGTTGCGGCGGCAGGAAGAAGGGCAACTCGATACGCTGGTTCACCAGCTCGCCGCCGGCGACGCGCAAGCGAAGCCGCTGTCGCGCGAAGCGTTTGCGCAGCGTTTTTCCGCCGATCCCGACGATATCCGCAAGGCCGAGGACTTCGCGCATCGTCACCAGCTGACGGTCGATCGCGTCGATCCGGTCGAAAGCGTCGTCGTGCTGTCCGGCACGATCCGGCAGTTCGAAGCCGCGTTCGGCGTCACGCTCGAGCGCTTCGAGCATCGCTCGATCGGCCAGTATCGCGGCCGCTCCGGCCCGATCGCGCTGCCCGACGATCTGGGCGACGTCGTCACGGCCGTGCTCGGCCTCGACAGCCGCCCGCAGGCGCGGCCGCACTTCCGGCTGCGCCCGCCGTTCCAGCCCGCGCGCGGCGCGGCGGGCGTCACGTTCACCCCGATCCAGCTCGCGTCGCTGTATGGCTTTCCGGCCGGCGACGGCGCCGGGCAGTGCATCGCGATCGTCGAACTCGGCGGCGGCTACCGCGCGGCCGACATCCAGCAGTATTTCAGCGGACTCGGCATCGCGACGCCGCCGACGCTCGTCGACGTCAACGTCGGCACCGGCCGCAACGCGCCGAACGGCGACCCGAACGGCCCGGACGGCGAGGTTGCGCTCGACATCGAGATCGCCGGCGCGATCGCGCCGGCCGCGACGATCGCCGTCTATTTCGCGCCGAACAGCGACGCCGGCTTCATCCAGGCCGTCAACGCGGCCGTCAACGACACGACCCGCAAGCCGTCGGTGATCTCGATCAGCTGGGGCGGCCCGGAGGCGACCTGGCAGGCGCAATCCGCGCAGGCGTTCAACCGGGTCCTGCAGGCAGCGGCCGCGCAGGGCGTCACGGTGTGCGCGGCGTCCGGCGACAGCGGCTCGGGCGACGGGCTGCAGGACGGCGCCGATCATGTCGACTTCCCCGCGTCGAGTCCGTACGTGCTCGGCTGCGGCGGCACGCAGCTCGACGCGCTGCCCGGGCAGGGCATCCGCAACGAGGTCGCGTGGAACGACGAAGCGACCGACGGCGGCGCGGGCGGCGGCGGCGTGAGCACGCTGTTCGACCTGCCGGTCTGGCAGCAGGGGCTGGCCGCGACGCTGGCCGACGGCAGCCGCGTGCCGCTCGCGAAGCGCGGCGTGCCGGACGTCGCCGGCGATGCGTCGCCGCAGACGGGCTACGAAGTGTCGATCGCGGGCACGGCCACCGTGATGGGCGGCACGAGCGCGGTCGCGCCGCTGTGGGCCGCGCTGATCGCGCGGATCAATGCGGCGGGCGGCGCGCCTGCCGGCTGGGTCAACCCGGTGCTCTACCGGAATCCGGGCGCGTTGCGCGACGTCACGCAGGGCTCGAACGGCAGCTATGCCGCCGCGCAGGGCTGGGATGCGTGCACGGGCCTCGGCAGCCCGAACGGCGTGCAGCTTGCCGCGATCCTGGCCCGCAAGCCGTCGAGCTGACGCGGCGGCGTACGTCTTTCCGCATGGCGCGGGCGGCCTGCCCGCGCCCTTTTCTCACCTCCAGGAGCAGCACGATGGGCATCGATTCCGCATCTTCCGGCGGCGTGTATCCGCTGCATCACGGCGACCACAATTCGCATGGCGTGCCGCCGACCGTCAATCCTGTCGCGCTGAGCCACGGCCGCGACCAGCCGTTCTTCGATCCGGTCGCGTACGGCAACGGCCCCGACGACTCGGTGACCGACACGACCGAGGCGGCCGCGATCACGCATCACACGATCCTGATCGACGGAAAGCGCATCGCGTACACGGCGACGGCCGGCCACCTCGTGACGGTCGACCCGAGCAGCTCGCAGCCGGCCGCGAAGATCTTCTACGTCGCGTTCACGGCCGACGGCGCGACGGAGGAAACGCGGCCCGTGACGTTCTTCTATAACGGCGGGCCCGGCTCGTCGTCGGTGTTCGTGCTGCTCGGCTCGTTCGCGCCGAAGCGCATCAAGACGTCGATGCCGGGGTTCACGCCGCCCGCGCCGTACCAGCTCGAAGACAACCCGGACAGCATGATCGACCACAGCGACCTGGTGTTCATCAACCCGGTCGGCACCGGCTATTCGGCGGCCGTCGCGCCGAACCGGAACCGCAACTTCTGGGGCGTCGACCAGGACGCGGATTCGCTGAAGCAGTTCATCAAGCGCTACCTGACGAAGAACAACCGCTGGAATTCGCCGAAGTACCTGTTCGGCGAATCGTACGGCACCGTGCGCAGCTGCGTGCTCGCGTACAAGCTGCACGAGGACGGCGTCGACCTGAACGGCGTCACGCTGCAATCGTCGATCCTCGACTACCGGCAGGCCGGCAACCCGGTCGGCGCGCTGCCGACCGCGGCGGCCGACGCGTGGTATCACAAGAAGCTCGGCGTCACGCCGGCGCCGACCGATCTCGGCGCATTCGTGGAGGAGGTCGCGCAGTTCTCGCGCACCGACTACCTGAACGCGTTGCGAACGGTGCCGCATGCGGACCCGGCCGTCGTGCAGAAGCTGTCGCAATACACGGGCATCGATACGGCGACGCTGCAGTCGTGGAGCCTGAATATCGCGGGCTACGACGCGCGCGGCAATTCGCTGTTCCTGACGACGCTGCTGCATGCGCAGGGGCTCGCGCTCGGTTCGTACGACGGCCGCGTGACGGGGATCTCGTCGGGCATCGCCGGCAAGATCGACCCGAACTCGGGCGGCAACGATCCGACGATGACGGCGGTGACGGGCGTCTATACGGCGATGTGGAACAGCTACCTGAACGAGCAGCTGAAGTTCACGTCGAATTCCGCGTTCACGGACCTGAACGACCAGGCGTTCCAGAACTGGGACTTCAGCCACATCGATCCGACCGGCGCGCAGCAGGGCGTCGACGCGCAGGGGAACGTGATCCTCTACACGGCCGGCGATCTCGCCGCGGTGATGGCGCTGAACGTCGACCTGAAGGTGCTGTCGGCGAACGGCTTCTACGATTTCGTCACGCCGTTCTACCAGACCGTGATCGACCTGCAGCAGATGCCGCTCGAGGATCCGAAGGTGCGGCAGAACCTGTCCGCGCGGTTCTATCCGTCGGGGCACATGGTGTATCTCGACGGCGGCTCGCGCACTGCGCTCAAGCACGATCTCGCGACGATGTACGACACGACGGTCAGCGATACGGGTGCGCGGATGCGGATTCGCGCGCTGCAGGCGAACAAGACGGGCGGGCACGCGTAGCGTCGCCCGTCGCGGGTACGCCGCGCGCCGCCGCCGGGGCGCGCGCGGCGGCAGGCTGGAGCGTGCTTACGCGGCCGGCCAGTCGAACGGCGTGTACGGCAGCGCGCGCTTGTGGCGCGAACCGTCGTAGAAGCGCAGCACCGTTTCATGGACGCGATCGCTGACGGGCTTGCCTTCCAGGAAATCGTCGATCTCGTCGTAGCTCACGCCGTATGCATGTTCGTCGGGGCGCAGCGGGCGCAACTCCTCGAGATCGGCCGTCGGCACCTTCATCACGATCGCTTCCTCGCCGTCGAGCGCACGGGCAACCGCGCGCACGCGACGCTTGTTCAGGCCCGCAAGCGGCAGCACGTCCGCGCCGCCGTCGCCGAATTTCGTGAAGAAGCCCATCAGCGATTCCGCGGCGTGATCGGTGCCGATCACGATGCCGCGCCGCGCGCCGGCCACCGCGTACTGCGCGATCATGCGCTCGCGCGCCTTGATGTTGCCGTGCACGAAATCCTGCTGGGCCGGGCTCTCGAACGCATGGCCGGACGCGACCAGCGCGCCGAGCATCGCGTCGGCGGCCGGCTTCACGTTGACGGTCAGTTCCTCGTCCGCGCGCACGAATGCGAGCGCGCGCTGCGCATCGGCTTCGTCGTTCTGCACGCCGTTCGGCAAGCGCATGGCGATGAAGCGTGCATCGTAGCCGTCGGCGCGCAGGCGCTCGACCGACAGTTGCGCGAGCCGGCCGGCCGTCGACGAATCGACGCCGCCGCTGATGCCGAGCACGTAGGTCCGCAGGCCGGTCGAACGAAGGTAGTGCGCGAGGAACTCGACGCGGCGGGCGATCTCGGCCTCGGCGTCGAAGTGCGGTGCGACGTTCAGTTCGGCAATGATCGCGCGTTGGCGGCTGGCGTAATCGGCGGATGTCATGAAGGGGGTTCCGGAGCGAAATGGAAGGCGCCCATCATAAGCGCATTCGCGGCCCGGCGCCGCGCCGGACACGGGTTCCGGCGGCTTCACGTTGCTTCGGCGAGACGCGTTGCGCCGCCGTGGTGCACGGTGCGCCGGGCAGGGGCAAGAATGCCGCGCGGCGGGCGTGCGCGCGGCCGGCGCTCGACGCGCGTCGATGCAGGTGAATATGCATCGATGCGTGTCGACGCGTGTCGGGGCCGGCGGTGGCGCGGCCTCACGGCCGCATGCGGGAGCGGGCGCGTCAGCGCCGCGCGAGCACGACGCCCACGAGTGCGAGCGCGAAGCCGGCGAGCTGGATCGCGGCGAGCGTTTCGCCGAACAGCCAGAAGCCCTGCAGCGCGGCGAGCGGCGGCGCAAGGAACAGCAGCGACGTCGCGCGCGCGGCGTTGCCGCGCCGCAGCATCCACATCAGCATCGTGACCGCACCGCCGGACAGGAACACGACGCCCCACACGAGCGACCCCCACAGCGCCGGCGCGCCGATCCAGCGGGTCTCGTGAAGCAGCACGGCGAGGATGGCCGCGACGATCGCCGCCCCGAAGTTCTGCACGGCAACGGCCGTGCGCAGGTCGCTCCGGGCGAGCTTGCCCTTCTGGTACAGCGAGCCGGCGGTGATCGACCCGACCGCGAGCACCGAGACGGCGACGACGAGCCACGCGGGCGCCGCGCCGGGCGGCGGCGCGACGCCGCCCGTGACCTTCGGCGCCAGCACGAGCGCGACGCCGGCGAGCCCGAGCGCCATCCCGAACCAGCCGCGTGCGGGCAGGCGCTCGTTGAACAGCGGGACGGCGAGCACGGCGGTCGCGAGCGGCTGCAGCGCGCCGAGCAACGCCATGACGCCGGCGTTCAGCCCCTGCGAGACGGCCCAGTAACTCAGCCCGAGATAGAGGCCTTGCAACAGCGCGCCCGCGATCAGGTGGCGCGGCCATTCGCGGCGGGCCGGCCACGGCGCGCGCGCGACGAGCGCCACCGCGCCGAACAGCGCGGCCGTGCCCGCGAATCGCGCGAGCAGGAACAGGTTGGGATCGGCGTAGGGCTTGATGGCCCGTGCAACGATGAAACCGGTGGACCAGAGGGCGACGAAAGCGGCGGCGACGATCGAGGTCAGCATGCGGGACGGGCCGCGACGCGGCCGGACAGAATCGTGAAGTCGGCCAGTATCGGGTGAAGCGACGCCGGCGTCTTGTCGCATTCTGCATTCATGCCGCCGGTCGCGCGGATGCGCCGGTGCGCGTCGCGCGCCGTGTAGCGGGCCGGTTGCACGGGCCGCCGGGCGGGGGCGGGGAGGGCGCGCACCGCCCCGCACGCGGTGCGGGCGGGCGCGCGGATGTGCCGGTCAGTCGATCGAGAACGTGTCGAGCGGCTGGTTGGCGCGGGCGTCGGTCGCGAAACGCGCGGCGAGCTGTTCGTAGAGCCGGCGGGCCTCGTCGAGCGTCAGGTCGATCCAGTACGGATCGCCGGCCCCGTCGTTGAGGCGTTCGGGCGGGAACTGGATTTCGATCACACTGCCTTTGCGATACATGGCGCGAGTCTCTCTGCTGGGTCGGTCATTCTGCGAAACGCAAAGTGTAGCAACCGGCGCCGCGCCGATTCGCGCGCATCAGGCAATAATGAATTTCGCATTCGGCCGGCGCGGCCGGTGCGGTTTCGCGCCGCCGTCAAATGCCGGTCAAACGGGCGTAATACAATGGCCGGCTTACCCATTACCAGTCGCCTCGGGCGCACACGCGATGCTGGCGGAACAACGTCATCAATTCATCCTGTCGGAACTCGGACGGTCGGGCGCCTTGTCGGTCGCGGAACTGGTCCGCTCGCTCGACGTGTCGCGCGAGACCGTGCGGCGCGACCTGAACGCGCTGGCCGCACGCGGCCTGCTCGTGATGACGCACGGCGGCGCGCTGGCCGCGGACCGCCGCGAGCCCAGCCTGTCCGAACGCGAAGCCGCGAACGCCGAGGCGAAGCGCACGATCGGGCGGCGCGCGGCCGAGTTCGTGCCCGACGACGCATCGGTGCTGATCGATTCGGGCAGCACGCCGCATGCGGTCGCGCTCGCGCTCGCCGACCGGCACCGGCTCTCGATCTACACGAACGACTGGCGCACCGCGTTCGTGCTCGCGCGGCGCAACGGCAACCGCGTGACGCTGCTCGGCGGCGAACTGTCCGACGACGAGGACGCCACCTTCGGGCTCGACACGATCCAGCAGCTCGCGCAATACCACGTCGATTTCGCGTTCGTCGGCGCCGGCGGCATCACGCCCGACGGCGAATGCACCGACTACTCGCGGCTCGCGGCCGAGGTGCGCAGCCGGATGATCGCGGCGGCGGGCACGACGCTCATCGTCGCCGACCATTCGAAATTCGGCCGCGTGACGCCGGTGCGTATCAACGGCACGGCCGCCGCCCGCTATCTCGTGACCGACCGCGCGCCCGACAAGGCCGTGCGCCGCGCGCTGACTGCGCGCGGGATCGAGCTGCTCGTGTGCGACTGACGCGCGTCCGACATACAAGGTTCATCGAACCGTCATCCTGCGGGAAGAAGCACCGTCAAGACTGACCCATTCATCTCGATCGGCCGGCAGGCCAGGGAGCAACGAATGACCGTCAGCGTGCGCAGCTATCTTTCCCCCACCCTGGTCCTGCTGGCCTTCGACTGGCCCGATGCGGCGTCGCGTACCGATTTCCTCGGCTTCGCGATCCGGCGCACGCCGGGATTCTGGTCGGCCGACGGCAAGACGCGCGCGCCGGACAGCTGGCTGCCGAACCGCCTGACGTTCGAGGGCCCGGCCGCCCACACGCAGGGCGATGCGCCGACCGACCAGGCGCCGATCCAGAAATTCATGTGGTGGGATGCGCGCATCGATCCGCAGGACCGCGGCGCGGCGTTCCGCTACGACGTGTATCCCGTCGTCGGCACGCCGGCGAACCTGCAGGTGCTCGACGCGCAGGCCGGCGTGTGCGACGTCGTGCTGCCCGCGCACATCGAGGATGGCGTCGGCACGTGGTTCAACCGCGCGGTGGTCAGCTCGCAGGCATTCGCGAGGCAGGTCGCGGCGCTCGGCCTCGCGCCGAATGCGGCGCCGAGCGCCGCGCAGGCGCTGAAGCTGCGCACGTGGCTCGCGAACGACATGGAGCAGGTGTTCGCGGAGATGCTCGACCCGGCGTCGCGCGCGGCGTCGGCCGTCTATCACCTGACCGACACGCTGTGGGCGCTGCCCGCGTTCAAAGCGTTCGGGCGCAAGCACGGCGAAGCGTCGCTCGCGATCGTCTACGACGCGCATACGACGGCGCGCAAGGGCAAACCGCCGCTGCCGTCGCCGAACCAGCCGGCCGTCGATGCGCTGCAGGGGCTCGCGACGCTCGCGCCGCGCGACAGGACGCATATCATGCACGACAAGTTCATCGTGACCGACGCGTCGTCGAACGCGGCGCCCTCACGCGTGCTGACCGGCTCCGCGAATTTCACGACCGAGGGGCTCACGGAGCAGGCGAACGTGCTGCACGCGTTCGATTCCCCCGCGCTTGCCGCGCTGTACAACGATCGCGCGCAGGCGCTGGCCGGGAATCCGTCGATCGCGGAGACCGCGAAGCTGTCGCCGGGCTGGTCGGAACCGATGACGATCGGCGGCGCGCAGGTGCGGCTCGCGTTTTCGCCGGAGCCGGCGGGGCAGCGCACCGAAATCGACACGATCGTCGCCGCGATCGCGGCCGCGAAGCATTCGGTGTGCTTCTGCCTGTTCATGCCGACCGACGCAGAGCTGCGAAAAGCGTGCTTCGCGGCCGGCGACCGCGGGCTGATGATGTTCGGCCTGGTGAACAAGATCAACGTCGGCAGCGCGACGAAGGCCGATGCCGAGCAGCAGGCCGGCCAGACGATCGATGCGGCCACGCTCGCGAACCTCGAGCTGTACCACCGCAACGAAGACAACCACGACGTGATCGACGCCGAGTATTTCTCGCCGGCCACAGTGCCGCAGGGTTTCGAGCCCGAGTTGCGCCTGTTCCCGGGTGAACCGGCGCCGGCCTTTCCGCCCGTCGTGATCCATCACAAGTTCATCGTGATCGATGCGGAGGGCGCGAATCCGGTCGTCTATACGGGCTCGGCGAACATGAGCCGCAATTCCGAGCAGTACAACGACGAGAACCTGCTCGAGATCCGCGATCGGCGGATCGCGGCGATCTATCTCGCGGAATTCCTGCGGCTGTACGAGCACTATCGCGCGCGGGCATTGGCGATCAATGCGAAACGGCACGGCGGCACGGACGGAGGCACGGGCGCGCATGCGCGGCTCGGGCTCGCGCCCGATTCGAGCTGGGCGAAGAAGTATTACGTGGCGGGAAGCCCGGAAGAGAAGGCCCGGATCGCACTGGCGTCGACCGCGCCGACGGACTGACGCACGGGAGAGCGACGGGCGCGGATGTCGCGCGCCCGAGGCCGGGCTGGCCGGGGAAACCGGCCGCCGCCGCCGCTTATGCGGCGACGTAGCGGAGTACGGCGTCGGCGATCGTGTCGCGATGCCGTGCGCGCAGGCGCGGCGCCGACGGGTCGCGGCCGAACGCGGCGCCGAACGTGTAGCGGTTCGACACGCGATGGAAGCAGAACGAACTGATCAGCAGGTGCAGGTCGAATGCATCGATGTCCTTGCGGAACGCGCCGCTCGCCGCGCCGCGCTCGACCAGTTCCTCAAGCGTCTTGATGATGCTGACGTTGCGGTTCTTGAACGACTTGAGCTGTTCGAGATACTTCGCGCCGTGGATGTTCTCGATCGACACGAGGCGCACGAAGTCGCGATGCTTGTCGTGATAGTCGAACGTGAATTCGACGAGGCGGCGCATGCCTTCGCGCGGCTCCATGTCGCCGATGTGCAGTTCCTGCTCGAGCGCGCGGATGTCGCCGTACACCTTCTCCAGCACGGCCTCGTACAGGCCTTCCTTGCTCTCGAAGTAGTAATAGAGCATGCGCTTGGTCGTGTTCGTGCGCTCGGCGATCGCGTCGACGCGCGCGCCGGCGAGACCCATCGCGGAGAATTCCTGCGTGGCGACGTCGAGGATGTTGCGCCTGGTTTGCTCGGGATCGTATTTGCGCCGCGCATCGGACGGAAGCGCGCGGGTCTCGGAGGTGGCGGCCTTGCTTCCTGCTTTCATGTGACTTTATTGTGGCTTCGGCGGCTTGGAAAAGGCATTCTAGCATGCGGTAAAACCCCGCCCGGCCGACCTTCCGCTCTAATCGGACGGGCCGTTCCGGCTGCCTGGGGCGCTCAGCGGCGGCATGACGCGAGCGCGTCGCGGGCCTGGTACGCGGTGTATGTGAGCTGCGCGGCGGCGAGGCCCGCCAGCCCGAACGTGCGCGTGAGCCCGAACGCCGCGAAGCCGTCCGGCACCGGGCGGCCTTCGGCCAGCGCGGCCGCGAGCGCTTCGCCGGCCACCGTGGTCGGCGCCATTCCGTGGCCGCCGAACGCGATCGCGTGCCACACGCCGTCGGCGTCGCGGCCGATCTGCGGCATCTTGTGCCGCGCGTAGCTCATCAGCCCGCCCCATGCGTATTCGACCTTCACGTCTTCCAGTTGCGGATACACGCGCAGCAGGTCGCGCCGCAGCAGGCGCGCGATCGCGTCGGGGCCGCGGTCGAGCACGGAAATCCGGCCGCCCCACAGGATGCGCGTGTCGTTCAGCGGGCGGTAGTAGTCGAACGCGAAGCGCGTGTCGTAGATCGCGTACGGCGCATCGATCGCATCGGGCAGGCGCGCACCGAGCGGTTCGGTCGCGATCACGTAGGTCGCGATCGGCAGCACCGCGCGCTCGATGCGCGGCGACACGCCGCGCGCATAGCCGCCGCAGGCGAACACCACGTCCTTCGCGCGCACCGCGCCCTGCGCCGTGCGCACGACGTACCCGGCGCCTTCGCGGGCGATGCCGAGCGCGGCCGAGCGCTCGTACACGCGCGCGCCGCCGCGCGCGGCGGCCGCCGCCACGCCGAGTACGTACTTGAGCGGATGGAAGTGGAACGCATTCGGTTCGAACAGGCCGCCGTAATAGCGCGACGTTTTCAGCCGCTTGCGCAGCGCATCGGTTGCAACGGGCTCCCAGTCGACGCCGAGTTCGTTCTTCATCAGCGCACGCACGCTGTCGAGCCTGGCGGGATCGTCGAACCAGTTCGCCAGCATCACGCCCTGGTCGACGATGTCGCAATCGATCCCGTAGCGCGCGATCCGCGCGCGGATCAGGTCGACCGCATCGACGGTGAGGCGGTACAGCCTGCGCCCTTCGTCGCGGCCGAGCGTGCGCAGCAGGTCGGCGTTGTCGAGGCTGTAGCCGCCGAATACGAAGCCGCCGTTGCGGCCCGACGCGCCGAAGCCGACCTGTTCGGCGTCGAGCACGACGACATCGCGCACGCCGCGCTCGACGAGCCCGAGCGCGGTGCACAGGCCGGCGAGGCCGCCGCCGACGATGCAGACCTGCGTGTCGGTCGTGCCGGACAGGGGCGGGTAGGGCTGGCGGGTGACGGTGGCTTCGTAGAAGTTCTGCATGCGGTTTCGTTGATTCGTAACGGCAGATAGACGGACGGCGCGCGTCGATCTTGCCTGAACGCGCGCGCCGCGTCGAATGGGGGATGTCCGGGCGCCGGCTGCCGCGCGCGGGCGGCGGCCGGTGCGACGCATGACGCCGTGCTTCAGGCGCCCGGCGTCGGGTTGGCCGGACGGGCGACGTAGCTCGCGTAGCCGGCGTCGGCCCGCGGCGCGGTTTCGGGCGTCGCGCTGCGTTCGATCCACGGCGCGATTTCCATGTCCTCATAGCGCACGAGGCGGCATTTGCGCACGAGTGCGTAGCCGAGCCAGGTCGCGAGGAAGAACGGCAGGCCGATGTAGGTCGAGGCGACGCCGACCCAGTCGATCCGGTCGGAGAGGAACGCCTGGTAGTCCTGGCCGAGCGCGACGATCGCGCACAGGGCGAACGCGAACAGCGGGCCGAACGGGAACCACTTCGACCGGTACGGCAACTGGTCGAGCCGGTAGCCCTGCTTCAGGAACCCCTTGCGGAAGCGGTAATGACTGACCGCGATGCCGAGCCACGTGATGAAGCCGGCCATGCCCGACGTGTTCAGCAGCCACAGGTACACGGTCTTGTCGCCGTACAGCGACGTGAGGAAACACAGAGCGCCCACGGCCGTCGTCGCGTACAGCGCGTTGCGCGGCACGCCGCCCGGCGACAGCTTCGCGAACAGCTTCGGCGCGCGGCCTTCGACCGCGAGGTTGTAGAGCATCCGCGTGGACGCATACATGCCCGAGTTGCCGGCCGACAGCACGGCCGTCAGGATCACCGCGTTCATCACGCCGGCCGCGAACGCGAGGCCCGCGTGGCGGAACACGAGCGTGAACGGGCTCACGCCGATGTCGGTCACGTCGCTCTTGAGCAGGCTCGGGTCGGTATAGGGAATCAGCACGCCGATCACGAAGATCGCCAGCACGTAGAACAGCAGGATGCGCCAGAAGATCTGGCTCACCGCGCGCGGGATCGTCGTGCGCGGGTTTTCCGATTCGCCGGCCGCGACGCCGATCATTTCGGTGCCCTGGAACGAGAAGCCCGCGATCATCGCGACGCCGAGCATCGTCGCCCAGCCGCCGGCGAACGGCGCGTCGCCGATCGTGAAGTTGCCCCAGCCGGCGCTCGGGCCGCCCTGCATGATCCCGAAGATCATCAGCAGGCCGACGCCGACGAACGCGAGCACCGTCAGCACCTTGATCAGCGCGAACCAGTATTCGGCTTCGCCGAAGCCGCGCACCGACAGCGCGTTGAGCGCGAAGATCAGCGTGAGGAACAGCGCGCTCCACCAGACGCCCGGCACGTGCGGGAACCAGTAGTTCATCACGAGCTGGGCGGCGACGAGCTCGACCGCGATCGTCACGGCCCAGTTGTACCAGTAGTTCCAACCGAGCGCGAAGCCGAAGCCCTCGTCGACGAACTTCGCGCCGTAGGTCGCGAACGAGCCCGACACGGGCATGAGCGCGGCCATCTCGCCCAGGCTCGTCATCAGGAAATAGACCATCAGGCCGATCACCATGTACGCGAGCATCGCGCCGCCGGGGCCGGCCTGCGAGATCGACGCGCCGGACGCGACGAACAGGCCCGTGCCGATCGAGCCGCCGATCGCGATCATCCGCAGGTGGCGGGCCTGCAGCGCACGGTGGAGGGACGGTTTCGCGGGCGGCGAACCGGACGGACGGGACGAATCGGGTCGGGCATCTGAATGCATGGCGGGCGCTGGGCGCTGTCTCCGGAATTGTTTTTCGGTGACGAAGCGCGACGCGTTGCCGGCTGCGGGCCGGGCAGCGGTGATGCGGGACGGGGGCGGGCCGGATGAACCGGGCCGCGATGCGTGTCGCGTTCGTCGGTCGTCCGGCTGCGGTGGCGGCGGCCGGCGGCGCGCCGGGTGCTTTGCACCTCGACGCCGCAACGATTGTGTGTGCCCGAGGTGCGGGCGGCAAACGATATTTCCGCACAGGGTAATGCGGGTTTGTCATCAACCCGGGCGTCGTCGCAACCCGCGCGGCGGCCCGGCTGCAGGCTTCGGAAGGGTCCCGTATACATGAAGGAACACCCCCGATTCGCTCGCCGAGGTGTTGCGTTTTGGGAATGAAGTCGTGAGTTAATATCAATAGCGGCCCGACTTGTGGCCACCGACAATGTATTTCATGGATCGTGCGTCGCGAGGCGGGCGCGCGCCGTCCGTCCGGCTTGCCGGCGGCGGCGCAGCGCGATGCGCCGGGCGGCGCACCGGCCCTCCCGCGCGGCGCATCCGCTTGCACCGGGCGCGCGAACGCGCTCCAATCGAATCACGCGGGCGGCGTCGCCGCCGCACCGATCAATCTGTCCCTGAAGAGGAAGTGATGCAATTCAACGACATTCTTGCCGCGCTCGATATCGATCTCGCCCAGTGGAAAGGCAATGCGCTGACCGCGCGTTCGCCGCTCGACGGCGCGACGCTCGCGACGCTGGCCGTCGACACGCCCGCCGACGCCGAGCGCAAGATCGACGCCGCGCACGACGCATTCCTCAAGTGGCGCACGGTGCCGGCGCCGGTGCGCGGCGAACTCGTGCGCGTGTTCGGCAACGTGTTGCGCGAGCACAAGGCCGAACTCGGCCGCCTCGTCACGCTGGAAGCCGGCAAGATCACGTCGGAAGGCCTCGGCGAAGTGCAGGAAATGATCGACATCTGCGATTTCGCGGTGGGCCTGTCGCGCCAGCTTTACGGCCTCACGATCGCGTCCGAGCGCCCGGGCCACCGGATGATGGAAACGTGGCACCCGATCGGCGTGTGCGGCGTGATTTCGGCGTTCAACTTCCCGGTCGCGGTGTGGGCGTGGAATGCGGCGCTGGCGTTCGTGTGCGGCGATTCGGTCGTGTGGAAGCCGTCGGAGAAGACCCCGCTCACCGCGATCGCGTGCCATGTGCTGCTCCAGAAGGCGATCCGCGAGTTCGAGAAGACGCATCCGGGCGTCGCGCCGGCGGAGCTGAGCCAGCTGGTGCTCGGCCTGCGCGATGTCGGCGAGGTGCTGACCGCGTCGAAGAAGGTGCCGGTCGTCAGCGCGACGGGCAGCGTGCGGATGGGCCAGGAAGTCGCGAAGGTGCTGAGCCAGCGTCTCGCGCGCGGCATTCTCGAACTCGGCGGCAACAACGGGATGATCGTCGCGCCGAGCGCGGACCTGGATCTCGTCGTGCGCGCGGTCACGTTCGCGGCGGTCGGCACGGCCGGCCAGCGCTGCACGACGCTGCGCCGCCTGATCGTGCACCGCAGCCTGGTCGAGCAACTGCTGCCGCGCATCGAGAAGGCTTACGCCTCGGTGAAGGTCGGCAACCCGCTCGAGGAAGGCACGCTGGTCGGCCCGCTGGTCGATCGCGCGTCGTTCGACGCGATGCAGAAGGCGCTCGGCGATGCGCGCGAGCAGGGCGGCGAAGTGAAGGGCGGCGAGCGCGTCGACGTCGGCGCTCATGCGGATGCGTACTACGTGCGCCCGGCAATCGTGCGGATGCCGAAGCAATCGGCGGTGGTCGAGCGCGAGACGTTCGCGCCGATCCTGTACGTGATGGTCTACGACAACTTCGACGACGCGATCGAACTGCACAACGCGGTGCCGCAAGGGCTGTCGTCGGCGATCTTCACGAACGACATGCGCGAGGCCGAGCAGTTCATGTCGGCAGCGGGCAGCGACTGCGGGATCGTCAACGTGAACATCGGCACGAGCGGCGCGGAAATCGGCGGCGCGTTCGGCGGCGAGAAGGAAACGGGCGGCGGCCGCGAATCGGGTTCGGATGCATGGAAGGCGTACATGCGCCGCGCGACGAACACGATCAACTACAGCCGGCAACTGCCGCTGGCGCAAGGCGTGAAGTTCGACGTGTAACGTCGCGCAGCCCGTGGCGTCGCGCGGCGATGCCACGGGCCGCCAACCGGGCCGGCACCACGTAGCTGGGCGGCCGAGGGCCGGGTTCCGTATGACACGGGGCCCGGCTCTTTTGTTTTGGGCCTGCGCTCGTGGCCGGGGCGTGGATATGGCGGCTCGACGCATCCCGCTGCCGTTTCCCGTTGTCGACGCGCATCGGGCGATCGCGTCCGGACTTCGGCGTGCCGCCGTCTCGTGATCGAGGCAGCGGCCCCGGCGTGCCCCGCCGGGGGTAGCGCGTACCGCGTCAGTGCTCCGCCGCCGGCATGTTCTGCACCACCAGCACCTGCGGGCTCGACAGCGTGATTCCCGCCGCGCGCAGTTGCTTGAGGATCTCGAACAGCAGATCGCTTTTCGTCGAGCTTGCGATCCGCGGGCTCGACACGTACCCCGTCACGCTCAGCGTGATGCCGTCCGGCGTGAGCTGGCTGAACGTCACCGACGGCGCGGGCTTCTCGAGAATCGCCTGATGCGTGCGATAGGCGTGCAGCAGCAGGTCGCGCACCTGCTCGGGATCGGTGTTCAGCGGGAACGTCAGCGCCAGCGTCGCGACGCCCTGCGTGCTGTTGCCCATCGTCACGTTGCGCAGGTTCTGCGAGATCAGCTGCGAGTTCGGCACGATCACGGTCGAGCGGTCGCTGAGCTGGATCTCGGTCGCACGCACGTTGATGCGGCGGATGTCGCCTTCGACGCCCGCGATGCTGATCATGTCGCCCACCTTCACCGGGCGCTCGGTCAGCAGGATCAGCCCGGACACGAAGTTCTTCACGATCTCCTGCAGGCCGAAACCGATACCCACCGACAACGCGCTCACGATCCACGCGAGATTGTTCCACTTGACGCCGAGCAGCCCGAGCGTCATCAGCACGAGCAGCACGTAGCCGACGTTGGTGAACAGCGTGATCAGCGTCACGCGCATCCCGGTATCCATGCCGAGCGCGGGCATGAACTCGCCGTCGAGCCAGCGGCGCAGCGAGCGCAGCAGGTAGAGGCCGATCGCGAGCCCGATCACGGCGTTCATGATCCGGTCGGGCATGATGTTCAGGCTCTGCAGCCGCTGGCTGCCGATCATCGCGATCGCGCTGTCCAGCAGGTCGCCCGGCGTCGTGCCGAAGCCGCCGGTCAGCAGGGCGATCGCCGCGATCAGCATCAGCAGGCTCGTGCCGAAGCCGGACAGGACCGTGCGGGCCTGGTCGAGGTGACGGTCCTCGAGCGCGAACAGGTGCTTGATCTGCTGGCCGGTCGGCAGGCTCGACGAGAACAGGCTCTCGCTCGCGTCGCGCGTCAACTGGATCAGGATGTAGGTGGCGCACAGCACGATCTCGAACCACACCAGCTCGTAGGTGATGAAGCGCGCGACGGTGATGTAGCCGATCAGCAGCGCGATCAGCGACACGACGATCGCCAGCGTGACGCCGGCGTGGATCAGCCCGGCGAGCGTCGAGCGCTGCTCGGGCGCCTCGCCGGCCGCCGCGAGCGCGCTGCGCGCACGGTTCGAGCGCAGCAGCGACGCGCCGACCGTCAGCGCGACGACGAGCGACACGATGCCGCGGCCGAACAGCGTGACCGACAGGCTGGTGTCGACGATGCGGTTGATCGATTCGAGCGTGCCGGACATCAGCAGCAGCGCGGCCAGGATGCCGGGAAACGGCTTCATCGCGCGGGCGACGGGATCGGCGAGCGCGGGCAGGCGCCACGACGGATGCTTCGTGCAGAGCAGCGCGCGGCCGAGCCCGGCGATCAGCGCGCAAGTGGCGGCCAGCTTCGCGAACTGGTCCCACAGGTCGGTCAGCGCCGGCGTGAGTTCGTAGTGACGCGCGACGGCGAGGTAGAGGATCTGGACGGCGATGGCCGTGGCGATCAGCGTCGACAGCGCGGTCGACAGCGCCAGCGCGCTGCGGCGCAGGCGGGTGGCCGGCAGGCGGTTCAGGCAGAGCCAGCCGAGCCCGCGCTCGATGAGCCGGCGCCCGCCGACCCATGCCGCGAGCGCGGCGATCAGCAGCAGCGAGGTGATCGCCCGTTGCCCGGGCACCCACGACGAACGCACCATGTCGTGCAATTCGTCGTCGAAATCTTCCAGCCGCTGGCGGTCGTCCGGCGACAGGTGGAACAGCGGCAGCCAGAACTGCGCGCTGAAGATGCCGCCCGAACGGAACGCGAGCTGGTTTTTCAACAGACCGCGATGCAGCTTCGCAAATTGCTCGGCCAGGTTCGTGAGGCTGGTTTTCTGGTCGGCGGCCTGCTTCAGCGCCGCGTCGATCTGGGTCTTGCGCGCATTCAGCATGGCCCGTTGCCGCGCAACGGCCGGCGTTTCCGGCGCGGCGCCGTCGGCAGGCGGCGGGCCGAGCACGTCGAGCTGGGCCTGGACCTGCGCGCGCTGCGGCGCGAGGTCGTTCTGCAACTGCGCGACGTCGGCGCCCAGTTCCTGCGCCGAATCGTCGAGCGCGTCCAGTTCCTTGCTGTTGGACGTTGTCGACGTCTGCTGCTTGATGCGGTCGAGTTCGACCTGCATCTGCTTGAGCTGCGCGAGCGCGTCGGGCAGCGAGATGGCCGGCGCGGGGGCGCCGACGCCGCTCGCGACGGGCGCGGAAGCGGCCGCCGGAAGCGCCGATGCCGTCGCGACCGCCGCGAACTGCAGCAGCGCGATCAGCGCGATCCGGCGGGCGTACGTGAAGAGTCGTGGTGTGGACATGGAATGCTTACGATTTGCCGACAGTGCCGATCGCCGAAAGGCGCCCGGAAGCCGGTGGTTGGTCCGGTAGCATGTTACCGGGGTGTGGCGATGTACGATTTCCGGATGTGCATCCGTGGGGGCCCTCAGCCGGGCATGCGCGACGGGCACGGAAAGTCCCTTTCGCCCCGTTTTACAGGGGCCTTGGCGTCCGGGTTGCGCCGGAACGGGCGTATTTCCGGTAGCCCGCGACGGGACAGATGGTTACGAAATTTACATGCGATCGGCGCGGGATCGAACCGGATAAGCGGAGCAGGCGTGCCCGCCGCGTGAATCGGGCGACTTGAACGTGGCCGATGTCCGTCGGACCCGACATCGAAATCGAGGCGATGAATGGCCGTTCACCGAGAGAAGATCGAAAGCGTACTGCGGCTCGACGCTCGCGCGCGATTCGACTATTTCATTCGCAGGATCGCCGATTCGGAGGTCGTGTGGGGCCTGTTCGATACGGGGTGGGCGACCGCAAGCGCGGATGGCCGCATCGCGATCCCGGTCTGGCCGGAGCAGGACTTCGCGGCGATCTGCGTCGACGCGCAATGGGCGTGCTTCCATCCGGAGGCGATTCCGCTCGACGCATTCCTGACGCGCTGGCTCCCCGGGATGGCGAAGGATCGCAGGCTGTGCGCGGTGTTTCCGGTGCCGGCGGGCCGCGGGCATCTCGTGTCGCCGCCGGACCTGCTGGCGTCGATTCGGTCGGAGTCGTCGCAATATGAGTGAACGGAAGCGTGCGCCTCGCTAAAATGCGCGGAGCCGCTCGCCAGCTTTCCCCTGGCGGCGCCAAGACAATCAAGAATCCGGAGACTTGCCACCATGGCATCCACCCAGCCTGCCCCGCTTGCCGCAGCGGACGCCGCCCGTTCCGGGGCGATCGACCCCGGCGCGATCTCGGCCCGCCTCGACCGCCTGCCGCCTACCCGCACCGTCTGGAAACTCGTCGTCCTGCTGAGCCTGGGCTTTTTCTTCGAACTCTACGATCTGCTGTACAGCGGCTACGTCGCGCCCGGCCTGGTGAAAAGCGGCATCCTGTCGGCGACGACACACGGCCTGTTCGGCACCACGGGCGTCGCGAGCTTCATCGCGGCGCTGTTCTCCGGGCTCTTCATCGGCACGATCGCGTGCGGCTTCCTCGCCGACCGCTTCGGCCGCCGCGCGATCTTCACGTGGTCGCTGCTGTGGTACACGGCGGCCAACGTCGTGATGGCGTTCCAGGACACCGCGGCCGGGCTGAATTTCTGGCGCTTCGTCGTCGGTCTCGGCCTCGGCGTCGAGATGGTGACGATCGGCACGTACATCTCGGAGCTCGTGCCGAAGCAGATCCGCGGCCGCGCATTCGCGTGCGAGCAGGCGGTCGGCTTCGTCGCGGTGCCGGTGGTCGCGTTCCTCGCGTACCTGCTCGTGCCGCACGCGCCGTTCGGCCTCGACGGCTGGCGCTGGGTCGTGCTGATCGGCGCGCACGGCGCGCTGTTCGTGTGGTGGATTCGCCGCGAACTGCCGGAAAGCCCGCGCTGGCTCGCGCAGCAGGGGCGGGTCGACGAAGCCGACCGCATCATGCGCGCGCTCGAGGCGAAGGTCGAGGCCGAATACGGGCGGCCGCTGCCGCCGCCCGCGCCGGCCGAGCCGGTGCCGCCGCGCGGCAGCTTCCGCGACATGTGGGTGCAGCCGTATCGCAACCGCACGATCATGATGACGATCTTCAACGTGTTTCAGACGGTCGGCTTCTACGGCTTCGCGAACTGGGTGCCGACGCTGCTGATCAAGCAGGGCATCACGATCACGTCGAGCCTGATGTATTCGAGCGTGATCGCGCTCGCGGCTCCGATCGGCCCGCTGATCGGCCTCGTGATCGCGGATCGCTTCGAGCGCAAGTCGGTGATCGTCGCGATGGCGGCGGCGATCGTCGTCTGCGGGCTGCTGTTCAGCCAGACGACGGTGGGCGTGTTCCTGATCGTGCTCGGCATCGGCCTCACGCTCGCGAGCAACATCATGTCGTACAGCTTCCACGCGTATCAGGCCGAGCTGTTCCCGACCTCGATCCGCGCCCGGGCCGTCGGCTTCGTCTATTCGTGGAGCCGCTTCTCGGCGATCTTCTCGTCGTTCGTGATCGCGGCCGTGCTGAAGGGCTTCGGGACCTTCGGCGTGTTCGCGTTCATCGCGGGCGCGATGGTGGTCGTGATGGCCGCGATCGGGTTCATGGGGCCGCGCACGAAGGGCATCGCGCTCGAAACCATTTCGCGGTAACGGCGGGCCGTACGCGCGTGCCGCACGTTTCATGCGGCACGCGGTACGCGATACGCGATACGCGTGCGATATGGTTGCGTCGGGCAATGTGGCATGGAAAATGATTCGATATCCGAATCGATTGGCGCAATGCGATCGAATCGTTCCGAAAAGGAGTTGGCCTGCGTGTCGGGTTCGAACGCCCGACCGGCAAGATTGCCACACGCCGAAAATGCGAACGGCAACCGGTTGAAACAAAGCGTGACGAAGCGCAAATCCGCCGTAAAGCGCGATTGCCGTCGCTGCCGATTTCCGTGCGGACGCGTAAAATAAAAGACCTGACGACTCATTAGCCGCCATCGGACCATCCGCGTTGCAACGGCGAACGGCTCCGCCGCGAAGAGGCGTCGGCGTCGGGCGCGCACGATGTGCCCGGCGTGTCGACGGCTCGCGCGGAAGATGCGCCGTTCGCGACAGCAGCATGCGGCGGCGGGATCGGCCGGTGGTTTCGAACCCATGATGCCTTTCAGCCTGACGCGGCCATTTGCGAAGCCGCGTTGCCTTGCCCGCGCAGCGGCCGCGTGTCTCTGGCTCGCCGCCGCGCTGCCGATTTCCGTGCTTGTCGGGCAGCCGGCCCTTGCGGCGTCCGACACGGCAGTGCCCGCCGCGGCGTCATCCTCTTCGATCGAGCCGCCCGCGGTAGCGACTTCCCGTGCGCATTCCGCCGCGCCGGCGCGTGCATCGTCCGGCGTTTCCGCCGCGCAGCCTCCTGCGTCTGCGGCCTCATCCGCGCATCCGGCGGAACCTGCCGTCCCGGCATCGGGCGCATCGGCGGCATCGGCCGCTTCCGCCGCCGCGCCTGCTTCGGCCGCGTCCCCCGCGCCTGCCGGCGAGGCCGAGCCGGCTGCGCCGATCCCGCCGCGCCGGCATCCGCCGCTGTCGGCGGAGGAGGCGAAAAACGCGACCGCGCGCGCGGTCGACATGCGCAAGCGCTTCACGCAGGAAGTCACGCGGCGTCTGAACGTGCCCGCGAGCGAGCAGCGCGCCTACGGCGAGCGGCTCCAGAAAGCGCTCGCCGATGCGGATCTCGGCGACCTGGCCGGCGAATACGTCGCGTTGGTCGACCGCGCGCCGAACGTGCAGGCGCTCTTCATCTATTTCCGCGCGACGCCGGCCGACGCGTGGCTGATGATCGGCGCATCGCCGGTCGGCACCGGGCGGCCGGGCCAGTACGATCATTTCCTGACGCCGCTCGGCGTATTCCATCATTCGCCGGACAACATGGATTTCCGTGCGGAAGGCACGACCAACGAAAACGGCATTCGCGGCTACGGCCGCCGCGACCTGCGGATCTACGACTTCGGCTGGGTGGACGGCGAGCGCGGCTGGGGCAAGGGCGGCGTCTCGCCGATGCGCTTCCAGATGCATGCGACCGACCCCGATCGACTCGAGCCGCTGCTCGGTATCCGGCATTCGAAGGGGTGCGTGCGGATTCCCGCGTCGCTGAACGTGTTCTTCGACCGGCACGGGCTGCTCGACGACGATTACCAGGCGCGCGTCGAGGCCGGCAAGTCGCTGTGGGTGCTGCGCCGCGATCGCGACATCACGCCGATCGCGGGCCGCTACCTGGTCGTGATCGACAGCGCGCGCAAGACGCGCCCGGGCTGGTCGCCGTTGCCGGGGCGCAAGGCGTGGTCGAAGGTGCCGAAGAGCGGCGACACGGCGGACTGACGCCGGCCGGCCGGGCGGGTGCGGGCGCGGCCGGGTTGAGAATAAATCCGTTTTATCGACGCATAAGAAAAGCAAACTTTTATTATCCGATCCGGGTTCGTATAGTCGAGGCCAGTTTCGCGGAACCCTGCCGCGCCTGGACCACCACCGATCACACGACCCGCATGAAAACTTTCTACAAGCTCGCCCCGCTCGCGATGCTCGGCGCCTTCGCGACGCATGCCAGTGCGCAAAGCAGCATCACGCTGTACGGTCTCATCTCGGCCGGCGTCGGGTTCGCGACCAACCAGGGCGGCAAGAACGCCTGGCAGGCGCTGTCCGGCACGAACCAGAACCCGCGCTGGGGGCTGAAGGGCAAGGAAGATCTCGGGCAGGGGCTGTCCGCGGTCTTCCAGCTGGAGAACGGCTTCAACGTGATGACGGGCACGGCCGCGCAGAACGGCCGGGAGTTCGGGCGCATGGCCTATGTCGGCCTTGCCGACCGCACCTACGGCACGCTGACGTTCGGCCGCCAGTACGATGCGATCCACGACTACATCGGGCCCGTGATCATCGCGAGCAACGGCGTGAACATCGGCGACAACGACAACGGCTACAACGACATCCGCGTGCAGAACTCGGTGAAGTACGTGAGCCCGGATTACCGCGGCCTGAAATTCACCGCGCTGTACGGCTTCAGCAACGCGACGGGATTCGCGAACAACAGCGCGTACAGCTTCGGGCTCGGCTACGAGCATGGGGCGCTGCGCTGGAGCGCGGTCTATGCGCAGTACAACCATCCGTACAGCGCGACGAACCAGGATGGCGCGATCGCGAACGACTATGCGTCGCCGCTGCTGATCTTCAGCAAGAGCGCGATGACGCCGGCCGCGTACGCGAGCCGGCAGCGGATCGCGGGCACGGGCGGTTTCTATACGATCGGCCGCGCGCAGTTCGCCGCGATGTTCACCGACGTGCGCTACGATTACCTCGACAACACGCACCTGCACCTGCAGAACCTCGGCGTGAACGTCGTCTACACGATGACGCCGCAGCTCTTTCTCGGCGCCGCGTATGCGTTCACGAACGGCAAGTACGACGTGATCGACAAGCGTCCGCGGTGGCACCAGGTGAACCTGCAGGCCGATTACTACCTGTCGAAACGCACCGACGTCGCGCTGACCGTGATCGCGCAGCAGGCGGCCGGCGACGCGGAGCATGCGCAGATCTTCGCGTACGCACGCTCGACCGGCACGCGCCAGATGATGGCGACGCTCGGCATCCGGCACGTCTTTTGAGCCCGACCATGACCCATCCGATCGCATCCCGACGCACCTTCCTGAAATGCTCCGCCGCGCTGGCCGGCACCGCGCTGCTGCCCGGGACGGACGCGTTCGCCGCCGGCGGCGACGCCGCACGCCGCACGGTGATCATCGATACCGACCCGGGGCAGGACGACGCCATCGCGATCCTGTTCGCGCTGGGCGCGCAGGACCGGCTCGACGTCCGCGCGCTGACCGCCGTCGCGGGCAACGTGCCGCTCGACCTGACCGAACGCAATGCGCGGATCGTCCGCGACTGGGCCGGCCGCACGAAGACGCTGCCCGTCTATGCGGGCTGCCCGCGGCCGCTCGTGCGCGAACTCGTGACGGCCGCGAACGTGCACGGCAGGACGGGGCTCGAAGGCGTCGAACTGCACGAGCCGCTGGCGCCGCTCGCCGCCGGTCACGCGGTGTCGTACCTCGTCGACACGCTGGGCCGCGCGGCGCCGGGCAGCGTGACGCTGTGCGCGCTCGGCCCGCTGACGAACATCGCGACCGCGCTGGTCGAAGCGCCGCAGATCCGCGGCGCGCTGCGTGAAATCGTGCTGATGGGCGGCGCGTTCTTCGAGCGCGGCAACATCACGCCGGCCGCCGAGTTCAACATCTACGTCGATCCGCAGGCGGCCGACGTCGTGTTCGGCAGCGGCGTGCCGATCGTCGTGCTGCCGCGCGACGTCGCGGTGAAGGCGCCGATCACGCCGGCCCGCGTCGCGCCGTTCCGCGCGCTCGGCAACCGCTGCGGCGCGATCGTCGCGGACATCATGACGGCCGAGCTGGCGTACAACCGCAAGCGTCGCGGTGTCGACGACGCGCCGATGTACGACCCGACCGCGGTCGGCTATCTCGTCGATCCGACGCTGTTCGGCGGACGCAAGGTGAACGTGGCGGTCGAGACGGCCGGCCAGTGGACGCTCGGCGAGACGGTGGTCGACTGGAACGGGCGCAGCGGCCGCGCGGCGAACGCGACGTGGATCAACGAAGTCGACGCGGACCGCTTCTACGCGACGCTCGTCGAGCGCATCGCGAAGCTGCCCTGAGTGCGGGCGCGACGGGCGGACGCGTCAGATGTGTTTCGCGATCCACTCGCGGCATGCGCGCACGTGCGGGCCGCGATCGTCGCCGGCGAGCGAGATCAGCGAGATCGCGCGCGTGACGCGCGGCTTGTCGACGCGCAGCGCGACGAGTTCGGGGTCGTGCAGATGCATCGTGTAGAGGCTCGGCAGCACGGCGGTCGCGAGGCCGTTGCGCGCGAGCGCGTAGAGCGGCTCGGTGTATTCCATCCGGTACGTGACGTTCAGGCGCAGCTTCTCGGCGCCGCCGGTGCGATGCAGCGATTCGCTGACGCTGCCGCGCACGAACACCGCAAGCTCGCGATCGACGAGTTTCGCCCATGTGACGCTTTTCGCGCGGGCGAGCGGATCGTCGCGCCGCACGACGATCACGATCTCGTCCTCGAAGAGTTGCCGGTAGCGCAGCGTGCCGTCGTCGCCGTCCGGCTCGCGCACGCCGATGCCGAGATCCGCGACGCTGTCACGCACGGCCTCGACGAGCGCGCTGTTCGGCAGGTCGGTGAGCGTGAAGCGCAGCGTCGGGTGGGCGGCGCGCAGTGCGTTGAGCGCGGGCAGCAGGCGGCCCGCGACCGACGGGATGAAGGCGATCCGCACCGTCTGGATGCGTTCGCCGATGAGCCGCGTCATGTCGTCGAAGGTGCCGCGCGCCTGGTTGAGCAGGCGTTCGGCGAGCGGCAGCACGGCTTCGCCGGCGGAGGTCAGCGAGAGCCGGTGCGCGGAGCGCGCGAACAGGCGCCCGCCGAGCAGGAACTCGATCTGGCGGATCGACGCGGTGAGCGCGGGTTGCGTGAGCGACAGCGCCTGCGCGGCCTGCGTGAAGCTGCGCGCGTGGGCGAGCACGACGAAGTGCTGCACCTGCCGCAGCGTGAGCGCGGGCAGCAGCGACGAGCGATCGGACGACATCGGGCAATAACGGTCGGGATGCGGTACGCGGCAGTATAAGACCGCGCCGGGCGAACCGACACAGGACAATATTCGGAATCACGGGAGAACCACCATGTCAGCGACTGACACGATGCCGGCGCGCACGCCGGCCAACTGGCTCGAACGCCGCTTCGCGCTCGCGGCGCGCGGCACGAGCGTGCGCACCGAGACGATCGCGGGCGTCACGTCGTTTCTCGCGGCCGCGTACCTGCTCGTCGTGATCCCGTCGCTGCTCGCGACGGGCGGCATGGAGCGCGGCGCGGCGACGACGGCGACGATCGTCGTATTCGTGCTGTTCACCACGCTGATGGGGCTCTACGCGAACCTGCCGTTCCTCGTCGGCCCCGGCATCGGCGGCTCGGTGATCATCGGCGTGACGCTCGCGACCACCGAGCACGTCGGCTGGCAGACGGGCCTCGGGATCGCGTGCGTGTCGGGCGTGCTGTTTTTCCTGCTGACGATCCTCGGCGCGCGCGGCGTGGTGATGAAGCTGATCCCGGTGCAGATCAAGCTCGGGCTCGGCGCGTCGATCGGCCTGTTCGTCACGATGCTCGGGCTGCGTAACGCGGGGATGGTCGTCGCGAACGCGAAGACCAACGCATTCGCGCTCGGCGATTTCTCGCGGCCGGGCGCGCTCGTCGCGCTGATCGGCCTCGCGGTCGCGATCGTGCTGCAGGCGCGCAAGGTGCCCGGCGCGATCCTGATCGCGATTCTGGCCGCGGCGGCGGCCGGGGTGCCGCTCGGCGTCACGCACCTGCCCGCGTCGTTCGTGTCGCTGCCGCACAGCATCGCGCCGATCGCGTTCAAGCTCGACATCGGCAGCGCGCTGAGCCTCGCGGCTGCTCCGTACCTGTTCGCGTTCTTCGCGGCGGAATTCTTCTCGACGCTCGGCACCGCGCTCGCGGTCGGCGCGAAGGCGAACCTGCTCGACGAACAAGGCAACCTGCCGAACATCAACCGGCCGTTCCTCGTCGATTCGCTCGCCGCCACGATCGGGCCGGTGTTCGGCATCCCCGCGCTGACCGCGCTGATCGAATCGGCGGCGGGCGTCGAGGCCGGCGGCCGCAGCGGGCTGTCGTCGCTGGCCGCGGCCGTGCTGTTCGCCGCGATGCTGCTGTTCGTGCCGGTCGCGCTCGCGATCCCGAAGGAGGCCACCGCGCCGGCGCTGATCCTGATCGGGCTGTCGATGTTCGCGACGATCCGCCACACGCATTTCGACGATTTCACCGATGCGCTGCCCGTGATGTCGATGGTGCTGCTCACGCTGATGTCGAACAGCTTCGGCACCGGCATCGCGGGCGGGCTGCTGTGCTACGTGCTCGTCAAGCTGCTCGCCGGCCGCTGGCGGGACGTGTCGTGGGGGCTCGTCGTGCTCGCGATGCCGCTCGGCTATTACTTCTGGACCGTCGTGAAGCCGCACTGAGAGACGGCTTGCGCGACGCATCGGCACCACCGCAACAAGAGACTGACATGAACGGAACACCAGGGAACGTCCCGACCGCGCGCACGGGCATCGAGATCACGCCCGCGCATCGCGCCTTCTTCCACGCGCTGCCGAAGGTCGAGCTGCATTGCCACCTGCTCGGCGCGGTGCGTCACGAAACGTTCGTCGCGCTCGCGGCGCGCAGCGGCGCGCCGATCGAGCGCGCGGAAATCGACGCGTTTTACGCGCGCGGCGAAAAGCCGGTGGGCGTGCTGCACGTGCTGCGCGCGCTCGACAAGTATCTGCTCACGCGGCCCGACGACCTGCGGCGGATCGCGTACGAGTATCTGGAGGACGCGGCCGCGCACCACGTCCGGCACGCGGAATTCTTCTGGAACCCGACGGGCACGGTGCGCGTGTCGGGCATCGCGTATGCGGACGCGCAGGCCGCGATCGTGACGGCGATCCGCGACGCCGCGCGCGACTTCGGGATCGGTGCGCGCCTGATCCCGAGCATCGACCGCGAGCAGGACCCGGACGAGGCGGTCGCGATCGTCGAGTGGATGAAGGCGCATCGCGCGGACGAAGTCGCGGGGCTCGGGATTGACTATCGCGAGAACGACCGGCCGCCGGAGTTGTTCTGGAAGGCGTACCGCAATGCGCGCGCGGCGGGATTTCGCACGACCGCGCACGCGGGCGAGTTCGGGATGCCGTGGCGCAACGTCGAGACGGCGGTCGATCTGCTTCAGGTCGATCGCGTCGACCACGGTTATACGATCGTCGACAACCCCGAACTGTGCGCGCGCTACGCGGAACGCGGGATCGTCTTCACCGTCGTGCCGACGAATTCGTACTACCTTCGCACGCTCCCGCCGGAGCAATGGGCGGAACTGCATCCGATGCGCAAGATGCCGGGCCTCGGCCTGAAGATCCATCCGAACACCGACGATCCGACGCTGCACAAGGTGAACCCGTCGGAGGCGTGGGAGCTGATGTTCGGCCATTTCGGCTTCACCGTTGCCGAGCTGAAGCAGTTCATGCTGAACGGGATCGACGGCGCGTGGGTGGACGACGCGACGAAGGCCGCGTGGCGCGCGGCGTGGGCGCCGGAATTCGACACGCTGGCCGCCGCGCTCGCGGCGGGCTGAGCGCCGGGCGGGTGCCGGCCGGCCGGGGATCGGCCCGCCGGCGGCCCGAGCGGGCGCCCTGCCGGTCGGGTGTCGTGTGGCACGGTTCGCGTGCGTTCGCTATATTGGCGCCCGGTTGCGCGCGAATCGGCATGTATCGGCACGAATCGGCGCGAGACGACACGACAACGACGAGGGCGACCCTTCCGATGGGCAATCGAGCATGGCTCTATCTCCAGGCCGGTGACGGCGACGACGCGCGGACGATCGAGTTCGCGGAATCCAACAATCACTTTCCGCTGCTGTGGCGGCTGCTGCTCGCCGACGGCGGCGCGGGCGAAGCGATCACGGATCAGCGCGTGTTCGGCGATGCCGGCACGCCGAATCTCGCCAGCGATGCGCGTGCGGCGCTGGCGCGCATCGACCGGCTGGCGTCGTTCGTCGTCGCGCATCCTCTGCCCGGCGACGATCCGGCGCTTGCGCGGCAGTTCGATGCGCTGGTGCGCCATCTCGGCGAAACGATCGACGCGCTCGGCGAGGCGCACGGCGCGCCGCGGATTTCCGCGAATCTCGACGAATTGTCGTGGCTCGACGGCAATCCGGACGACTACATCGACCGGGAGCGCGTGACCTGCACGCGCCTGTGGTGGCGGGTCGCCAACTGCATGGACTTTCGCGACGTGCGCGGCGTGCGCGATGCGCTCGAGATCGACGCGCGGCCGGACTGGGGCGACTGGGCGTGGGGGTTCGGTTTCGGTTGCCTGTCGCATCACTATTTCGCGCGCCAGGAGCCGCCGCGCGGCGTGACGTTCGCCGGGATGTTCGATCCCGCCGAGGTGCAGGGCAACTGGCTCGACCACGACACGTTCAGCTTTCGCGGGCGCAACGGCCTGTGGGGCGTGCGGCGCGAAAGCGACGATGCGTGGGAGGTGATCGTGCCGCCGGAATGGACGGGCCTGTGGCGCAGCGGCGCGCGCGATCATCTCGTGCTGTGGGCGGCGCGCGACGGCCGGGTCGGTTTGCTGTCCGCCGGCGTTGCCGGGGGGCAGGTCTTGCGCGAGCCCGCGTTCGACGAGGTGTGGGACTTCACGGACGACATCGCGTGCGTGCGCGTCGGCGAGCGATTCGGGTTCGTGCGCCCGGACGGCACGTGGATGCTCGAACCGGTGCTCGACAACGTCGGCGAGTTCTCCGACGGGCTGGTGTCCGCGAGCGTGGACGAGCGCTGGGGCTTCGTCGACACGAACGGCGCGTGGGTGATTCCGCCGCGCTTCGACGATACGCACGAGTTCGTGGACGGCAAGGCCGTGGCGGTGCGCGAGGGCGAGCACTGGGGGCTGGCCGGCCGCGACGGGCAATGGCTGGCGCGGCCCGAATGGACGTCGCTCGAATGGTCGTCCGAATGCGGTGCGTTTCTCGCGGAGCGGGGCGGGCACACGGGCCTCGTCGATCTGAAGGGCCGGACGGTCGTCGCGCCGCGTTACGCGGAAATCGCGAAGCTGATCGACGGCGGGCGGACGGAGGACGTGGCCGAACCCGGCGCGATCCGCCACATCGTGCGGCGCGGCGACGGGCGCTGCGCGATCGTCGACGGGCTGGACCGCGTGCTGACGCCGTTCGACTTCCTGAACATGGGCGCGCTGTCCTGGTTGCCGGACGACGCGGCGGTGCCGCGCGAGCTGTTCACGCGCTATGCGGTCGGCGTCGAGTCGGCCGAGCCGGTGCGGTTCGCGATCTGCGATCTGGAGGCGGGCGCAACGATTTCGCTGGGGCGATGCGACGACGTGGCCGGCCTGTTCTTCGGTAACGGTTACGGCTGGCTGGCCGGCGTGGAGTGCGACGGCGGCGACATGCGCGCGGGCGTGTTCCGTGCGGACGGCACCGTGCTGCATCCGGCCCGATACACGAGGATCGGCGACGACGCGCTGTTCGACGGCAACGCCGCGCGCACGTTTCTGATGCCCTGGCATGTCCGCCGCGCCGCGATCGCGCAACGCTGGCGCAACGGCGAACCGGTCGCGGCGATGCGCGACGACGGCGTGTCGGTCTGGCTGTACGCGGACGGGCGCGCGACGACGACGCGCGGCTGAAGCCGGCCACCGGCCCGCATGCCGGCGCGGTCGGCGCGCGCGCCGGCAACGCGGGGCCGCGAATCGCGGCCGGCCGGGCGTCGCGCGAGGGCTGCCCGATCAGCGCGGCGCGACGCCGGCGGCCGTGGCGACCACGTCCGCGAGCCGCTGCGCGGCCGCTTCCATCTGTGCGCGGCCGAACCCGCCGAAGCCGAGCACGAGCCCCGGGCGGGCGGTGCCCGGCGCGAACATCGGCGACACCGCGCGCACCGCGACGCCGGCTTGCGCCGCGCGCGCGACCACGTCGAGATCGTCGATCCCTTCCGCGAGCCACAGCACGACGTGCATTCCCTGGTCGCCCGGTTGCACCCACGCGCGTTCGCGCGGCAGCCGCGCGCCGAGCGTGTCGATCAGATGCGCGCGCTGCTCCGCATACACGCCGCGCACGCGGCGGATGTGGCGGTCGAGATGGCCTTCCGCGATGAACGCGGCCAGCACGTGCTGATCGGCGGTCGGTACATGGCGATCCATCAGCGCGCGTGCGCCGCAGAATGCCGGCACGAGATCGTCGGGCGCGATCACGTAGCCGAGCCGCAGCGACGGAAACAGGATCTTGCTGAAGGTGCCGAGATAGATCACGCGATCGGGATCGAGGCCTTGCAGCGACGGGAACGGATGGCCTTCGTAGCGCAGCTCGCTGTCGTAGTCGTCCTCGACGATCCACGCGCGATGCGTGCGCGCCCACGCGAGCAGCGCGTTGCGCCGCGCCATGCTCAGCGGCATGCCGAGCGGGTACTGGTGCGACGGCGTGACGAACGCGGCGCGCGCATCCGGCGCGACGCGCACGCCTGCATCGACGTCGAGACCGTCGGCGTCGACCGGCACGCGCACCATCGCATCGGGTCGCCCGGTGCTTTCGAGCAGCGCGGTGATGCCGCGATAGGCCGGATTCTCGACCCAGGCCCGATCGTGTTCGCCGAGCAGGATCCGGCTCGCGAGATGCAGCCCCTGCTGCGTGCCGCTCGTGATCACGACCTGGCCGGCATGGCAGCGCACCGAGCGCGACCGGCGCACGTAGTCGGCGATCGCCTCGCGCAGCGGCAACGCGCCTTGCGGATCGGCATAGCCGGACGGCGCGCCCGCGCCGCGCGCGCGCAGGCGGTTGCCGAGCCGGCGCCAGATGTCGTCGGGCGCGGTGAGGCCGATCGGCACCGAGATCGCGAACGGCATCGCCGGCAGCGGGCGGAACTCGTCGGCGATCCGCGCGAAGGTGGCGGCCGGCTCGGGCAGCCCGGAGGGCGCCGGCCGGCGCCGGGCGGGTGGCACGAGCGCGTCGGCGGGCGGCGGCTCCGCGAGCGCGTGGGCGACCCGCGTGCCCGCGCCGCCGCGCGATTCGAGAAAGCCCTCGGCGATCAGTTGCGCGTACGCATCGACGACGGTGCCGCGCGCCACCTGCAGCGCCGCCGCCAGCAGCCGTGTGGACGGCAGCGTGTCGCCCGGGCGGACGTCGCCGCGGCGCACGGCGTCGCGCAGCGCCTGCGCGAGCTGGCGGCTCAGGTCGCCCGCCGAGCGATCGAGCGCGCCGAGCGACGGGATGTCGACGTTGCGGGCCGTTCTTGCCATGATTCTGGTCTGCTCAAATTGTTCCAAACCGGTTCTACAGCATAAACCAGTTTGCGGTCACAATCGGCGGATGACGGGCCGGCGCCCGTTCCCGTTCAACCCAGCACGACCATGGAGCCGACATGTACGTCCCCGCCGAATTCAACGAGCCCAACCCCGACGTGCTGCACGACCTGATCGTGCAGCACCCGTTCGGCAGCCTGATCACGCACGGCAGGAACGGACTCGACGCGATTCACATCCCGTTCGAACTGGTACGCGTCGACGGCGGGCTCGGCGAACTGCATGCGCACGTCTCGCGCGCGAATCCGGTCTGGCAGGAGGTCGCGAACGGCGACGAGGTACTCGTGATCTTTCGTGGGGGCGACGCCTATATCTCGCCGACCTGGTATCCGAGCAAGCACGTCGCGCACCGGCAGGTGCCGACGTGGAACTACGTGGTCGTGCATGCGCACGGGCGCATCACGGTGCGCGACGACGAGAAGTTCGTGCGCGGCGTGGTCGCGCGGCTGACGCGCACGCACGAAGCGTCGCAGCCGGCGCCGTGGAAGATGGGCGACGCGCCGAAGGACTATCTCGACATGATGGTGCAGTCGATCGTCGGGCTGCAGATCGAGATCACGCGGTTCGTCGGCAAGCGCAAGCTCGGGCAGAACAAGGACGAGGCGGATATCCGCGGCGCGGGCGACGCGCTGGTCGCGAACGGCAACCTCGCGATCGGGGAAGCGATGATCGAGGCGGCGGACGCGAAGCGCACGTGAGCGCCCGGAGCGGGCGGGCCCGCGCGCCGGCGCGTCACTGCGCGTGCGGTGCGCCCTTCGCACCGTCTCCCGCCTGCGCGAGCGCTTCGCGAATCGCGGCCTCGGTCGTGTCGTACCCGCCTTCGCCGTAGCGCGTATAGACGACCTTGCCGTGCGCGTCGATCAGGTACAGCGCGGGCCAGTACTGGTTGCCGTACGCGCGCCACGTGTCGTAGCGGTTGTCCTGCGCGACCGGATACCGGATGCCGAAGCGCCGGATCGCGTCGGCGACGTTGCCCGCGTCGCGTTCGAACGGATATTCGGGCGTATGCACGCCGACCACGACGAGCCCCTGGTCGCGATACTTCCGGTCCCATTCCTTCACGTACGGAATCGTATGAATGCAGTTGATGCACGAGTACGTCCAGAAATCGACGAGCACGACCTTGCCGCGCAACTGGCCGAGCGTGAGCGGCGCGCTGTTGTGCCAGCGATCGATGCCCGCGAAATCGGGCGCCGCCGTACCGGCCTGCGAGGCCGGCATGCCGGCGTCGTCGCGGGTGCCGGCGAAGGCGGCGAGCCCGGCCATGGCGGCGAGGGCGATGACGAGGGCGGCGGTCTTGAGGCGGGTCGGCATGGCGTTCTCCTGAGCGGGAGGCCGCCGCGCGGAGGCGGCGGCCGGACGGGTTTCGACAGGCCCCATTAGGCGGCGCGGACGTATCTGCGATGTGTCCGGCCGGCCGCGCGTGTGCAACGTTGTGTGTCGTCATGGCGGCGCGATACATTGGGATACAAACGCGGGCCCGCCGTGCGGTATAAAAGCGGGCATCGCCTGCCCGGCCACCTCGAACCCGACACGACCCATGGACAAGATCGATCACGTGCTGATCGTCGACGACGATCGCGCGATCCGCGAACTGATCGCGGACTATCTGGAGAAGAACGGCATGCGCGTGTCGCTGGCCGCGAACGGCCGCGAGATGCGCAACGCGCTGGACGACGGTGCGCCGGACCTGATCGTGCTCGACCTGATGCTGCCGGGCGAGGACGGCCTCGCGCTGTGCCGCGACCTGCGCGCGGGCCGGTTCCGCACGGTGCCGGTGCTGATGCTGACCGCGCGCGGCGAGGAAACCGACCGCATCATCGGCCTCGAGATGGGCGCGGACGACTACCTGGCCAAGCCGTTCGCGGTGCGCGAACTGCTGGCGCGAATCCGCTCGGTGCTGCGCCGCGCGCGCATGCTGCCGCCCGGCATGCAGGTGACGGAAACGGCCGCGATGCTCGCGTTCGGCGAATGGCGGCTCGACACGACCGGGCGCCACCTGCTCGACGCCGAAGGCACGCTGGTCGCGCTGAGCGGCGCCGAATACCGGCTGCTGCGCGTGTTCCTCGACCACCCGCAACGCGTGCTGACCCGCGACCAGTTGCTCAACCTTACGCAGGGGCGGCAGTCCGACCCGTTCGACCGCTCGATCGACCTGCTGGTGAGCCGGCTGCGCCAGCGCCTGCGCGACGGCGCGCGCGAGCCGCGCTACATCAAGACGCTGCGCAACGAGGGCTACGTGTTCTCGTCGGCCGTGACCGCCGTCGACGGTACGCCATGAGCGCGCGTATGCCGTGGCGCTGGCCGCGCTCGCTGTTCGCGCGGCTCGCGCTGATCCTGTGCGTGGGCCTCGCGCTCGCGCAGACGCTGTCGTTCTGGCTCACCGTGACCGAGCGCGACCAGGCGACCACCAACCTGATGATGGGCTACATCGAGCGCGAGGTGGCAAGCTCGGTCGCGCTGCTCGACCATCTGCCGCCCGCCGAGCGGGCGGCCTGGCTGCCGCGCCTCGCGCGGCGCAGCTATGCGTTCATCCTCGGGCCCGGCGAGACCGGCACGCCGCCGGAAGCGCGGCTGTCGGCGCGCGTCGAGCGGTCGATCTCGGACGGCATCGGCGGCGACTACCCGCTGACCGCGAACGCGATCCCCGGCGACCGCGAGCATCTGCAGGTGCATCTGCGCCTGACCGACGGCTCGCCGCTGACGATCGACATCCATCCGATGTCGACGGTGCCGCTGTCGGGCTGGCTGCCGGTCGTGCTCGCGGTGCAGCTCGCGGTGCTGGCCGCGTGCTGCTGGCTCGCGGTGCGGCTCGCGACCCGGCCGCTCAAGCAGCTCGCGCAGGCCGCCGACGCGCTCGGCCCCGACCTGAAGGGCGAGCGCCTGAACGAAGGCGGGCCGTCGGAGGTCGCGCGCGCCGCGCGTGCGTTCAACGCGATGCAGGACCGCATCGCGCAGTACATGACCGAACGCATGCAGATCCTCGCATCGATTTCGCACGACCTGCAGACGCCGATCACGCGGATGCGCTTGCGCGTCGACGTGATGGACGACGACGCGCAAGGCGCGAAGCTGCGCCAGGATCTGCTGGAGATGGAGCATCTGGTGAAGGAGGGCGTCGCGTACGCGCGGACGCTGCACGGCACCGAGGAGGCCGCGCGCCGCATCGATCTCGATGCGCTGCTCGACAGCATCGTGTGCGACTACACGGATGCGGGGCAGGACGTCGCGCTGCACAGCCGCGCGCCGCTCGCGCTCGTCACGCGGCCGAAGGCGCTGCGCCGCATCGTCGGCAACCTCGTCGACAACGCGCTGAAGTTCGCGGGCGCCGCCGAAATCGACGTGCAGGCCGCGCCGGACGGCGGCGCGGTGATCGCGGTGCTCGACCGTGGGCCCGGCATTCCGGACGATCAGCTCGACGCGGTGTTCGAGCCGTTCCGGCGCGTGGAAACGTCGCGCAACCGCGAGACGGGCGGCACCGGGCTCGGCCTCGCGATCGCGCGGCAACTCGCGCTTGCGATGGGCGGCACGCTCGTGCTGAGCAACCGGGCGGACGGCGGCGGGCTGGAGGCGCGGCTCACGCTGCGCAATGCGGGGTGACGAGGGACGGCGTGTGAGCCGCGCGGTGTCCGGGGCGCGACGAAACCAAAACCGAAGCTGACGTCGAAGTCGAAGCGAAGCCGAAGCCGAAGCCGAAGCCGAAGCCGAAGCCTATACCGATGCGTGCGACGTCACACGCGCTGCAGATGCGCATCGACGAGCGGCGCGAGCGTCTGCGCATGCACGGCCGCGAGATCGTGCCGGCCGCCTGGCACGACATGCAGCTGCGCGTCGGGCAAGCGTTCGAGCAGGCGCCGGCCGGCCGCGACGGGGCTGATCGGGTCGTCGTCGCCCCACAGCAGCAGGGTCGGTTGCGCGAGGCGGCCGATGTCCCGCGACAGGTCGGCGCGGAACGTCAGGAACCAGTCGGGAAGCTGCGGGTTGGCTTCCGCGAAACCGGTGCGCCAGTCCTGCGCGCCGAGCCCTTCCATGTCGAGTCCGCCGGACGTGACCGTCAGCACGAGGTGCGTGATCAGGCCGGGTTTGTCGAGCGCCGCGCGCATCGCGATCACGCCGCCCATCGATTGCGCGATCACGGCGGTTGGCCGGTCGATCGTCGCCAGCACGTGACGCACGAGGCCGTCGAAATCGTCGACGGACGGATCGCGCGGCGTGTCGCCGAAGCCCGGGTAGCCGACGATCCGGCGTTCGGCCGGATGCGTCAGGCGGCTGGCGAGCGGTTGCCAGAAGGCGGTGCTGCCCGAGGCGCCGGGCAGGAAGAGCAGTTGCGACGGTACAGGCATGGCGCGGTTTTCCAGGAAACGAAGCGGGGTGGAGGGAGAATGCGCGGGCGTCAGCACCGGCCGGTGCGCAGCGCGACGCTCCAGCCGTCGCGGCCGCGCGACGCGGCGGTGGACGCCGTCGAGCACCGCGTCGAGCTTGCCGTGGATGTCGGAGCGCGCGGCAATCTTCATGGCGGCCGTCGGGCCAGGGAACGGCGATTGTCGCCAATTCGGCGCGGGCCGTCCAATGGCGGGCGAGGGCGGGGCCGCAGGCTGCGCGTCAGTCGGTCGCGAGGCGCGCGTACATCGCGAAATCGCCCGGCGTGCCGCGCACCATCTTGTACGCGCGCAACAACCCTTCGTAGCGGTAGCCGCACTTCTGCAGCACGCGCGCGGAGCCCGCGTTGCCGGTCAGCACGACGGCCTGCATGCGTATGAAGCCGCCGTCCGCGAATGCCCACGCGGTGACGGCCTCGCACAGTGCGCTCGCGATCCCACGCCCCCAGTGCGACGGTGCGAGATCGTACGCGATCTCCGCCGAGCGGTTCACGGTGGATACGGTATGCAGGCCGATCGTCCCGACGAGCGCGCCCGATGCGTCGTCGATCACGGCGAGACGACGGACCGAATCGGGGGCGACCGATTCGATGGCGTCGAACAGCGGAAGTAGATCGTCGGGCGAGCGCAGGTTCCAGCTCGTGTGGCGGAAGACGTCGGGGTTCGTCAGATACGCGTACCACGCGTCGAGGTCGGCGCGTTCGAGCTGGCGGAGTGTCAGGCCCGGTACGCCGGAGCGGGGCGGTGCGGCGATTCTCATCGGCGCGGCCCCCTACGCGGCTTGACGCCGGTACGGCGCCGGAGAACCGGTCGGCGCGAGCCGCAGCGTGCCGTCCGTGCGGTCGAGGCACGGCACGCCGGCGCGCTTCGGCGGTTGCGCCGCGTGTGCGCCGGGCAGCGCGCGGCCGGACCGCATTGCGCCCGCGAAGCCGCGGGCCGCGCGGCGCACGCCGCAGCGCGAGCCGCCGGCCGGGCCGGCGGGCGCGATGCCGGCGAAGTGCAGCGGGGTCGTTTCGTGCATGAAGTCACTCCCGATGGATGCGTTCGACGATCGGCGGGGCGCAGCGCCACGCGCGGCATACAGGCACGGCGCATCGCGTACACGGCGCTCCCGTTCGACTATCTCAATTCTGGCAAGAAACTGTTTTCATTGTCTCGCTTTCGAATGGAACCGGTTCCATTTACCATGGCGGCCGCAGCGGGCATGCCCGCCGCGTCGTCGCGCGCGGCCGGCGCCGGCCTCGCACCGCCGGCGAATCTCGTCGCCCGCGCGCGTCACCACTACTCGCAACAGCCAGCCAGAACAACGGGTTCGACGCCCGGAGACACACAATCATGAACAAGCAACTGATCGCAGCCCCGCTGCTGCTCTCGTTCGCGGGCATCGCGTCCGCGCAAAGCTCCGTGACGCTGTACGGCGTCGTCGACGCAGGCGTGACCTATCGCAGCAACGAACGGGTCGGCTCGGCGGGCGCGTACACCGGCCATTCGGACGTCGCGCTGACGACCGGCAACCTGACCGGCAGCCGCTGGGGCATCAAGGGTAAAGAGGATCTCGGCGGCGGGATGCGCGCGCTGTTCGTTCTCGAGAACGGCTTCGACATCACGAACGGCACGTCGGGCCAGGGCGGCCGCCAGTTTGGCCGCCAGGCGTTCTTCGGCGTCGGCAGCGACCGTTACGGCACGGTCACGCTCGGTCGCCAGTACACGTCGCTCGACGACTTCGTGAGCCCGGTCGGCCCGTCGTCGTTCATCGGCGGGTTCGGCGCGCACCCGGGCGATATCGACGATCTCGACCAGACCGCGCGCGTCGACAGCTCGATCAAGTTCACCAGCGCGAACTACTCGGGCTTCACGTTCGGTGCGCTGTACGGCTTCGGCAGCCAGCCGGGCAGCATGAAGCAGCGCAACACGTGGAGCGTCGGCGCGGCGTACGCGGCAGGCCCGCTGCGGTTCGGCGTCGGCTACGAGCGCGCGGACAACAGCAAGACCGGCGCGACCGACCCGACGACGGGCAAGTGGCAGGGCACCGACGACGGCCTGTTCAACTCGTCGATCAACGAGGGCTACGCGAGTGCGCAGTCGCAGCAGATCGTCTCGACCGGCGCGACGTACGACTTCGGCGCGGCCGTCGTCGGCGTGAACTACAGCAACGTGCAGTACCGCAGCGGCGGCCAGTCGCTGTTCACCGGCCGCGCGACGTTCAACGTCGCGGGCGTGTTCACGCGCTGGAACGTGCGGCCGCAGACGCAATTGTTCGCGGGCTACAGCTACACGCGCGGCAGCGATGTCGACGGCATCGACGACCGCGCGCAATACCACAACGTGACGCTCGGCGCAGTCTATGATCTGTCGCGGCGCACCAGCGTGTACCTGCTCGGCGCGTACCAGCATGCGTCGGGCATGACGCTCGATGCGCTCGGCCACCCGGTGGCCGCGACCGCGTCGGTGTCCGACAAGGCGAACGGTCACTCGTCCGATTCGCGGTCGCAGGCGATCGTCAGCGTCGGCCTGCGCCAGAAGTTCTGACGCCTGTCCCGACGCGGCACGATCGTTGCGGGCGCAACGGTGTCGGCAGCCGATACGGGCTGCGCGGCACGCTTGCGCCCGCGACGTCGCCGATGCGCCGTCGGAATCCGTCGACGACCGGAGCGGCCCGGTGTTCGACGTCATTGTCCGAATGACCGCGGCCGCGTGCCGGCATGGCCGGCGCGCGGCGTTCCCGCCTTTCCCTTTCCCCCATTCCTGCTGCCGCGCCGGATCGCGTCATGGCGATTGAGCCGCGCATTATTTTTTCTCTTTCATTTCAATTTCGATTTGTAATCATCGGAACCGTTTTTGTGGAATGAAAAAGGCAATACGGTCGCTTCAGGAAAAATGACGCATTTGCGTGCGTGTGGTGCGGAAGAAAATGCCGGTGAAACCTACCGGAACGGTGCGCCCGGCAAGCCGCGGCGGCGCATCGAGCGGGACTGACCGTCTCTGGCGGAGTGGCGCGGCGGACAAAAAATGTGCCGAACAATTCGGGGAACGGGCAATGCGTATCGGCCTGAATCATCCATATTTAATGTGCTGCGATTTACAGTATCGGCAAACGATCGTCCGGGAGCACTATTCATGTCGATGAAACGGATTCGCGCGGTGTTGCTCGGAACGTGCATGGCGATGCTGACGCCTGCGAGCCACGCGCAGGTGGGGTACTCGACCGACTGGCTCGCGAACACGTACGGCACGCTGGCCGCGCATGTCGGCAACGCCGCGCGCTCGATGTGGGTCGCGCCCGAGGGCGTGGTCTACACGGCATCGCGCTGGGACGAGAACGCGGGCGGCGTCGCGCTTTACCGGAACGGCCAGACGATGGGCACGATCGGCATTCACGACGAATTCCAGGGCGGCGCGATTACCGGCAACGCGACGTCGATCTTCGTCGCGCTCGGCTACAACCGCACCTTCGGCAGCGGCTCGGTCGGCCGTTACGACCGCACGACGAACCGGCGCGACCTGCGCATCCCGGTCAGCACGTGGACGGGCCTCCCGAACCCGGACGTGATCACCGGCCTCGCGACGGCCGGCAACCTGCTGTATGCGAGCGATTTCTACGGCAACCGCGTGCGCGTCTACACGACGGACGGCGTCTGGCAGCGCGACATCGGCGTGACCGGGCCCGGCGCGCTGGCGCTCGATGCGGCGGGCAACCTGTGGGTGGCGCGCATGAGCGCGGGCGTGGTCGTGCAGTACAGCCCGACCGGCACGTTGATGAACACGATCCAGGTGGCGGCCGGCGCGCGGCCGTCGGCGCTGTATTTCGATGCGTCGATGGGGCAGTTGATGGTGGGCGACCAGGGCCCGGACATGAACATCAAGATCTACCGTCTCGCCGGGGGGCCGCAGCAGATCGGCACGTTCGGCGTGCAGGGCGGCTATCTCGACACGACGACGGGCATCAAGGGGCAGGTCGGCGACAAGCGCTTCACGCGCGTGGTCGGCATCGGCAAGGATTCCGGCGGCAACCTGTACGTGCTCGACAACGCGTGGGGCGGGGGCTGGGATCTCGGACGCAACGGCAGCACCGACCTCCACGCGTACGGCCCGACGGGTGCGCTGCAATGGAAGCTGCAGGCGCTGAACTTCGAGGCGATCGCCGCGCCCGACCCGTCGACGGACGGCGCGTTCTTCTACAGCGGCAACAACGTGTATACGGGCTCGGCGGGCGGCACGTTCGTCGCGAACACGATCGATCCGTTCACGTACCCGAAGGACCCGCGCCTCGACATGAACGACTACCAGCGCGGCCAGCACTTCGGCCAGCTCGTGACGATCGGCGGCAACCGGATTCTCGTCGCGTCGGGCCAGAACCCCGGCAACTTCAACTTCTACTACTTCACCCCCGCGAGCGGCTACATCGCGAATCCGGCCGGCTCGCTGCCGGGCAAGCCGTTCAACACGACGCTGCAGGTCACCGCGGGCTTCGCGATCGACGGCAACGGCGACGTCTGGGCCGGGCTGAACGGAACCGACGCGATTACCCGTTACCCGATGACGGGCTTCGACGCGACCGGCAGGCCGTCATGGGGCAAGCCGTCGACGACCGCCGTGCCGGGCACCGTGGCGCCGGTCACGCGCATCGTCTACCAGTCGGACAGCGACACGATGATCCTCGCGCAGGGGCTTGCGGGCAACTGGGACTGGACGGCGATGAACGGGCACATTGAGGTCTATCACGGCTGGAAAGGCGGCAACACCGGCGCGCCGAACCCGGTGATCGACCTGACGAGCGCGAACCCGAAATCGATCGCGGCGGCCGGCCGCTACCTGTTCGTCGGCTACGTGCACACCGTGCCGAACGTCGACGTGTTCGATCTCGACACCGGCGCCCTCGTCGCGACGCTGACCAACTCGAACGCGTCGGCGATGGACGTCGGCAACGACGTCGACTCGATGTACGGGATCCGCGCGTACCTGCGCTCGACCGGCGAATACGTGATCACGAAGGACAACTACAACGGCACGAGCATGATCGTGTATCGCTGGCGGCCGTGAGCGCCCGGGCCGCGCCGCGCCGGCCGCTCGGACGCGGCGTCAGGGCGCGCCGAGCACATGTCCGTTCACACTGCGCCCGTACATCGAATCGGGCGCGTCGTGGAATTTCGCACGCGTGTCCTGTACCGAGCCCGTGAAGCGCGGGTCCTGCGGACGCTCGTGGCTGTCCATGAAGGTCGCGACGTCCCACGCCTCCTGATCGGTCAGCGTGCCGCCGAGCCCGAGCGGCATGTTGGCCTTGATGAAGCTGGCCGCGTTGCGGATGTCGCCCATTCCCGCGCCCCAGTTGAACGAGCGCGCGCCCCACAGCGCCGGGAAGACCGCGTGGCCGCCGCTCGACTGCCCCTGGCCGTCCGCGCCGTGGCACAGCGCGCAGTGCTGCGTGTAGACCGCGGCGCCGCGCGCATAGTCGGCCTGCCGTGCGGGCGGCGGCAGTTTCGGGAAACCCTGCCCCGGCAGCTTCGCGCCGACCGGCGCGCCTGTCGCGAGCCAGTACGAATAGGTTTCCAGCGCGACAAGGATCGGGTCGCCGGCCGGCGGCGCCTTGCCGTTCATGCTGTAGCGGAAGCACCCCTGCAGGCGCTCCGCGAACGTGTTCACGTGGCCGTTCTTGTTGCGGTACGCCGGATACAGCAGGTACGCGGCCCACATCGGGCTCGAGTCGGGCCGGCGGCCCGCGTCGAGGTGGCAGCTCGCGCAGGTCAGCTTGTTGCCGACGTACTTGCCCGCGAACTCGGGCGTGTGCAGGAAGATCTGCTCGCCGAGTTTCACGGCCTTGCCGAACGCGTCGGCGGGGATCGCGGATTCGGCGGGCGGCGCGAACGGTTTCGTCGCCGCCACCGTGGCGGTGGTCGCGGCGGGCGTGGAGGCGGCGGCCGGAGCGTCCTGCGGCGCGGCCGCGAAGGCGAGCGCGGGTAGCCAGGCCGCGCCGAGCAGCGTCGCGCGGGCGGTGCGGATCAGCGTCGTGCGGTCGATCATCGCTTGTCTCCCTGGGCGGCGCCGCCGCGCGCATAGTAGGCCGCCACCGCGTCGATGTCGGCGTCGGACAGCTTGCCGGCGATCATCGGCATCAACGCCATGGGCCCGGGCGGGCGCAGGCCGTGTTTCCAGCCGTGCAACTGGCCGGCGAGGTACGCGGCCGGCTGCCCCGCGAGCGGCGGAAACGCGGCGCCCACGCCGAGGCCGCCTGGGCCATGGCACTGCGCGCACGCGGGCAGCCCCTGCGACCAGCGTCCGCGCGTCGCGAGCCACGCGCCGGTGTTCGCCGGATCGATCGACGCGCCGTCGGGCGTCGGGACGCCGGCCGGTGCGGGCAGGCTCGCGAAGTACGCGGATACCGCGTCGCGTTCGCGCGGCGACAGCTGTTTCGAGAGCGGTTGCATGACGGGGCTCTGGCGGCTGCCGTCCGCGAACGCGGCGAGCTGCGCGGACAGATACGCGGCGTGGATGCCCGCGAGGCGCGGGAAGCCGGCCGCCGCGTTGCCTTCGCCATGACTGCCGTGGCAGCCGATGCAGGCGGCGACGCCCGTGGCCGTGCCCTGCGTCGCGATCGTCCTGCCGGGCGTCGCGTCGTCCGCGTGCGCGCGGCCGGCCAGCAGCGCGGCCGCGGCGAGCAGCAGCGGCGCGAACCGGCGTCGCGGTATGTCGACCGTATCGTTCATGTGTCCCCTCCTTGTCGTCTGGCGCGCGTGCGGCGGCCGTCAGCCGTCAGCCCGCGGCGGGCCGGTCCTGCCCGGGCGCGAGGTGCGACGGCGGCGCCGCCGCATCGTATCGGCCGAAGCCGTAGCGCTGGAAGATCCGGAACGCGTCCGGCGACCGGATGAACGCGAGCCACGCGCGTGCGGCTTCCGGGTGCGGGGCGTCCTTCACCATCGCCCCCGCATAGATCGCCGTCGTATTCTGCTCGGCCGGAATGTCGATGTGCATCAGCGGATGCCCGACCTGTTCCTGGAACGCCGCCTCGGACTGCCACAGCACGCCGGCGTCCGCGCGCCCCTGCATCAGGAACAGCGCGGTTTCCCGATGGTGGATGTGCGTGAGCTCGGTCGTGCCGGCGCGCACCTTGTCGTCGTAGACGGTGCGCGCGAGCGCGTCGCCGCCGGCCTTCACGAGCGATGCGCGGATCTGCCGCGCGACGCCTTCGAAGGCCGGATTCGGCATCGCGAGCTTCACGTCGGGCCGCGCGAGATCGTTCAGCGACGCGATGTGCTTCGGGTTGCCGGCGCGCACCATGATCGCGAGCTGGTTCGTCACGTACGGCACGGCCGGGCCTTCGAGCGTGCCGTCCGCGATCAGCCCGTCGATCTTGCCGAGCCCCGCGAAATACGCGTCGGGCCTGACCGTCCACGTCATGTTGCCGACGGTGATCGTGCCGCCCGCGTGGATCTGCGTCACGAGCAGGCCGGGCGGAATCGTTTCCCAGTAGATGCGGCCGCGGTACTCGGGATGATCTTCCTCGAACTTCGCGACGAGCGGCGCCATCGCGAAGAAGTAGTTGCCGCCGACGAACAGCACCAGCTTCGGCGCGGTGAGGTCGCCGTGGAAATCGGCGAGCACGTCGACCTGCGGCACCGTGAATTCGAGGCCGCGCCGTGTCGCGTCGTTGTTGCGGCCGTCCTGCCACGGCGGAAAGACGGTTGCGGCGGTGTCCGCGGGCGCGGCGAGCGGCAGCGCCGATGCGCAGCACAGCCACGCGGCCAGCACGGCGCGCAGCGCGCGGCGCGGGCTGCGCGGTGTCGAAGGGGGCGTCTGGATCGATGTCATCGCGGGGCTCATTTGGCGTACGTGAAACCGGCCAGCTGCAGCTCGGGCAGCGTACCGACCGCACCCGGCGTGACGATTGCCGACGGAATCACGTGGTTGGTCAGGTCGGCGGCGAGCGCGTCGAGCGGCAGCTTGTCGGGGTTCGCGTTCGCACCGTCGAGCCGGTCCGCGAGCTCCCAGATCGCGTTGTGGCACGACAGGAACACGACACCGCGCTGCTGCAGCGCGGCAATGCTGTTGTCGTGCAGCGAGAACGCGCCGTCGGGCGACTCGTGATCCTGCGCGCCGTTCGATTGCGCGGGCTTCGCGTCGAGCAGCGTGTTGGCCGGGAACGCGGCGCCGGCGAATTTCGCGAGGCCGTATTTGTCCCACGCGGCCTGGTCGAACAGCGCGAGGTGCGCGCTGCCGTGCGTCGCCGACACGACGAGGAAATCCGGATGGCCGTACGACCAGATCTGCGCGTTCAGCGAATTGCGCATCAGGTTCAGCCACGGGCCGCCGAGATCGGTGTTGTCCCACGCCTGCTTCGGCCCGCCGCGATAACCGATCACTTCGGCCAGCGCCGCGTGATCCCACTGATCGGGGCGCTCGAGGATCATCGGCACCGTCTTGAAATCGCGCCGTCGCGGCGCGGCCGCGAGGCGGCGCGTGAGGTCGGCGAGGCGGGTCGCGCCGCCGGGCAGCAGCGCGCCGGTTTCGGGGGCGGCGGCATGAGCCTGGCGCGTGGCCGCGAGCAATGCGGTGCCGGCCGCGAGGCCGAGTGTCTTGAGCGCGCCTCGGCGCGCCTGCCGGTCGGACATGGGGTATCTCCCGGAATCGTTTTTGTGGGGCGTGCCGCGGTGCCGTGCGGCGTAGCCAGTCTAGAGGCATCCCGGTGACAGCGGAAATCGCGATAGCGGATGGGAGGTATTCGGGGGTCCGATGATTGAGGCGACGGCCGCGGGAGGGATGTGTGTATTGTTGCTTCGTCGCTTCGTCGCTTCGTCGCTTCGTTGCTTCGTCGTGTCGGCTGGCGACCGGACGGCTTCCGGCTGGCGTCGCCGGGTTCCCCCGGCGGTTGCCGTGCGCGACGCATTCAGTCGCCGAACCGTCGCGACGTTGTGGCGAGCCGATGTGCGTTGGCTCGGGACGCGGCGGACGAGTCGCATCGGGAAGTCGCGGGAGATCCAATTGATTCGGATGCCTGATCGTATGGTCGGAATGGTCGATGCCCGGCTTGTATAATCGGTCCCGGACGAAGCAACAGGGCTTTGTCGAGAGAGAGCGTTATTCATGAATTGGGACGATGCACGGGTCTTTTTGGCGGTTCATCGCGCGGGGACGCTGCGCGAGGCCGCGGTCGTTCTCGATGTCGATCAGGCGACGGTGGGGCGGCGGCTGACCGCACTGGAGAAGGCGCTGGGTGCGAAGCTGTTTCTGAAGACGTCGTCGGGCTATGCGCTGACGCAGATCGGCGAGCATTCGCTGCGCGCGGCGGAAGCGATGGAGCGGGCGGCGTGCGAGTTCGAGCGGGGCGCGCACGGTTCGGACGACCGGCTCGAAGGCGAGGTCCGGGTGACGACGACCGATTCGCTGGCGATGGATTTCGTCGTGCCGGCGATACGGGAGCTACGGCAGACATGCCCCGGGGTCCACGTGGTCCTGACGACCACCGTGCAGGTGCTCAACCTGACGCGGCGCGATGCGGATCTCGCGATCCGGACCGTGATGCCGGAGAACCCCGATCTCGTTCGCCGCAAACTGGCCGAATGGGACGTCGGGTTGTTCGCGAGTCGCGAGTATCTGGATGCGCGCGGCGCCCCCGAGATCGGGGCGGCTTTCGCGGGGCACGACCTGGTCGTCTATCAGCCTTCCGTCACGTCCAACCAGGGCCACACGCTGTGCGGCGAGCCGATGGAGGGCGGCCGCGTGGTCGCGCAAGTGAGTTCGAGCCTGATGCTGGCGACCGCGATCCGTTCGGGCATCGGCATCGGCGAGCTTCCGTCGTACATGGCGCACGACGACGATTCGCTGGTGCGGCTCTGGCCCGACCGGACGCGAGCCGCACCGTACCAGGTCTGGCTCGTCTCGCATACGGACCTGAACCGGACCGCGCGCGTGCGGGCGGTGACCGCCGCGATCGCGGCGTCGTTCGACCGTTATCGATAGCGGCCGGCCGTTCGCGGGCGCGAGGCCGCGTGCTCAGCGCGGCTGGGTCTTGCGCATCGACGGCGTGCGCCGCGCGGCATGCCAGCGGGGCACGATCGCGACGGCGGCGACGATCGCGAAGAACGGGATGGCCGTGGCGAGCACGTGGCTGCCGGTACCGAGCAGTCCGCCCGACAGGGTGGCCGCGAGCGACGCGCTGCCGATCTGGAAGAACCCGACCAGCCCGGACGCGGTGGCGGCGCGCCCGTGTTCGCTCGCGATGGCGCCCGAAACCGCGAGCGACAGCGACGATCCGTTCGACAGGCTGACGAGCAACATCGGCAGCACGATCGCGACGACGCCTCTGACGTGCAACGATTCGCACAGGACGAACGCGATACCGCCCGCGACGAAGCAGCCCACGCCGGCCATGACGATCGAGTCGTAGGCGAGCCGGTCGAGCATCCGGCGCGAGACCAGGTTGGCGGAAACGATGCCGGCGGTCAGCGGCAGGTAGAGCCAGCCGCTTTGCTGTTCCGACAGGCCGAGGCCCGAGAAGATGAACGGCGACTGCGTCAGGTAGACGAACCACGCGCAATAGATTGCACAGACGACGAGCGTGTAGCGGATGAACGCGCGATCCCCGAGCACGTTGGAGAAGCCGGCCAGCGGCGCGGCACGATGTTGCCCCGGTGCGACCGGCGGGCGCGTTTCCTTCAGAAGAAACTGCACGAGCGCGAGTGCGACGACGCCGAACGCGGCGACGAACAGGAAATCGCTGCGCCACCCGAACCACGCCGCCAGGTATCCGCCGATCGCGGGCGCGATTGCCGGGGACAGCGACACGAGCGGATACACGATGCTGTAGACCTTCGCGGATGCGTTCCTGTCGCAGGTGTCGGCGATGATCGCGCGCCCGATGACGAGACCGGACGCCGCGCCGAGCGCTTCGAGGATGCGCCAGCCGAGCAGGCTCGCGAAGCCGCCCGAGCTTGCGCAGCCGATCGAGCCGGCGATGTACAGGAGGATCCCGGCCGTCAGCACGGGTTTGCGTCCCCATCGATCGGAGAGGGGGCCGTAGAACAGCTGCGCACAGGCGAGCGCGATCAGGTAGGCCGATACCGTTTGCGGCATCTGCCACGCGCTGATCGAGAATTCGTGGGCCATCGACGGCATCGCGGGCAGGTAGACGTCGGACGCGATCAGGCCAAAGGTGCTCAACATGGAGACGACGAGGATGAGTGAGAAGTTGGACATGTTTGCTGGGTGGTTGGGGCGAAGCGCGTGAGCGGAGGGACATGACGGCGCGCATAGGGCAGCCCTGAGGCAAGGCCGGGGCGATCATACGGTGTGCGATGCGGTTCGGGAGCGGGCAGAATTGCATCGTCCGGATGCATTTTTGCGGGCGGCGAAGCGGGCGCCGGAGAGGCGCGTGGATGATGGCGTTACGTGTCGCGCGAGACGCCGGTCAAGCGGAATCTGGCGCGGGTGTCGGCGGCGAGCAACGGGGCGCGTCGCTGTCGTTTTCGTTTCGCCCGGTGATGGGGCGATGTTTTGTTGCCGGGTGGTTCGTTGTTGCCCGGCATCACGCGCGCGGATTCGCCGTGACAGGTCGCGAAGCGGCGGGGATGACGTGCCGGGGAGAATGGGCGAGCCGCTACGCGTAGCGAGCGGCTGTGGATGCGGGCGTTGTACGTGGGCTGCCGCGTTCGGGCCGACCCACGCACGCATCAGGCCATCGGAACATCAGGCCATCAGAACGACACCGTCGTCGTCAGCGTGACGAGCCGCGGCTCGCCGACCGCGACGATCAGGTTGCTGTTGCTCGACGGGTAGTAGGTCTTGTCGAGCAGGTTCTTCACGTTGAGCTGAAAGCGCGTCGGGAACTTGCCGATCGTCGTTTCGTAGGCCGCGAACGCATCGACGGTTACGTAGCCGGGCAGCGTGAAGCTGTTCGCGGTGTCGCCGGAACGTGCGCCGACGAGGCGCGCGCCGCCGCCGAAGCGCCAGCGGCCGGGCAGGTTCGCGATGGCCGTGTCGTACACGGCGAACAGGCTGCCCGTGTGGCGCGCGACGTTGGCGAGCGGCGTGTTGCTGTCGCGATCGGTCGCATTCGTATAGGCATAGCTGCCGATCACGCTGAGGTGACGTGTGATCTGCCCGGCGACGTCGAGCTCGATCCCGCGCGAGCGCGCGGTGCCGATCGTCGACGTGATGTCGCCGACCGTGACCGCGACGTTGCGCTTGTCGATCTGGTAGACCGCGAGCGTGCCGGTGATCGCGGGTTTCAGGCTGAACTTCAGCCCGGCCTCGAGCACGCGGCCGTACTCCGGCGCAAGCGGCGCGGCGACGTTCGATGCGACGTTCGGCTTGAACGAGCGGCTCACGTTCGCATAGGCGGTCAGCGAAGGCGTCAGCGCATACGCGAGACCGAACTGCGGCAGCCACACGTTGCCGTGCGAGCGGTCGGCGAACACGAACGGCCGGCCCATCCCCGATTCCTGCTGCCAGTTTTCCCAGCGCAGCCCGCCCACCGCGGTGAGGCGGTCGGTGAGTTTCACCGAGTCCTGCACGATCGTCGAATACGCATGCACGACCGAACGCGAGTCGCTTTGCTTCGGGTTGGGCGTGCCCCCCGGCGCGAGCATGCCGTAGACGGGATCGTAGAGGTCGAAGCCCGGGGACACCTTGCCGCGGATCGTGTCGCCGCGGAAGCTGCGCTGCCGCTCGTATTCGCCGCCGATATAGATCGCGTGGTTCATCCCGGCGAGCGTCACGTTGCCGAGCAGGCCGAGCGTCGCGATCTGGTCGGAGTCGTTGCGTCCGAGGTTCGCATCGGACGAGCGCGTCATCGCACCGGTCCTGCTGTTGAACGCGGTCGCGCGGGTGATGTACTGGTCGTAGCGGTCGCGGCCCCAGCCGTAGGTCGCGCGCACGCGCCACGCCTCGGAGAAGCGGTGCTCGATGCGCGTACGCAGCGTTTCCTGGATGCCGCTGCTCTGCGACCACGCTTCCTCGTAGCGGCGGTAGCGCAGCGCGTCGTCGAGCTGGCCGTTCACGAGCACGGTGCCGCGATCGAACGGCATCGTGTAGTCGACGTACTGGTAGCTGACGTCGATCGACGTGTTCGCGTCGTGCCACGACAGCGCGGGCGCGATCAGCGCGTTGCGCTCGCGGCCGAAGCTGCGCCAGTAGCGACTCGTGTCGTATTCGCCGGTGAGCCGGAACGCGAGCGTGCCGCCCGCGACCTGGCCCGGCTTGCCGAGCGGGCCCGTGAGATCGAACTGCGCGCTGCTGCCGCCGTGGTTCGTGCGCGATGCGGAGATCGAGCCGCCGAACGTGTCTTCCGGCTTGCGCGTGACGAGGTTGATCACGCCCCCCGGATCCTGCATCCCGTACAGCAGCGACGCCGGGCCCTTCAGCACCTCGACGCGGTCGATCGTCGCGAGATAGCTGTGCAGCACCGGCGTGCGCACGCCGTCGACGAGCACCGAGCCGTCGTTGTTCGACCCGAAGCCGCGCTTGATGAACGCGTCGCGCGTGCCGCCGAGCGTGTTCGTCTGGGTGACGCCGCTGATGTTGCCGAGCACGTCGTCGAGCGAACGCGCCTGCTGGTCCTGCATCACGCTGCTGCTGACCACCGCGACCGATTGCGGAATCTCCTTTAGCGGTCGGTCGCTGCCGCCCGCGATGCTCGTGGTGCGCGGCTGATAGCCGACTGTCGGATCGACGGTCGCGGCCGCGTTGACGCTGATCGCCGGGAGCTGGCGCACGGCCGGCCGCGCGGATGGCCTGGCGGAAGAGGTCGGCTCGGCGGGCTCGGCGGCGGCGTTTTCGGCGGCGGACGCATGGGTGCCGCTCGCGATGCAGAAGGTGACTAGGGTGTGCAGACTTGTGCGCCACGGACGGAGCATGCTGCCGCGACGGGGCGTTCGGAGTGAATGCATGAATCTATGATCGATGGAGTGCTAAGGATTGCTCGGCCGCGTGAGCGGCTTGGTATAGCTAGAGGTGGCATGATATTGCGAATGAGAATCGTTTTCAATAAATACCGTGTGGTGCGTATCGGCGTCCGGCCGAACTGGGCGTACATCGGCGGGCAGGGATCGCACGTTGTCTCGTGGAGGGTCGATCGAACTGCACTTCGCGAGAATCGGTACTCGCGACGGATGCTGAATCCACCGCGGAAGGAGCGGGGATAGCGGATGCGCTGCCGACGAGTGCAGCCGATCAACCCGGAGGAGCAATTGAGTAACTGTTGCGCGGGAAGTACGTCGGCACGATCCCGGTCGGTTACCGGGGATCTGTCGTAGTTCAGATCAGTGCACGTGTCCCTGGGCGCGGCGGGGCGCGAAAGAGATCCTCACCTGTCTGTGTGGAACGAACGATCAATTGGATGAAGCCATTTGCCGGCGCATAAGGCGCGAAAAGCCGGTCAAGTACCGGTGCAAACGCACTAAGCGCTACATCGCGAAGAGTGTCTTCGTTTAGGAACAGAAAAATTTCGATGCCGCGCACGAACGACGGAAAGTGACCGTCGATGGCCATCCATCTGACGGCGGGTTTGTGTTCCAGCCGTGAAATTGTATCTATGTTGCGTCGTGCGATTGCGGTCGTGCTCGGCAGGTGTAGTCCGAGAAACTCCTTAAGTGCGTGCAGACCCGATTGCGTTAGATTGAATGGTTGCGCTGTCATCGCAGCTAGCACGCGCCATAAGTTATTTTGCCCGCGCGGCAAGGAGTTTGGCAGCGTTGGCCGTGTCAGCAGCGCGATCGGGCAGGCGAGTGCCGAGCCTTCGTGGAGTAGATCACTGTCTGGAGCACCGATGGGCAAACGGGACGGCAGATCCCCGTTGGTCGCAGAGACGTCAACGTCAATTTGTGGTCGATCGGGGCAGACACTTTCTCCGTGTATGTCGATCAACGACAACAGATGCTGTCTGCGAGTCTCGTGATTTTCCGCATACGGCGTTCGAGATACTTTCCAGTAGACGGCCGACGGTGCGGAAGGGCTGCTATGACCGAAATCCGAATACGGCTTTACGGCAAAATCCGAGATACGACCCGTCGTCGACGTCGTTACCTCCTGTTCGGCCGGCATTCGTTCGCCCAGGTAGACGGCATCGATTGAGTACACGTCGAGCGAATAACCCGTTGCCAGCGGCTGAGGGATGACGGGGTAACCCGATTCATTAGTAGATATATTGTACTAAAAATAATTAGGATGACTTCCAAAGTGAACTATGTATTCGACGTGCAAAGACGTGGGAGCACGAGCTGGAGTCGCTGCATCGGCGACTCGGAGAACTGTTCAGGCGCCCCGAACCCCGACAACGGGCGCTCGCTACTTGAAGGGCCTGCTTGGCGCGGTCGAGCGTAAAAACGGCTGGCAACTCGCCGAATGGATTGGTGAATCGACACTCGATGGTGTTCAGCACCTGTTGGAGCGAGCGCAGTGGGATGCCCATGCCGCACGCGATGTATTGCGGGAGTATGTTGTTGAGCAACTGGGTGAACGTGACGCGGTGCTGATCGTGGATGAGACCGGGTTCGTCAAGAAGGGGCAGCACTCTGTTGGTGTTCAACGCCAGTACAGTGGCACCGCAGGCCGTATCGAGAGCAGCCAGATCGGCGTGTTTTTTTGCTATGCCGGTCGTGGTGGTAGTGCGTTTGTCGACCGCGAACTGTATGTGCCAAAGGCGTGGACCGATGACCGTGTGCGTTGCGAAGCAGCGGGCATTCCCGAATCGGTGGAGTTTGCAACGAAGCCGCAGCTCGCGCGCAGCATGCTTGAACGTGCGCTGGACGCAGGCGTGCCGTGTGGCTGGGTCACGGGTGATGAAGTTTACGGCGGCGATCGTCACCTGAGGTTGTGGCTCGAATCGCGTGACCAGTCGTTTGTGCTCGCCGTCGCGAAGAACGAACCACTGTGGTGGCAGGGTCCCGACTACGTACGCGCCGACCAGATCGCCGAATCCCTGCCGGCACGGGCGTGGCGACGCCTGTCAGCGGGCGCTGGTGCCAAGGGGGAGCGCCTGTATGACTGGCCACTAACCCCACTGTGGCGTTTGCAGATTATCGCCGAAGAGCGTCGCTTCAGGCACTACCTGTTGGTGCGGCGCAGCCTTGATGAGAAACGCGAACATGCGTATTACGTCGTGTACGCGCCGCGCAGCAAGGCGACACGGCAAACCTTGGCCAACGTCGCGGGTCGCGGATGGGAAATCGAAACCGGCTTCGAGGCGACCAAAGGCGAATGCGGGCTTGATCAATACGAGGTGCGCCGATGGCATGGCTGGTATCGCCACATCACGCTATCCTTGCTGGCCCATGCCGTGCTCGTGGTCCTGAGGGTACGCGGCAAAAAAACACCTGAAGGTTCGGTACCACTCAGCGTGCAAGAGATACGCAGGCTGATGTGGCTTACTAGGTCAAGTACGTGCTGGCGTGGTCCATATGGCGTCGCAGGCACCAGTATCGCGCCCAGCAATGCCATTGCCGACGACGCGGCTGCGTACCTCCCGATTTGCTATATCTACGGCTGCAGTACTAAAGGTGTTATCCAGGCAGACCGGAAGGACAGCAAATCGTGCCGCCAAGCTGCAAGCAAGAGTGAGTGCAAAGAAGTCTGCGATCGGTAAGGAACTCGCCGTTCAAGGAGCATGGCAGGGCGTCAAACAAGGCGGGAAGTGTGTGCTTGGCGAGGAGAGGAAATGCGAAGAGTAAGCAAGACATGGCTGTACATCATTTTTTTTGCACCCCTGGCTTTTTTTTATGAGCCGGTGAAAAGACACCTTGGGGGAGGCTGGCTATTTTTCATCTGTGCGGTCGGTTATCTCTGCGTTTGTTCCGGGCTGGCGAATTATTTTGGAAAGCCTGATAGAAAATAGAAGGCGAAAAACCGATAGTCAGATATTGATGCTTTGGAAGAGAGGGGTAATTAAGTTGAGGAATACCTGAATGCCAGCACCAATTGCAACCATTGGTACGTCGACGACACATGGAGGGGAGGTGACGTCGGCTAACGCAGGCGTCGTCGTCGATGGTCGTCCGGTCGCGTGTGTCGGTGATACGGTATCGTGTCCGTTGCACGGTCCGGGGGTCATCACTGAAGGTGGTTTCGGGACGGTGTGCGGACGCCGAATTGCCCGCCACGGCAGCAGCACAAGCTGTGGTGCGACGCTCGTCGTTTCCGGCGGAGGCCCCACCGTTTAACAGATGTTCACGGTAAGCATTCAGATCGCCGTAGCAATCCGATATTGCACGTCAGTCACCTGCCTGCTACCGTAGCGGCCAAAATCAGACGCAATGAAATTCAATGAGAGAACCGGGGGCCGCACCATGTCATCTTCCTGTCACGTCGCGTTCCGCGCGGCGCCACGCACCGCGCACGACCATGCGGGCGATGAAGTGATCGCAGCCGTCATCCGCCATTCGAACGATTAAAGCAACGGAAGCGAATTCATCCGGCATTGCGCCGGGCTTCAATCACTTCAACCACCACGCTGGACGGGAGACCACCCATGAAGAAGATTTCCGCGCCGTTCGCGGCGGCCGCGCTTGCGGCATGCACGCTGCTGGCGGGCGTTCACGAGACCGCTTGCGCGGCTTCGGACGCCGGACCCGCGATCGACGCCCATTACGGCGCCGTGATCGAAGCCTATACACAGGACATGGCCGCCGCGAAGACGAAGTACGACGGCAAGCGCCTCGTGTTCGTCGGCGCCGTGATCCGGATGGGCGGCGACCCGGGCGGCACGTATTTCGGCGCGCTGACGGCGGACGGCGAGCAGTTCGACACGCATTTCGACGTGGCCGACCAGGATGCGCTGAAGCCGAAATTCCCCGGCGGCGAGATCAAGCCGTTCGTCACGTCGGCGGCCTTTCGCTTCAGTTGCCTGAATGAAGGCTATATCGACGCTCCCGTGCTGCCGGGACTGAAGCTGACGCACTGCCGCCTCGCCAACTGACCGGCGCGCCACGGCGGCGGCATCGCAGTGCCGCCGTCCGGCGGCCGCGCGTCACCCGCGCGTGCCGTCGCCTTCGAGCCGCCGCATCGCTTCCGCGACTTCGTTCCTGAACCGCACGAGCGCCGCCTGTTCCGGCGCGGGCGGCTGCACGGCGGCCCACAGCATGTCGACGAGCTGCGTGGCCGTCGCCTCCGTATCGAGCTTGCGGTGCCCGAGGATCGCGTCCCACAGCACGTGCTCGATCGGCCCGAACACCATCGAGCGCAGCAGGCTCAGCGGCAGATCCGCGCGGACCTGCCCGGCCGCTTGGCCGCGCGCGAGCACGTCCATCAGCGGCGCCGTATAGCGGCGCTGCAGCGCGGTGAGCTCGTCGCTCAGCGCATGCTGCTTCGCGCGGCCTTCCGACAGCACCAGCGCGCACAGCCCCGTGCCGTTCACCAGCATCAGCCGCAGGTGGGTGCGCACGATGAACGCGAACTGCTGCTGCACCGACGCATCCTGGGGCATCCCGTGTTCGAATGCGGCGATGATTTCGTCGTACCAGTCCGCGATGACGCGCGCACACAGCTCGCGCTTGCCGCGGAAGTAGCTGAAGACCGTCGCCTCGGAGACGCCGACGCGCTGCGCGATCTCGGCGGCCGTCGCATGTTCGTAACCTTTTTCGGCAAACACTTCACGACCGGCGCGCAGGATGTCCTGCACGCGCTGCTGGGATTTGCGCCCGGCGGGCGCGCGCGGCGCGTCGGCGCGGTCGGCTTTGACGGTGGCGGTCATGGTGTCGGCGGTAGCGGCTGTCATCTCGGCATGATATCTGAGTAACACTCAAAAAACTATTGACGCCCGACCCGAGGAGGCGCGAAACTGTGCAAAATTTCCGCTGTATTGGTCAATGAATCTGCGCATTCATTCGATCTGAGCGAAACTCAGAAATCGGTGAGTGCCACACACTTTCTGGAGACGGAGGAGACATGATCAACCTGCCCGGTGTGCAATTCATGCTCGGTGAGGACATCGAGATGCTGCGCGACGCCGTCGCGACGTTCGCGGCGAAGGAAATCACGCCGCGCGCGGCGGAGGTCGACCGGACCGACCAGTTTCCGATGGATCTGTGGAAGAAATTCGGCGATCTCGGCGTGCTCGGCATGACGGTGGCCGAGGAATACGGCGGCGCGAACCTGGGCTACACCGCGCACATGGTCGCGATGGAAGAGATCTCGCGCGCGTCGGCGTCGATCGGCCTGTCGTACGGCGCGCACTCGAACCTGTGCGTGAACCAGATTCACCGCAACGGCACCGACGCGCAAAAGCAGAAATACCTGCCGAAGCTCGTGTCGGGCGAACACATCGGCGCGCTCGCGATGAGCGAGCCGAATGCGGGTTCCGACGTCGTCAGCATGAAGCTGCGCGCCGACAAGCGCGGCGATCGCTACGTGCTGAACGGCACGAAGATGTGGATCACCAACGGCCCCGATTGCGACACGCTTGTCGTCTACGCGAAGACGGACATCGAAGCCGGCCCGCGCGGCATCACCGCGTTCATCGTCGAGAAGGGGATGAAGGGCTTCTCGGTCGCGCAGAAGCTCGACAAGCTCGGCATGCGCGGCTCGCATACGGGCGAGCTGGTGTTCCAGGATGTCGAAGTGCCGGAGGAAAACATCCTCGGTCAGCTCAACGGCGGGGTGAAGGTGCTGATGAGCGGGCTCGACTACGAGCGTGCGGTGCTGTCGGGCGGCCCGACGGGCATCATGGCCGCGTGCCTCGACGCGGTGGTGCCGTATATCCACGACCGCAAGCAGTTCGGCCAGGCGATCGGCGAATTCCAGCTGATCCAGGGCAAGGTCGCCGACATGTACACCACGTTCCAGGCATGCCGCGCGTACCTGTACGCGGTCGGCCGCCACCTCGATTCGGCCGGCACCGACCACATCCGCCAGGTGCGCAAGGACTGCGCGGGCGTGATCCTCTACACGGCCGAGAAGGCGACGTGGATGGCCGGCGAGGCGATCCAGATCCTTGGCGGCAACGGCTACATCAACGAATACCCGGTCGGGCGCCTGTGGCGCGACGCGAAGCTGTACGAGATCGGCGCCGGCACGAGCGAGATCCGCCGGATGCTGATCGGCCGCGAGCTGTTCGCGGAAACGATGTAACGCCCCACGTCACGCGAACGGAGCCCCGTCGATGCCGATCATCGAATCGAAACTGAACCCGCGCTCGGAAGACTTCCGCGCGAACGCCGCCGCGCTCGAGGCGGTCGTCGCCGATCTGCGCGCGAAGATCGAACAGCTCGCGCAGGGCGGCGGCCAGGCCGCGCGCGACAAGCATCTGTCGCGCGGCAAGCTGCTGCCGCGCGAGCGCATCGCGCAACTGCTCGATCCGGGCGCGCCGTTCCTCGAGTTCTCGCAGCTCGCGGCGAACGGCATGTACAACGACGACGCGCCGGGCGCGGGCGTCATTACCGGGATCGGCCGGATCGCCGGCCGCGAATGCGTGATCGTGTGCAACGACGCGACGGTCAAGGGCGGCACCTACTACCCGATAACGGTCAAGAAGCACGTGCGCGCGCAGGAGATCGCCGCCGAAAACCGGCTGCCGTGCGTGTACCTCGTCGATTCGGGCGGCGCGAACCTGCCGAACCAGGACGACGTGTTTCCCGATCGCGATCACTTCGGCCGCATCTTCTTCAACCAGGCGACGATGTCGGCGGCGGGGATCGCGCAGATCGCCGTCGTGATGGGCTCGTGCACGGCGGGCGGCGCATACGTGCCGGCGATGAGCGACGAGTCGATCATCGTGAAGGACCAGGGCACGATTTTCCTCGGCGGTCCGCCGCTCGTGAAAGCCGCGACCGGCGAGGAAGTGAGCGCCGAGGATCTCGGCGGCGGCGACGTGCATACGCGCCTGTCGGGTGTGGCCGACCATCTCGCGCAAAACGACGCGCATGCGCTGTCGATCGCGCGCAACATCGTCGATCACCTCGCGCCGAAGATCGCGTCGCCGGTGGCGCTGCGCGAGCCGAAGGCGCCGCGCTACGATGCGAAGAGCCTGTACGGCGTGATCCCGGTCGACACGCGCAAGCCGTTCGACGTGCGCGAGGTGATCGCGCGGATCGTCGACGATTCCGAGTTCGACGAATTCAAGGCGCGCTACGGCACGACGCTCGTCACGGGCTTCGCGCACATCTGGGGCCACCCGGTCGGGATCGTCGCGAACAACGGCATCCTGTTCTCCGAATCGGCGGTGAAAGGCGCGCACTTCATCGAGCTGTGCTGCCAGCGCAAGATTCCGCTCGTGTTCCTGCAGAACATCACCGGCTTCATGGTCGGGCGCAAGTACGAGAACGAGGGCATCGCGCGGCACGGCGCGAAGATGGTGACGGCCGTGTCGAATGCGAAGGTGCCGAAGTTCACGGTGATCATCGGCGGGTCGTTCGGCGCCGGCAACTACGGGATGTGCGGCCGTGCCTTCGGCCCGCGCTTCCTGTGGATGTGGCCGAACGCACGTATCTCGGTGATGGGCGGCGAACAGGCCGCGTCGGTGCTCGCGACGGTGCGCCGCGACGGCATCGAGGCGAAGGGCGGCGCGTGGTCGCCCGAAGAGGAGGACGCGTTCAAGCAGCCGATCCGCGATCAGTACGAGCGCCAGGGCCATCCGTACTACGCGAGCGCGCGGCTGTGGGACGACGGCGTGATCGACCCCGCGCAGACGCGCGACGTGCTCGGGCTCGGCCTCGCCGCGTCGATGAACGCACCGATCGACGAGACGCGCTTCGGCGTGTTCCGCATGTAACGGCCGGGAGAACTGACCGATGCGATACGAAACGATCAAGGTAAGCGAAGCCGGCCGCGTGGCGACCGTCACGCTCGCGCGTCCCGACGTGCGCAACGCGTTCAACGAGACGACGATCGCGGAGCTGACCACCGCGTTCGAATGGCTCGACGCGCACGCAGGCGTGCGCGCGATCGTGCTCGCGGCGGAAGGCGTCGCGTTCTGCGCGGGCGCGGACCTGAACTGGATGAAGAAGATGGCCGGTTACTCGGACGACGAGAACCGCGCCGACGCGCGCAAGCTCGCGCGGATGCTCGAGGCGATCCATCGCTGCGGCAAGCCGGTGATCGCGCGCGTGCATGGCGATGCCTATGCGGGCGGGGTGGGCCTGGTGGCTGCGGCCGATATCGCGATTGCCGCCGACGGCGTGAAGTTCTGCCTGTCGGAAGCGCGGCTCGGGCTGATTCCCGCGACGATCGCGCCGTACGTGGTGCGCGCGATGGGCGAGCGCGCGGCGCGCCGCTACTTCACGACGGCCGAGGTGTTCGACAGCGCACGCGCGGCGTCGCTCGGCTTCATTCACGACGCGGTGCCGGCCGAGGCGCTCGACGACGCGGTGGCGAAACTGGCCGCGACGCTCGTCGCGAACGGCCCCGACGCGGTGCGCGCATGCAAGCGGCTCGTGGCCGACGTGGCCGGCCGCCCGCTCGACGCGACGCTGATCGAGCAGACCGCCGACTGGATCGCGCGCACCCGCGCCGGCGCGGAGGCGCGCGAAGGGATTGCGTCCTTCCTCGAAAAGCGCACGCCGTCGTGGCGTGATTGATCGCGCAGATCGCGTGCCCCCCTCTTTCCGGACGACATCGAAGCCATGTTCGACAAGATTCTGATCGCCAACCGCGGCGAAATCGCGTGCCGCGTCGCCGCGACCTGCAAACGTCTCGGGATCGCGAGCGTCGCCGTCTACTCCGACGCGGACGCGAACGCGAAGCACGTGGCCGCGTGCGACGAAGCCGTGCACATCGGCGGCCCGGCCGCCGCGGACAGCTACCTGCGCATCGAGCGCATCATCGAAGCCGCGCGCGCGACCGGCGCGCAGGCGATCCATCCCGGCTACGGCTTTCTGTCGGAGAACGAGGATTTCGCGCATGCGTGCGAAGCGGCCGGCATCGTCTTCATCGGGCCGCCGGTCGACGCGATCGCGGCGATGGGCTCGAAGGCCGCCGCGAAGGCGCTGATGCATGCGGCCGCCGTGCCGCTCGTGCCCGGCTACCACGGCGACGACCAGGACGCGGCCCACCTGCATCGCGAAGCCGATGCGATCGGCTACCCGGTGTTGCTGAAGGCGAGCGCGGGTGGCGGCGGCAAGGGGATGCGCGTGGTCGAGCGCTCCGACGATTTCCCGGCGGCGCTCGCGTCGTGCCAGCGCGAGGCCGCGAGCAGCTTCGGCAACGACCGCGTGCTGATCGAGAAATACCTGACGCGGCCGCGCCACGTCGAGGTGCAGGTGTTCGGCGACACGCACGGCAATACCGTGTACCTGTTCGACCGCGACTGCTCGGTGCAGCGCCGTCACCAGAAGGTGCTCGAGGAAGCGCCGGCGCCGGGCCTGCCCGGCGACGTGCGCCGCGCGATGGGCGAGGCGGCGGTCGCGGCCGCGCGCGCGGTCGGCTATGTCGGCGCGGGCACCGTCGAATTCATCATGACCGGCGACGCGTTCTACTTCATGGAAATGAACACGCGTCTGCAGGTCGAGCACCCGGTCACCGAAATGGTCACGGGGCTCGATCTGGTCGAATGGCAACTGCGCGTCGCGTCGGGCGAGCCGCTGCCGCTGCGGCAGGACGCACTGCGCGTGCAGGGCCACGCGCTGGAGGCGCGGCTTTACGCGGAGAACCCCGCGCGCGGCTTCCTGCCGTCGACGGGCACGCTGAAGCACCTGCGGCTGCCGGCCGGCGTCGAGTTCGCCATCGGCGCGGCGGTGCGCGTCGACAGCGGCGTGCGCGAAGGCGATGCGATCACGCCGTTCTACGATCCGATGATCGCGAAACTGATCGTCCACGGCACGGATCGGGCGGAAGCGCTGGGCCTGATGCTGCGCGCGCTGCGTGCGTGCGAGGTGGTCGGCCTGCATACGAACGCCGCGTTCCTGCAGCGGATCGTCGCGTGCGCCCCGTTCGCGACGGCCGACCTCGACACGGGCCTGATCGAGCGCAACCACGAGGCGCTGTTCGCGCCGCAACAGCCGCCGCGCGCAACGCTGGCGCTTGCGTGCGCGGCGCTGCTCGCACGCGAACGCGGGGCGGCCGCGCAGGGGGCGTCGCCGTGGGGCGCGCTGCCGGACTGGCGGCTGAACGGCGGCTATCGTCGTACGCTCGAATGGCATGCGGTCGATCGCGAAGCGGACGTGACGATCGCGTATGAAAGCGACGGCGCCGGTGCGCGCCTCGCGATCGGCGACGCGGCCGCGCAGCCGTTTGCATGGACGCGCGGCGCGACGCCGCTCGAATTCGACGTGACGCTCGGCGGCGTGCGCAGCAGCGGCCGCGTGTACGCGGACGGCGATACGTTCCATGTGTTCACGCAGGGCGCGGCCGAGACGTTCGAATGGCGCAACCTGCTTGCGCATGCGGGTGACGTGGAGCAGGGCGGCGGCCGCCTGACCGCGCCGATGCCCGGCAAGGTGATCGCGGTGCTGGTCGAGCCCGGCCAGAAGGTCGAGGCCGGCACGCCGCTGATCGTGATGGAAGCGATGAAGATGGAGCACACGATCGGCGCGCCGAATGCGGGCGTCGTCGCGGAGGTGCTGTACGGCGTCGGCGACCAGGTCGCCGACGGTGCGCAGTTGCTGATGATGAGCGACGCCTGACCGACGTTCGCCAACGCGCCTGACCGGCCCCGGATCGCCGCACGACCCGACGTGCGACGATCCGGGGCCGGCTGTTTCACCGCGTCACGTGTTTCGGACGGCCGCGCCGGACCCGCGATGCGCATGTGCGTGAGCCCGTGGTTCCGCACGGATATCGTTCCCCGGACGGCCCGTCACGCCGATCCTCCCGCATGCCGAACCGGCGCCCGCGATGCCAGGCCTGCCGCCGGAAGTGTCCGGTCATTCCCTGGACACGCCGGGTTGCGGCGGCCTCCCATTCCCATTCCCTCTTTGTCTGCACGCCTCGATCGCCGGTGCGCGGCGAAGCGCAGGACGCCGATTGATTCTCCTCGATGAGTAATTTTTTGGGGAATTCCACGAAGGCCGATGATCGAGGCGGAATGAATGATTCTCCCCCCTTTAAAAATTAAAATTTTCGTCAAAGAAATTTCATTGAATGTAAATTAACTATCCGGACCACTTTGAAGAATTTCGGTTGGGTGTATGTTTCGCCATGAAGATTTACACGCAACCAGTCATCTGAAAAATAGAAATTCAGGCGCCTTGAAACAGTGTGGACCTTCGTTTGCAGCGTTGGTCGTGTCTTTCGCATCGAGCCGGCGTCCGTTCAATTTTTTGGAGACTTACCCATGCAGGAACTCAATCAACAGGAAATCCAGGCAGTCTCGGGCGGCACGTCGTGCCTTTCGGGCGGAGTCGCTCATTGCGTGACCCATGTCGTCGATTCGCGGCATGGCTGCAGGTCGGGCGCACCGTCGTCGGGCTGCTCGGGCAGCAACTCCGGTAACAGCACGGTTACGCAGAGCTGATGCGGAACGCGAGGGCGGCAGTGACATGCTGCCGCCCTCGCGGCGCACAAGGAGGCGCGGCGGCGCGACCGGACGTCGTTGAAATTTCCGGACATATCGGTAAAGCCGGAAAAAATCGCCAAAACTTTCCAGAGTAATTTAAAGATCGCGGCGCTTGTGTGCGGTAGATGACAATAAATCGATTGGCGGCTGATTGAAATAAATTGCGCGGCCTTGAGTCGGAAATTTCAAATGACGGGTTTCGGTTGAAGCCGCGTTTCGGTTTTTCCCGTTCGTGATGTTTTATAAATATTCAGACGAATTGCGTGTCGCGGGTTCTGCATGCCGCGTCGCATCGTTTCTACTCCTTTTATCGAGATCGGTGCCGTGACACCCCCGCCGTCGCTCTTTCGTTCGGAGGCCAGGCAGGCTCAGGAGGCGCGAAGCCTGGGCGAGATCCTGCTGATCCGACCGTTGTCGCTGACCGTGATGACGGCCGTCGCCGCATGCATGGGGGTGGCGGTGATCGTGCTGCTCGCATGCGGCACCTATACGCGCAGGACGACGGTCGACGGCCTGGTCGTTCCCGATGCGGGGCTCGTGAAGATCTATGCGCAGCAGCCGGGTCTCGTGTTGAGCAAGGCGGCGGTCGAAGGCGCGCGGGTCGCGCGCGGACAGGCGTTGTACACGATTTCGACCGATGTGCGCAGCGAGGGCGCCGGACCGACGCAGGCGGCGCTCATGACGCAGGCGCATGAGCGAAAGGCGTCGCTGCAGCATGAAATCGCGGCCACGCGCGAATTGCAGGGCGACGAGCGACGTACGTCGCAGACGAAGGTCGACAGCTTGCGGGCCGATCTGGCCGGCATCGACGACCAGATCGCGGCTCAGCGCACGCGCGCGGCGATCGCGGCCGACGCGGCCACCCGCTATGCAGGGCTTCTGGCCCAGGACTACGTGTCGAAGGATCAGGCGCAGCAGCGCGACGCCGACAGCCTCGATCAGCAATCGAAGCTTCGCAGTCTGCAGCGCGATCGCGCCGGTATCGTGCAGCAACTCGCGGCCGCGACGAGCGATCTCGCCGGACTCCCGCTCAAGCAGCAGAACCAGCTCGCGCAGATCGACCGCAGCGTGATGGACGTCGATCAGTCGCTGATCGAAAGCGCAGCGAAAAGCACTCTGGTTGCGACCGCACCCGAGGCGGGCATCGCGACCGCGATGATCGCGCAACCCGGCCAGTTCGTCGATACGGAGCATCCGCTGGCCAGCATCGTGCCCGACGGCTCGCACTGGCAGGCGCAACTGTTCGTGTCGAGCGCCGCCATCGGATTTGTCCGGACCGGCGATCCGGTCCTGATTCGCTACCAGGCCTACCCGTATCAGAAATTCGGCCAGTACCGCGCGCACGTCCTGTCGATCGCACATGTCGCGTTGTCGGCGGCGGAACTGGCGGTCAGCGGATACCCGGCGGGCGCGGCCGCCGGGGCGCTCTACTACCGGGTCACCGTTGCCTTGCAGGACGAATCTGTCGTCGCGTACGGCAAGCGGCAGCCGTTGCAGGCCGGCATGGCGCTGCAGGCCGACATCCTTCAGGAACGCCGCCATCTGTACGAATGGGTGCTGGCGCCGCTTTACAGCCTGACCGGCAAACTCTGACCGGAACGTTCATGTTCAATCCAGATCGCCTTGCTTTCGGCCATCAACACAAGCTGCCGATGGTGCTCCAGACGGAGGCCGCGGAGTGCGGGCTGGCATGTCTCGCGATGATCGCCGGGTATTACGGCCACCACATCGATCTGGCGGAGATGCGAAACCGCTATCGGGTGTCGCTCAAGGGAACCGGTCTCGCACGCGTGATCGAGATCGCCCATCAGATCGATCTCGGCACGCGGGCGCTCAAGCTGGATCTCGATCAGATCGGGAATCTGCGCGTGCCCTGCCTGCTCCACTGGAACTTCAACCATTTCGTCGTGCTCCAGCAGGTCGGCGCGCGGAGCGTGACGATTCACGACCCGGCCCTGGGAGTTCGACGACTGTCGTTCGACGAGATGTCCCGCGCGTTCACCGGCGTTGCGCTGGAAGTCTGGCCGACCGGCGCGTTCGCGCCGCGCAAGGCGGCGCCGAACATCAGGCTGCGGTCGCTGCTCGGGCCGGTCACGGGCCTGACCCGTTCGTTGGGACAGGTGCTGGTGCTGTCCGCCGCGATCGAGATATTTGCGCTGGTGTCCCCGTTCTTTCTGCAATGGGTGATCGACGAGGTGATTGTCGGCGCGGACCGGGATCTGCTCACGTTGCTCGCACTCGGGTTCGGGTTGCTGATGCTGATGCAGCAGGCGACGCAGGCGCTTCGATCGTGGGCGATGATGTATCTCGGCACGACGCTCAATGTGCAGTGGCGTATCAACGTTTTCACGCACCTGCTCAATCTCCCGGTCGCGTATTTCGAGCGCCGCCGTCTCGGCGATGTCGTGTCGCGATTCGGATCGATCGACACGATCCAGCAGACGCTGACGACCTCGTTCCTGAGCGCCGTGCTCGACGGGATCATGACGGCGGTCACGTTGACGATGATGTTCGTCTACAGCTGGCGGCTCGCACTGATCGCCGTGGTCGTGATGACGCTCTATGCGGCGTTGCGCGGGTTCCTGTACCTGCCGCTGAAACGCGCCGCGGAAGACCAGATCACGCATGCGGCCAGACAGCAGGGCTATTTTCTCGAGACCGTGCGCGGGGTGAAGGCCGTCAAGCTGTTCAACCGCCAGAACGAGCGCCGGTCGAGCTGGCTCGCGCTGCTGGTCGACCAGGTCAACGCGGGCCTGCACGTGCAGAAGCTGCAATTGCTGTTTCAGCAAGCCAACGGCCTGCTGTTCGGCGTCGAGGGCGTGCTGATCGTGTGGCTGGGTGCGCGGCTGGTTCTGGACGGTCATTTCACGGTCGGGACGCTGATGGCCTTCAATGCTTACAAGGGGCAGTTCGACGGTCGCGTCGGCAGCCTGATCGACAAATTCTTCGACGTGAAGATGCTGCAACTGCAGGGCGAACGCCTGTCGGATATCGTGTTCGCCGAAGCGGAATCGGATGGCGTTCCGCGATACGTGCCGGGTGAAGCCGACGATCTCGACGCGAGCATCGAGGCGCGGGATATCGTGTTCCGATACGCGGACGGCGAGCCGGCGGTGCTCGACGGCCTGTCGCTCCGGATCGAGGCCGGCGAGTCCGTCGCGCTCGCCGGCCCGTCCGGCTGCGGCAAGACGACGCTGGTGAACCTGCTGCTCGGCATTGTCGAGCCGAGCGCCGGCTCGGTGCGCATCGGCGGCGTCGACATCGCGCATCTGGGCAAGGAAAGACTGCGCTCGATGGTCGGCACGGTGTTGCAGGACGACGTGCTGTTCGCCGGCTCGATCGCCGACAACATCAGTTTCTTCGCACCGGACGCCGATCCGGAGTGGATTCGCGAGTGCGCGCGCATGGCTGCCGTCCACGCCGACATCGCGGCGATGCCGATGGGTTACAACACCCTGGTGGGCGACATGGGAACGGTGCTGTCCGGCGGGCAGCGGCAGCGTGTGCTGCTGGCCCGCGCGCTTTACAAGCGGCCGCGCATCCTGGTGCTGGACGAAGCGACGAGTCACCTGGACGTCGATCGGGAGCAGCAGGTGAATACGGCGATCGGCATGTTGCGGATGACCCGCCTGATCGTCGCGCATCGTCAGGAGACGATCGCGTCCGCGTCGCGCGTGATCGTGATGGACGCCGGAAAGGTCGCACGTGACGGAGCAGCGGCAACCGCCGGGGGAGCCGCGCGTGTCGGCTGAGTTCCTCGCCAGGGTGGCCGTGGCGCTGATCGTCGCACTGATGCCGATGCGATACGCCGACGCCCAGTTGCTTGACGTGTACGGGACCCGGAGCATGACCGGCGCATCGCCCGCGGCCCCGGTATTGCGGAACGCGTCATGCGAGCCGACGATCGAAAATCGCCCGGTCGATCTGGACGACGTGATGTTGCAGGCGGTGTGCGCGAGCCCGCTCGCCCGTCAGGCGTGGGCGAACGCGCGTGCCCAGGCCGCCCAGGTCGGCGTCGAGGAAGCCGCGTATCTGCCGCGGCTCGACGCGACGACGGGCGTCGAGCGTGACAACCTGTCGACGACCTACGCCGAGCCGGGCTATGGCGGGGTCACGCAGTCGCAGAATTCCACGAGCCGGTATCTGATGCTCCAGTTGAATTGGCTGCTGTTCGATTTCGGGCGCCGCAGCGCCAGCGTGCGGCACGCGCGCGATCTGCTGGAGGCCGCCAATGCCGCGGAGGCGTCCGCGTTGCAGACCGTCCTGTTCAATGCCGCGCAGGCTTATTACGATCTTCGCGATGCGCAGGCGACGGCCGACGCGGCGCGGGCGTCGGAGGCGGCGGCCAGGGAAAGCCTAGATGAAGCCCGGGCTCGACACGACGCCGGCGCGGGCACGCTGAGCGACCAGTTGCAGGCGCAAACCAGCTATCGCCGGATGGTGCTCGACCGGGTGAGCGCGGACGGCGCCATCGAGTCGGCGCGGGGAGCGCTCGCGGTGGCAATGGGGTTGAGGGCCGATGCACCGTTGCAGCTTGCGCCCGAAGCGTCGCGCGTCGCGCCCGATGACGTGGTCCGGGAAGTGTCACGGGCGATGGACGTGGCAATGGATCGGAATCCGCAACTGCTCGAGGCGCGCGCGAAGCTGGATGCCGCGCGCGCAAACGTGGACGTCGTGCGCGCGCAGAATCGGCCGAGCGTTTCGTTGACGGGCAGCCTGGCACTCAACAATCCGTCGTATCAGCAGCAACCTTCGCAAATTCCGGTGAAGAGCAGCCGCGGCAACACGATCGGCATCCAGGTGTCGATTCCGCTGTTCGACGGGTTCTCGTCCGGGTACCAGATCGCGGCGGCGCAAGAGCAGGCGAATGCGGCGGAGGCGGATCTGCACGGCAGCGAGCTGCAGGTCTCGCTCGACGTCTGGAAAGGCTTTCATGATTTGCAGGCCGACACGTCGAATCTCGACAATACCGAGCAGCTTCTCGCCGATGCGCGGCAATCGCTCGACGTCGCGCGAGGCCGCTACCGGGCCGGCGTCGGCACGATGACCGAGCTGCTGGCCGCACAGTCGGCGCTTGCCGACGCACGCAAGCTGCAGGCACTGGCCGTGTCGAAATGGCATACGGGACGCCTCAAGCTGGCGACGAGCCTCGGCGAGCTGAGCGTCGACGCCGCGCGTTGAGCGGGGCTGGCGCGATACGCGATACGCGGGCCGGTGGCCGCGGGCTTGCGGAGGCGGCCGGGCGACGCGCCGTGTTTTCGCCATGGCGAGGCCGCCGCTTCGATCGTATTGCCACGCGAGCGAGCGTCGCACGGGCCTGCCGGACGCTGCGTTTTCGCCGCTGCAATCCGTTTCTTGTCGTCATGCATGGCATGGCCTGCCGCATCGCGTTAAGCCCGTTGTAAGCCTCTCCGTGCGACACCGCCGTGTAACACACCGTAATTAGCATCTCGCCGTCGAGATGGCCGGCGCGTTCCTGCGCTCGAGCCACGTCGTCCCCCCCACGGAGATACGATATGCGAAAGTCGGCCCTACGGCCCATCGCGGTCGCCGGCCTGCTTGCACTGATCGCACTCCTCAGCGCATGCGGCGACGACCTGAACGCGGACCCCGCACCGGTCGTGCAGCAGAAGGCCGCGTGCGGCGGCGGTGTCGTCGCCACCGCGCAGATGCGCTGCCCGCCGGGTTTCACGGCGCCTGCTTCCTCGCCCGCTTCCTGATACCGGCCGTTTCCACCAGAACTCCAATCAAGAGCAACCAGCATGGCCACCCATTCGCGACGCGATTTTCTGAAGTTCTCCGCCGGCCTGGCCGGCGCGACCGCCGCTTCCGGACTGCTTCCCGAGTCGATCCGCAAGGCGCTGGCGATCGAGCCGAACACCGTGACGGGCACGATCCAGGATGTCCAGCACATCGTCGTGTTCATGCAGGAGAACCGCTCGTTCGACCACTACCTCGGCCACCTGAGCGGCGTGCGCGGCTACAACGACCGGTTCCCGGTCACGCTGCCGAACGGCAAGCCGGTGTGGTTCCAGCCGCGGCAGGAAGACAAGACGAGCGTGATCGCGCCGTTCCGCTACGACACGACCAATCCGGGCGTCAACGCGCAGTGCATCGGCGGCCTGCCGCATACGTGGGCGACGACGCACGGCGCGATCGACAACGGCCGCGCGGACCAATGGGCGGTGCAGAAGTCCAACATGACGATGGGCTACCACATCCGCGACGACATCCCGTTCCATTACGCGCTCGCGGATGCGTTCACCGTGTGCGACAACTACTTCTGCTCGATCCCGGGCAACACGCACCCGAACCGCATGTACCTGATGACGGGCATGGTCGATCCGCTCGGCACCGGCGGCGGCCCGCTGCTCGACAACACCGACTACATCGACAACCAGTTCGACAAGATCCAGCTGCCGCCCTTCAGCTGGACGACGTATCCGGAGCGCCTCGAGAAAGCGGGCATCTCGTGGCAGATCTACCAGCAGGGCACCGGGTTCGACAACTTCACCGGCAACTACGGCACGAACATGCTCGCGTGCTTCAACAATTTCGTGAATGCGCCGGCCGGCTCGTCGCTGCAGACGCGCGGGATGAGCACGCGCCCGATCACGCAGCTGAAGGCCGACGTGCAGGCGAACGCGCTGCCGCAGGTGTCGTGGCTGCTGCCGCCCGCCGCGTATTCCGAGCATCCGAAGTTCACGCCGCTCTACGGCGCGTACTACCTGTCGACGATCCTCGATGCGCTGACGTCGAATCCGGACGTCTGGAGCAAGACCGTCCTGCTCGTCATGTACGACGAGAACGACGGCTTCTTCGACCACGTCGTACCGCCGTCGGCGCCGACGCTGCCGGGCTCCGGCATGAGCACCGTGGACATTTCGCTCGAGCGGCACAACGTCGTCACCTCGACGCAGGCCGGCACCTATACGGCCGACAACCTGCCGTACGGTCTCGGCCCGCGTGTCCCGATGTTCGTCGTGTCGCCGTGGTCGAAGGGCGGCTTCGTGTGCTCGCAGGTGTTCGATCACACGTCGGTGCTGCAATTCATCGAGAAGCGCTTCGGCGTGATGGAGACCAACATCTCGCCGTGGCGCCGCGCGATCTGCGGCGACCTGACGTCGGCGCTCGACTTCTCGAAATCGGACGCCACGCTGCCGGCCCTGCCGAGCACGCAGGCGTACGTCGCGCAGGCGGACCTGCAGTGCTCGCGCGCATCGTCGCAGACCGCGCCGGCCAGCACCGCGCAGCAGGTCGTGACGGCGCAGGAGCCCGGCACGCGGCCGGCGCGTGCGCTGCCGTACGAATTGCACGTGACCGGCCAGCTCCAGGCGAACGGCTACGCGCTGACGTTCGCGAACACCGGCACGCAGGGCGCGCACTTCTGGGCCTACACGGGCGACGCGACCGCGATGCCGCGCCGCTATACGGTCGAGGCGGGCAAGCAGCTGACCGATACGTGGGCGCTCGATGCGAGCGGCAACTACCGGGTGAGCGTGTGGGGGCCGAACGGCTATTTCCGGCGTTTCGCGGGATCGGCGGCCGCGGATGCGGGCGCGAAGCCGGAGATCAGCGCGTGCTACGACGCCGCCAACGGCGACGTATACGTGACGTTCGCGAATGCCGGCAGCGGCGCGCTGACGGTCACGGCCACCGACGTCGCGTACGGCGGCGCGCCGCGCACGTTGACGATTCCGGCGGGGCAGCGCGTCGAAGCGCACTGGGATCTGTCGTGCAGCAGCAGCTGGTACGACCTGCAGTTCTCGGTGGCGGGGAACGCGGGCTGGACGCGCCGCATCGCGGGGCACGTCGAAACCGGCCGGCCCGGCATCACCGACCCGGCCGCGGTGGCGCCGACCACGACGCCGGTCTGAACTCGGCGCCGCATGCGGGCCGGTCGCTTCCGGCCCGCATGTGCCGGCGCTGCCGCGGTCGCGGCGCTGGCCTCAGGGCAGTTGCCCGTCGTCGTGCGCCATCATCAGCGCGCGCATCGCCGACCACATCCCGTAGTAATGCACGATGTAGCTGTCCGGACGGCGAAACAGCCAGGGCGTGTTGAAGCTGACGAGGTCGGACACGCCTTCGCCCTGCAACTGCCCGTCGCGTTCCATCGCGCGGATGAAATGCAGCTGGTCGCCGTCGCTCGCATAGACGCTCGATCGGTCGTGCAGCGCGGCGATCGCCGTCATCATGTCGCGCAGCATCGCATTGTTGCGTTCGGTGCGCCGGAACGCCATCACGCCCGAGTTGAACGCCCACTGGCCGATGTCGTGCGCGAGCAGCCAGTCGCGCCCTTCCAACAGCGGCTCCAGCGCGCGCTGCTGGTCCGCGATCAGCACGTCGGCGTCGAGCCACACGACCCATTCATGGTGCTGCAGGTACGCATGCAGCAGCCACGGCTTGAACCAGTTGCCGGTCGCGTTCATGCCGATTTCGGCGGGAATGTCGCGATGCACGTAGAGCGTGTAGCCGTGCGTGTCGCAGTAGCGCCGGAAATTCCGTTCGGCGACGCGGGCGTAGCTGCCGATGTTCGGCGTGTAGAGCGTCATCAGCGCAATCGGGCGGCCGGGATTGAAGGTGCTGCGCTCGGCGGCTTCGTCCGGCGTGCGGGCGGCGTCGTGATCGAACGAGAACATCGGCCGGCCGGCGGCGCGGCAGCGATTGACGTATGCGACGAGCGTATCGCGGAAGCGGGGCGTTGCGCCTTTCCGTTCGGGTTCGCGCGGCGTGTCGTCGATGCTGATCGCGAACGTCGGTTCGCGGCTCCACATCGGATCGAGGCCGGGGCTGGTCGGCATGACCGGATACAGCCCGTCGATCGTCGTCATGTAGGAGTGCGTGTCGAGATCCGCGAACAGCGCGGCCTCCGACGTCAGCCGCGGTTCGGTGCCGAGCTTGCAGCGCTGCACGAGCTGCATCACGATCTCCCGCACGGCCGCCGTGTTGCGCCAGACCTGCACGTCGACTTGCGGCAGCGGGGGCGCGAGTGCGTCGACGAACAGCATGTCGCGCCCGCTCATCAGGCGGTCGAGCGCGACGGGTTCGATGATCGCGGCGTCCTCGCTGAGCAGCAGCACGAGTTCGTCGGGCTGCGCGCCGCGCAGCACATGGAGCAGCGACTCGTAGCGATGCAGCGGCCGCAACGGCAGCGCCTGCGGCATCGCGGACGCGTCGACGACGTCGTGGCGATACCCGTGCGCCTGCGCATAGCGCCGGTGATTCTCGAGGCTGGCGGGGGCGTGCTGACCGAAGTGGCTGAGGACGATCATCGCGCGCTCCGCGGGCCGGGCGGCAGGCGGCGGCGGGCCGGCGCAGTGCCGCAGCCGGGGGCGCTTCGGCGCGCGAGCGGCCGCGGCGCGTGATGGATTGCCCGGAAGACTTGCGCGGCGTCGCGTTCCATTTTGTCAGCCTTTTTTCCAGCAGCGTCGCTGCGAGGTCGTTTCCTGTCCGTCCCGATTACCGGCCGCACCCGGCAACCCGGCGGCGGCGGCGACTTGTCGCCGGAGTATCGCACAGGCACCTCGCGGTTTCGTGCGTGCCGGCCGGGGGCTGACCATCCCTGACAGTGTGCGGGCGGCGCTCCGCTAGAATGGCGGGTTGCCGCCGGCGTGCGCCGGCGCTTGACGCGGACGGCGCCTCGCGCGCTACACTGCGTTCATTCCACCCCCATCCAACCTTCCATCCCGCCGACGATGACGTCTCCTGCCCTGAACGGCCTGCGCATCGGTATCACGATCGGACTGCGTGCTCCCGACGAAAGCATGTGGATCAACGGCATCAAGCAGAACGCGCTGTTTCTCGCGAAGCTGCTGATGGCGTCGCCGCACGGCTACCGCGTGACGCTGATCAACACCACCGACGTGCCGCTCACCGATGCGCTGCCGTGGGATCGCGGCACGTACGACACGCGCGCGTTCGCCGACATGAAGGATGCGCTCGACGTGGTGATCGAGCTCGGCGGGCAGATCGACGCGGCGCAGACGGCCTACCTGAAATCGCGCGGCGTGAAGCTCGTCAGCTACTGCTGCGGGGTCGAGTACGTCAACGTGATGGAGTCGATCCTGTTCGGCCGCCGGATGTGGGAGTCGCTGTTCATCAACCGCGGCTACGACGAGGTGTGGGCGATTCCGCAGATTGCGCCGTCGTCGCTGCCGTTCCTGCAGTCGCTGCGCCGCTGCCCGGGGCGCGTCGTGCCGTTCGTGTGGGATCCGATGTTCCTGAGCGCGCGCGCGCAGTCGCTGCCCGACCGTGGCGAATACCGGCCGCGCAGCGAGCCCGGCAAGCGGATCACGGTGATGGAGCCGAACCACGACGTCGTGAAGTTCTGCGTGTATCCGATGCTGATCATCGACGAAGCGTACCGGCGCGATCCCGACGCGATCTGCTTCGCGCACGTGACCAACGCCGATCGCCTCGCGCACGACAGCCCCGAGTTCGTGATGCTGATGAACTACCTGGACATCGTGCGGGCGGGCAAGGCGAGCTTCGTCGGGCGCTTCGAGACGCCGCTGTTCCTGGCCGACCTGACCGACGTCGTCGTGTCGCATCAATGGTCGAACCCGCTTAACTACTTCTATTTCGACGTGTGCTGGCAGGGTTATCCGCTGGTGCACAACGCGAGCCTCGCGCCCGATCTCGGCTACTACTATCCGGACAACGACGTGCAGCAGGGCGCCGATGCGCTGCTGCGCGCGCTGCATGCGCACGATGACGACTGGGAGGCGTACACGCGGCGCCAGCGCGAGATCCTGGGCCGTTATACGTCGGCGAATCCCGCGCTCGTCGCCGAGTACGATGTGCTGCTCGCGAACCTGGTCGGCGCGACCGCCGCATAAGGCCCGATTTTTCCGGGGCGCGGCCCGTTGCGCCGCCTCGCGCCATCGGGATTGTCCCGCCCTAATGTCTGACGAAATAATGCCGTTAAAAAAGAAACCGCCGAACCCGATCGGTTCGACGGTTTTTGAAGGCACGAAATTGACGGCTCCGAGGGAAGTCCGTCGAAAATAATTTTATAGGTTAACAAGTCTTTAAGATTGTTAAATATGTTTCAATCCGAAATCGTCTGATATTTGAAATTCGAATTTTCGATTCGGAATGGCCTGATTCGGTTTTGAAGTTAAATAATTCGTTTGAAACGAAAAAATTGAATGCTGTAATGATCGAATGGCGTGCGGCAGCGGGTCTTCGGCGGGCGACAGCCCGATAATCCGGGCATCCCGGCCGGTTCCGCGCCGGCTGACGGCAAGGTTTCGCGGCTCGCTATTTATCTGACTAATTGAAAAAATCCCTGATTGGCGAGACCTGAAAACCGCGGGAAAATTGATTTGGATAAAGCTGCATCGATAAACGATTCGAGAGTCGGGTTTCCGTAATCTGCGTTGTGTAACCTGTCGCACAGTCGGTATCGCGTGTACATGGTGTATTCACAGTAACCGAATATCGTTGAAAATATCGAATTTGACGGCGCGCCGAAGCGAAAAGTACGCTCCCGGAAAAGATCGACACAACAGGATGGGCCGGGTAGGCGGCGGGGCGCGTCAGCGTTGGCGCGCGCCGCGTGTTTCTTGAGGTCGAGCCGTCATCGGCGGCTCGCCATTTGCCGGAGCGCCGGATGAATGCGGTCGAAGCTCGCCAGGAGGCGAATCGGGAAGCAAATCGCGACGAAATCGATCTCGTGTTCGGTGCCCCCGACAATCATCCCGACCTCGAGTCGGTACGCAGTTTCGTGGCAAGCCGGCTCGGGTTCGCGCAGGAGCCGGTGTGCCGGTCCGACCTGTCGGGCGGCGTGCTGTACCAGGAGTGCCTGGCGCGGTTGCGGTGGGGCGAGCGGGACGTGCTCCCGCCGGCGGCCTTCCTGCCGCGCCTGGAGGTGCTCGGGTTGATGCGCTGGTTCGACCGGCTGGTGGTCAGCCGGACGATCGACCGGCTGCGTGCCGATCCGACCGCCGTATTCGGGTGCAACGTCGCGGCGGCGAGCGCGGTTGTCGACGACGCGTGGCTGGCGATCTTCAGGCGGCTCGAACTCGAGCCGTCAGTGGCCGCGCGGCTGGTGGTCGAGATCACGGAGACGGGGCCGCTGAATCCCGTCGCGGGGCGTTCGTTCGTGAACCGCCTCCGGCAGGCCGGGAGCCGCATCGCGATCGACGATTTCGGCGTCGGCTTCAGCGCGCTGAACAATCTGGTGGTCGGCAATCCCGACATCGTGAAGCTCGACCGGTCGATCCTGTCGATGATCAAGCGCAACGCGATCGGGCGTTACCAGTTCCGCAGGCTGATCGCGTTCGCGCATGAAGGTGCGCGGCACGTCGTCGCCGAAGGCGTGGAGAGCGAGATGGACCGGCAGATCATCATGGATGCCGGCGTCATGTGGGCGCAGGGCATCCGTTTTTCATGGCGGTCGCCCGCCGCCGCGTGATGGCGCGGGAACAGGCGGGACGGCGCGTACGATGCGCGCCGGTGTCGGGCGTGGCCGGCGTATGGCCGGAGCGAATCGCAAAGGGGCGTGGCATGGCACGGATGAAGGCGGGAGGCGGAACGGGCACGCGGGCGGCCGGCGGGCGCGACCTCGTCGCGATCGCCGAGCTGGCCGACATGCTGTGGCAGCTCGGCGCCGAAGCGACCGACGTGCCGCTCGACGTCGCGCCTTACCTCGACGGCCTGAAAGCCGTTGCCCGGCGCATCCAGCGGATGAAGCCGCTCGACGCCGTCGGCCGCGAGCTGGCGGCGCGGCACTACTATGCGGGCGTCATCGCGGGCGCGTGCGGCGACGATTCCGCGATCGCCCGCGGGGTTTCCGACAGCCTGGTCAGGCCGTCCGGCAGCATCGGCCGGCTCGCGGCGCGTTGCTGCGCGGTGCTTGCGCGGATCGGGCGGCGGCACGGCCGCGCGTTCGCCGCGCAAAGCGGCGATCGGGCGCTGGCCTAGGGCCGGCGCAAACCGGCCCCCGGCGGGTGAACTTGCCGCCGATGCGGTGGCGTGCTGGCGTGCCCGCGCAAGCAGCGACGTCGTCGGCGCGCGGCGGCCCCGCCGTGCGGCAAGCCGGTCAATCCTTCCCGAATCCCCCGAGCACGAACGCCATCGCGCGGTCGACCGCATCGTCCCATCGTCCGACGTGCGCGGCGCGCACGATCCGGATGCCCGGATAGAGCGCGGTGCGCGAGCCGGTTTCCCAGCGCGCATCGGCTTTCGGGCTGAGCAGCAGCACGGCCGGCACGCCGAGCGCGCCGGCGAGGTGGATGTGCGCGGTGCAGGTGGTCACCACGGCGTCCATCGCGAGCATCAGCGCCGCCAGGTCGCTGAAATCGCCGATCGCGTGATGCGGGAACGTCACCGGCAGGTCCGATTGTTCCGACTGCGCCGACAGGTCGCGGTTGATGCAGTACGCGGCGTGGCCGTGCAGCCGCGTCAGCGGCGCGAGGTCGCGCAGGCTGGCGGCCCGATGGAAGCGTGCGTCGCTCTCGTCGCGCCCGCGCCAGTTGAGGCCGATGCGGCGCGTGCCGGGCCGATGGCCGTCATGCGACACGCGCTCGCGCCACGCGGCCGCGGGCGCGGGCGGGCACGACAGGTACGGGGCCGCGGGGCCTTCGGGCGCTGCCGCGTAGCCGAACTGCGCGGCGAGCACCAGGAACGAACACCAGTAGTCGTGCACGATCTGCGACGTGTCGACCCACGCGCCGTGCGCGCCGATGAAGTCGATGTGCGGGAACGTATGGCGCAGCAGGCCCGTCAGCGCATCGGGCACGACGACGGTCACGCTCGTGCACCCGAGTGCGCGGAGCGCGGGCAGGTAGCGGGCGTACTGAAGCTGGTCGCCGACGCCGCCGTAGCTGAGCACCAGCAACCGCTTGCCCGCCAGCGGCTGGCCGTGGTAGAGCCGCTCCGTCGGGAGTCCGAACTGCGCGGCCGTCAGCACGTTTTCGCTGGCGATGGTGGCGCGTGCGGCCTCGGCGCGCCGGCCGGCGCGCAGCAGCAGCGCCGCGCGCGAGAGTTCGACGCGCCCGCGCGTCGCGTCGGGCAGTGCGTCCGGCGCGCCGAAGCGCTCGAGCGCCGCGAGCCCGGCGTCGGGCACGCCCGCGAAGCCGTAGCAGGACGCGAGCTGCAGCGCGATCGCATCGTCGTCGAGCCCGCGGCCGCGTGCGCGCTGCCAGCGGTCGATCGCCTGGCCCCATTCGCAGCGCGATTCGTGATCGAGCGCGCGGTTCCAGTGCGTCTCCGGCGCATCGTCGGCGTCGGTGCGCGCAGTGGCCGGGCCGGCGCCGCTGTCGCCGCTTGCGCCCGGCTGCGCGACGACGATCGGTTCGCCCGAGATGAACAGGCGTTGCCGGTCCCAGTGCGGGTTCGGCACGCACAGCATGTTCAGCCGGTCGATCCGGTAGAACGTGTAGTCGAGGCCGGCGAACGCGTCGACGATCGGCGCCTCGCCGACTTTCCAGTATTCGATCCAGCACCACGGCAGGTGCGTCTCGATCAGCCGGCGCGCGCCGCGCAGCGCGTCGATCTCCATCCCTTCGATGTCGAGCTTCAGGAAATCCAGCCGCGGCAGGCCGAGCGAATCGAGCCGGACGACGGGCGTCGGCGTGCCGCCTTCCGCGTTCGGGGCGACGAGCGAGACCTGGCCGAAGTCCCGGTCCTGTCCGTAATCGATGTCGGGCACTTTCATCGTGCCGTTGGCGCCCGCGAGCCCCATGTTCAGCAGATGGACGTTGTCGAGCTGGTTGAGCGCGACGGTGCCGCCGAGCGCATGGAACAGCGTGCGCTGCGGCTCGAACGCGTACACGCGGCCGCCGCGCGCGCGCAGCCGGTGCGCGATCGGCACGCACACGAGCCCCGCGTTCGCGCCGCCGTCCACCGCGATCGCATGGTCCGGCAACTGGTCGATCACGTTCAGGAGCATGTCGAGCTCGTCCTGGATGTGCGGCCGGCCGGTCCTGAACAGCGTCTCGGCCTGATACGTGCAGTGCCGGTTGATGACGAACGGGCCGTGAATCGAATCGATCACGACGAAATTGCGGACGGTCTGATTCATGGGCGGTGGCGTGGACGAATACGGTCAGCCGGGCACGCGGTCGGCGAACAGCCGCTGGATCTGCGCGGAATACGCGCGGACGTTGTGTTCGGCGAGCGTGTCGACCTGGTGCAGCGCGCGGCGGGCTGCCGCCGCGTAGTCGTCGAGCCGCGCGTCGTGCGTCTGCGCGGCGGTCGCGATCGCGCGCGCCGCCTCGAAGATCTCGAAGTCAGGGTAGTAGTAGCCGACGTCGCGCAGGAACGGCGAGTTGTGCACGAGCGGATAGTTGCCGTACAGCGCGTCGTACAGCAGGTAGTTGAGGCCGTTTTCCCAGTGGTGCGACACGACGATGTCGGTATGATGCGCGGCCCATACGACGAACGGCGCGCGCACGTCGGCGGTCGCCTTGCCGTCGCGCACCATCTCGAGCCCGAGCGCGAGATGCTTGAAGGCGACGTTTTCCTTCTTGTCGAACGTGTTGGTCATGTACACGTGCTCGACGAGCTCCGGGTGCTCGACATAGCACGCGTTCGCGGCGAGCATCGGCACGACCGCGCTTTTCACGACGTTCAGGTTCGGCTCGAAGAACGCGATGCGTTTCGCGGGGCCGTGGTTGCGGTAGCCGAAGCGCGCCTTCAGTTCCGGGTCGGCGTCGAGGCTGCGCTCGATGAAGTACGGCGACCAGATGTGCGGCAGCTCGATCACCGGCGCGCGGTAGACGGCCTGGAAATAGGCCGCGCACGTGTGCATGTGCTGCGGGTTGGTCCAGATCTCGTCGAACTGCACGCGGTGCGGGTTCGGCCGCCAGTCGTTCTTCTCGAAGTTGATCGTCTCGACGGCGATCACGTAGTCGTTGCCGAAGCGGTACGACACGCATTTGCCGCCGCGCCGGCGCACGGCATCCGTGTGCGACGGATCGATGAACGCGTTCATCTCGATCAGCAGGTCGGTCTGGTGGACGACGGCCGACAGCGGGCGCAGCGCATCGCCGAACGCGTCCATCATCAGCGCCTGCGGATACGTGGTGATGCCGTCGTCGTGCGCGAGCCAGACCTCGCCGATCAGCGGCGACTGCTTCAGCAGCATGTACAGGTACACGCAGTGCTGGTTCGCGCCGTTGTACCAGATCGACTGCGTCGCGTCGCGCTGCACGTTCATCGTAATCGCGACATTCAGTTTCATGACGGCTCCGTGGTGCGGGCGTTGCGCGGCTCAGGGCGTGTAGTTCTGCGACTGGCGCGGGACATAGCCGGTCAGGCGCCAGTGGCCGTCGTCCTCGAGGCGGAAGCTCAGCTTCTCGAACATGATCGAGCCGGTCGTGAGCGTGGTGGCGTAGTCGACGTTCGCGTACAGCCCGTCGGGCGTCGCCGAGGCATTCGTATAGCGGATGCGGGTGATCTGCGCCCAGCCGCGATGACGCACCGTGCCGACCGTCTGGCGCGCACGCTGCATGTCCGACGCGAACTGATCCTGCTTGATGCGCGCCTTCACGAACGTGGCGGCATCGAGCCACACCGCGTTGTACTGGCCGGCGTCGAGCTGCTTGAACACCGCATCCGAGTCGCGCAGCAGCGCGTCGGCCGATTCGCCGTCGGATTGCGCATGCGCGCCGATCGCGATCGAAGCGACGGCGCAGCCGATCAGCCATCTGGCGCGGTTGAAGGTCGTGCGTGCGTTCATGTCGTAGTCCGGAAAAGGGCGGCGCGTCATGCGTCGCGGTAGAGGGCGGCGATCGCGTCCGTATAGGCCGCGACGTTCGCGGGGTTGTAGATGCTGACCGAGCTGAGCACGTGCCTCGAATGATCGCGGTACGCTTCCAGGTTGGCGTCGTGCTCGGCGAACGCCTTCAGCAGCGCGCGGCCGCCGGCCTGGCAGTCGAAGTCCGGATAGAAATACCCGGCCTTGCCGAGAAACGGCGAGTTGTGGATCAGCGGATAGTCGCCGTACAGCAGTTCGTAGTACAGGTAGTTCTGCGCGTTCTCCCACGTGTGCGACACCACCGCATCGCCGTACGCGGCCATGAACTCGTACACCGCGTAGCGGCTTTCGAACGTCGTGATGCCGTGTTCGACGATGTCGAGGCTTTTCGCGAAGTGGACGAATGTCGTGTGATCCTTGATGTGGATCGTGTTGCACACGCGCACGAATTCCAGGAACGACGGCTGGGCGCGGTAGGCTTCTTCCGTGACCAGCATCGGGATGACGCTCGTCTTCACCATGCAGATGTTCGGCTCGAACATCGTCACGCGCCAACGCGGCTTGCCGGGCTGGTAGCCGTACGACAGGCCGGCGCCGAGCGTCGCGCGCGCCTTGTCGAACAGCATCGGATGCCAGATGTGCGGGACGATCGTGACCGGCGCGCGCAGGCCCGTCTGGTAGTAGTGCAGGCACGAGCGCTCGAATTCGGGAATCGTCCACACGGCGTCGTACGGTGCGCCCGAGAACAGGAAGCCCGACGGCTTGTTGAACATCGCGCGTTCGATGTCGATCACGTAGTCGTTGCCGACCCGCATCGTGACGACCTTGCCGCCGCGTTCGCGGAACGCGCGCAGGTAGTCCGCGCCGAACTGTGCGCTCATCTCGATCAGCACGTCGCAGCGCTGCAGCGCTTCGTCCATCGACAGCAGCGGCACGTCCCATTCGCCGAGCATCATCTGCGGATCGGCGACCTGTTCGCCGCCGTTCACCATCACGGCTTCCGCGACGAGCGGCGACTGGCGCAGCAGCAGGATCAGCAGCAGGCAGTTCTGGAAGATGCCGTTTTCCCACAGCGACTGGCCGGCGCCGCGCACGAACAGCGACACGCCGACGACGAGACGCTTGCCCTCGCCGGGCGCTTGACGGGCATTGGAGTCCGACATGCGTATTCTCCGGTTCAGGCGACCAGACGCGCGACGAACGCGTCGAGGTTCGCGGGGTTGTCGATCGAGGCCGACTGCAGCAGCCGGCCGGCTTTCGCGCGGTAGTCGTCGAGGCGTTCGTCGTGATGCAGCCACGCGTCGAGCAGCGCGCGGCCGCCGGCGGCGGCATCGAAATCCGGGTAGTAATAGCCGGCGTCGCCGATCAGCGTCGAGTTGTGGATCAGCGGATAGCCGCCGTACAGCACGTCGTAATACAGGTAGTTCTGCCCGTTTTCCCAATGGTGCGACACGACCGCGTCCGCGTGGCGGGACATGAAGCCCGGCAGGTCGAGGCGCGGCTCGAAGGTCGCCTTGTGATGGCGCACCAGATCGAGGCTGTTCGCGAAGTGCACGAAGGTCGGATGCTCCTTCATGTGCAGCGAGTTGACGACGAACATGTGCTGCACCGCGTCCGGCCGTTCGCGGTAGAACGCGTCGCACGCGAGCATCGGGTAATGGCAGGACTTCGCGACCGAGATGTTCGGTTCGAGCATCGCCAGACGCCACGGGCGCTGGCCGGGCCGATAGCCGAACGTCACGCCTTCGGCGGCGAGCGTGGCAATGCGGCGCTCGAGGAAGTACGGCGACCAGATGTGCGGCATCAGGTGCACCGGCGCGCGCAGGATGGTCTGCAGCATCGGCGCGGCGGTTCTGTCGTATTGCGGCAGCAGCCACACTTCGTCGAACGGCGCGCCGTTGAAGATGTGCCCCGACGGCTTGCCGAAGATCGGGGTTTCGCACAGGCCGGCATACACGTGCCCGCAGAAGAACGTGGTGATCTTCTTGCCGAGCGCCTTCATGTGCCGGAGCCATTCGACCGGCAACTGCGCGCCCATTTCGATCACGACGTCGAGCTCGTGCGTGACGTCCGAGGGTTTCACGAGCGGGACGTCGAGGCCGTCGAGTTCGAGGCCGGCCGGCAGTGCGCTGGCGTCGCCGCCATTCAGGAAATAGACCGGGCCGACGCGATCCGAGCGCTTGAGCATCATCGCGAGGAACGCGATGTTCTGGTGGATGCCGTTTTCCCAGATGGCCTGGCCGTCCCGCGCGAACAGCGAGATGCCGACGGCCGGCCGTTGCCTGCGGGTGCCGCCCGAGGCGGCTTGATTGATGTCCGTCACCGGTTGGTTTCCTCTGCGGTGTCCTGCGTCCGGGCCTGGCGTCGAGCGCCTGCCCGGGAAGGGCGCGCCGTGGATTGTCAGGGTTGCATTCGCGCCGGTGCGCCGCGACAGGCGAATCGGGCAACGTGGTTCGCGAAGGCGGCAGCCGGAATCCGGCGCGTCGTCGGGCGCGCCTGGCACGGCACGCGATTCGGGCGGGCTGCCCCGACGACTGTCTGCGGCGATTGTGGCACGGAAACCGCCGGTTTTGGCGGGACGTGACGAACTTTGACATAGCGGCCGGATCACGCCGGCCGTGCGCCTGGAGCGCGGCGTCCGGCGCGCCGGCGGCATGCCGGCGCGGTGCCGGCGAGGCCGGCCGGATCGGGCCGCCGCGGGCGCGGCGGCCGCCCGTTCAGTGCTGCAGCGTGATTTCGACGCGGCGGTTGCTGGCGCGGCCTTCGGGGGTCTCGTTGGTCGCGACCGGGTCGGCCTTGCCGCGGCCCGAGACCGTGATCGAGTCCGCCTTCAGGCCGTGCGTCTTCAGGTAGGCGGCGACCGATTCGGCGCGGCGCTGCGACAGCGCGAGGTTGTAGTCGTCGCTGCCGACCGAATCCGTAAAGCCGGTGATCGTGACCAGCGAATACGTGTGATCCGCGTGCTCGCTCAGCAGCCGGTCGAGCGATTCGCGCGCGGTCGGGGCGAGCGTCGAGCGGTCGGTCGCGAACAGCGCGTCGCCCGAGAGGTTCACGTGCTCGACGGTGGCGGCCGCCGGCTCGGCGGCCGGTGCCGGCGTTTCCGGCGCGGCGCCGCACTGGAACACGAGCGTCGCGGGATCGGACTTGTCGCGCAGCGCGCGGGCCGAATCGAGGGTGCGCACGGGCTGGTCGCCGCAAATCTTGCGGGCGGCTTTCATGCAGGTCTGCGGGCCGGACAGCAGGCCGTGGCAGTCCACCTGGAAGGTGCGCACGCCGTCGCGCGGCTGCAATTCGGATGCGCTGAAGGTCGGGCCGGATGCGCTCGAGCAGGCGGCGAGCGCCGTTGCGGAAAGCGCGAGCGCAATAGCGAGTTTGTTCACGGTTACATCCTCAATACTTGGGTTGACTGAAGCCCGCCACGCACGGCGCGGCGGGCTCGTCCTGCCGTCGGGGCCGCCGGGCTGTCCGGCGAACCGGACGGCCTGGCGGCGCGACGCATTACTTCCACTGGTACAGCATGCCGGCGCCGATCACCTTCTGACCACCGCTGAAGCCGCCGTTGATCGACGCCTTCAGGTTCTCCGTGATGCGCGCCTGCATGTTGACCGCCATCGCCTTCTGGCCGAGGAAGGTCGACGTACCGACACCCATCCCGAAGTTGGCGTCGCGATCCATCTGCGGGATCGATGCCATCGCGCCGACGGCCGCGATACCTTCGATCGCCATCTGGTTGGTCTGCTGCAGTTGCGAACCCAGCGAGTTGATCTGCGCCTGCTGGCCCGACAGTGCCGTGGACAGCGTCGTCTGCACCTGCGTCAGCTGGTTCACGTTCACCGCATCCGTGCCTTGCGTACCCGGCGCGACGTTGATGATCTGACGCTGCTGCGTGTCGCTGCCGACCGACACCACGTTCTGGCGGCCGCCGTCCGTGGAGTTCGCGCCGATCGCCACCGAGTTCGAGCCGGCGGTGACCTTCGGCACGTCGCTGCCGGTGCCGTTCATGTCGGCGGCGATGCCGTTGTTGTTCGCCGAACGCGTCGTATTGTTGTTGATCGTCGTCGACAGCGAGTTCAACGTGTTGTTGATGTTGGTCACGCCGGTCGACAGCGAAGCCACGTTGCTGTTCGTCGTGCTCAGGCCGGTGGACAGCGAGCCGATTCCGGTCGAGGTCGAGGTCGACAGCGAGTTGACGTTGCTGTTCGTCGCACTCAGGCCCGTCGACAGCGAGTTGATCGCGGTCGAGGTCGAGGT
>NZ_JPGM01000039.1:0-97909 GCF_000731655.1 Burkholderia sp. MSh2 | reverse complement strand
CCCCAAGGGGATCGATCTCTCGGCCTATTCGCAGGCCAAGCTCAATGCTGTAGCCAGGCGGCTCAATGAGCGTCCGCGAAAGACACTAGACTTCGATACACCGGCTGAGCGATTTCATCAATTCGTTGCATCGACGGGTTGAATCCGCAGACTGATTGCTGTCGTTCGCGATGCTGCTGGCTATGACTCAAAGGAGCAGGGCAACGCTTGACTATCCGCCTAGTTCACACGTTTCCAGACCGAAATCGGCACATCTCCGTTCGGTCGAGGTGTCACGCGATAACTTAGTACACCGTCTTTCAATTCGTAGCTCCGCTTCTGCTGCTCTCCCTCCCAATTGGGAAAAGAAGCGTTCTGGATGTGAAAGGTCAGGGTTCTTCCAGCCGGGTCGACGCTGATCGTACCGAAATGCGTGCTGGAACCCATGACGGCCGCTTCATATTCGGCCGGTGTTCCTGTTGCCTTGTCACCTGAGGCGAAACGGGGCCGTTCGGAGTTGAAAATCTGCAATGAATAGTGATTCTGGGCGTCGATCACCAGTTCCCCCTTTGGAGCGGGACCGAAGTCGCGCGCCCGTGAGCCATCGGGATGCTGGACATCAGCTGCCACAAGAATCCACGTTCCTGCCAGCGCCGGAGCAGTGGTGGCCGCATCGGCAGGTGCAACGGTTGCCAATAGCGTGCTCGCTGAGAAGATCATCCCCAGGAAGCCGCTATTAAGGATCGGGTGGACTTTCATACAGTGAACTTCTCCAGGCGTTGATTCTGAGACCTTGTGCGTATCAAGGCGTGACTGGCCCGCACACAGCCGGTGCATAAGCCACGAGAGGGTGCTATGGATGATAGTCTGATGGGCATGTAAGGAATGCGATAATTCAGCACCATGCCTTCAGAAAAACTGAACTATGCCTCTGCCGAACCTGGATATGGACGCTTTGCGAACGCTTCTGTTGACTCAACAGCTCGGGAGTTTGAATGGCGCTGCTGAACGGATAGGTCGTTCGCAATCGGCGGTCAGCCAGCAGATGCGCAAGCTTGAGGAACAGGTTGGCCAGCCTTTGTTTCGCAGACAAGGGAGAGGCTTGGTGTTGACTGAATCCGGCGATCTGATCCTTTCATACGCACGCCGTATTCTTGATCTCAATGATGAGGCGGCTCGGGCGGTTCGGGGGGCCAGTGTTGCGGGGGCTGTGCGTTTCGGCTTACCCGGAGATTTCGCGGAAACGTGGCTTCCGGAGGCGCTGGGACAATTCAAGAAAACTCATCCGGCGGTTCTCGTGGAGATCGCGGTTGATCGCAACGGTGTGTTGCTGGAGCGACTGGACAGGGGCGAGCTCGACCTCGTGCTTGTGATGGGCAATGAAAGCCGCCGGGATGCTGAACACATTGCAACGCTACAGATGGCATGGATCGGCCCGATCGGGATCGACGTGCGCCCGCACCATAAGGTTCCTCTCGAGCTGGCTCTGTACAACTCGCCCTGCTTTTTTCGTCGCGCTGGTATCGAGGCACTCGATAAGGCAAACATTTCGTGGAGATTGGCCTACACCACCTCCAGCCTTCAAAGTCTTTGGGCGGGAGTGACAGCAGGACTCGGCATCACATTGAGAACGGCGGCCGGATTGCCCGCGTCTCTCCGGCGACTCGATGCGAAGGACGGTCTGCCGCCGCTGCCGACAGTCGAACTTTGTCTACACGCCGGACAGCATGAGATGTCACCAGCCTTAGCCGAGCTGAAACGCGTTGTGATCGAGAGTGCCATTACCAATCTCAGCGTGTAGACGGGCGAATCCGACACGGAAACGTTGAGGGCTCTAACCAGATTTTTCGTGCCATCGCAAATCAACCCACCATTCTCGATTGCTCCCCGCGAACAGCGAAGCGCTATAGAGATGAGCTAACGGTGACACGAAGCATCGCCAACAACCGTCTCTTGCCGAAATCGGAGCGGACGGTCATGGATCGTGTCTGGGGGACTCAAACGGGTCGGCTACACCCGGTCGCGACCGGCGGCATCCGGCCACAATCGGACGTTCGACGCCGCTGCAGGAATCGTCGACAATCCTACCCACTAGGACGGACGACAATTTCAAGTGCAAGAAATCGATACGCAAATTGGCTTACTTAGCGTTGTGAACGAGCCCACGTACTCATTCAAGTCACAAGACAATGTGCGATCGTACGAGTTCGAGGCACTGCTCACGCGAGACACGCCTACATCTGTCCATGGGATAGCGCTGAACGGTAGCGGAATAATGGTCATTGGCGCAGGTGGAGGCTGCTCATCGGTGCATGATCACTCTGCGCTAGTGCTCGGCGACAAGCTTTACCTTGCGGTCGGCGATCACGTCGCCTGCCTCTCGCTTTCATCGCCCCGTCGGTTGGTATGGTCAACACAGGTCGATATGGCTACGTGCTTTGGTATCCACTGGGAAAGTGGTCGAGGTGCTCTCATTTCGCATGGGGAACTCGAGATCTCTCGCCTGTCATTAGAGGGAAACCTTATGTGGCAGGCATCTGGCGCCGACGTGTTCTCGGAAGGCTTTCGCTTGCTGCCAGCCCACATCGAAGCCGTGGATTTCAATCGAACGGTGTACCGGCTTGACTACGCGACCGGCGAAGCGCGCGATAGCTAACGGAATTCTAACGCTGGTTCCAAACGATCCTATGCGTCGTGCGGCGGCCATCAGCCGACGTTCGATCTTGCCGCCAAGATCGTCAACAACCTGCTCTACCGAAACGTCGAATGCTACCGACGGCGATGATCGCCGTCGGCAGGCCGCAATGCTAAGTGGCGTTACATCCTTCGCGCATTCACGTTATCTAACTAGTTCTTCCAGTCGGGACGTTAGAAGCTCGTATTTTCTTTCCGAAGTATCTGCCAATGCCTCATCGCGAGTGGATTGAGTGTCGTCATACGGTACCGGTTCGACAAACTGGCTCACCGTCAGATCCCACTTCTTTCCGTCGATGAGATTGTAGAAGTGCTTACCACCCGATGTTCGCGTAGTGAGAATCTGACCGCCGAAATAATCTTGGACGACAAGCGAGGTGACACTGCAGTGATTCTGCGCTGGATTCGATGGTGACCAAGCATCGGTCGGGCTTGACGTGTCTCCCGCCCAAACACGTGAAATTGCTCTGTACAAGTCGAGGGGTGTCGCAAAGGCTTTCGATACAGAAGTCATGTGATTTTGCTCTCTAGTTGAGCCGACGACCGATGGAGCACCCAAAAAAGACAAAAGCCCCGTCGTTGCCGGCGGGGCTTCGAAGCGCATGTCGCTGCGAATTTCTAGCGTATGCACGTCCCCAGCGGTAGTCCCGAATGGGAATGCGCATGATGGTGGGTCGCAACGGCGAAGGACGTGAAGGCTTGCATAGATAGTGAGTCTGCCTTCAGTTATTAAGTCCGTCAATGAATGTTTTATTGTTCTGCTTGCGTCCTGTATGGCCGCTTTCGAGCACAACGACTGGCAGCTCAGGGTCGACTACACCCGGTCGCGACCGGCGACTGCCCCCAGTTGATCCGGTTTCAGTCGACCGCAAAGCACTGGCCGCCATTCGCGTACGGCCGCGCGCCGGTCATTCACGTTTCACCGTAGAATGGCCGCTGCCCTAAGCTTCGGGCATTCGTTTCCCATGTCCTTCACGTTGCTGGTGATTAATGAAAGCTGAACGCATACTCGTTTTGGATATCGACGGCACGCTGACGGATTCAGTCGCAGTGCATCAGTCTGCGTTCCTGGCTGCGATGCAGGCCTTGAGGCTGCCTGCCCTCGACACTGACTGGGGGAGCTATCCACATCACACCGACACGGGAATCCTCGCACACGCGCTATCGTCCAACGGTTGGGGTCCGATGAGTGCATCGGCCGTTGCGTCGTTCGAGCAGGACGTGGATCGTCATTTTGTGGACGCGCTTTCCCGCCAAGAGCTCAGAGAAATCCGTGGAGCGGGCATATTCGTGCGGGAGGCTATGGCGTCAGGATGGGGAATCGTGTTCGCGACTGGGGGCGGGAGGCGTGTCAGCGAGCGGAAACTGAGGGCTGTCGGTATCCCATTTGACGACGACCTGCTTGTTACGGCGTCCGAGTATCCCTCGCGTACGGATCTTGTCGCTGCCGCCGTCGAGCGTGCTCGGCGACACTATAGCGTTGGAGCGGCTTGCCGTACCGTTTCAGTCGGAGACGGGCGCTGGGACCTTGAAGTGGCCGAATATCTCGGCCTCGAATTTGTTGGCATCGGCATTCCGCCAAAATCGGACGTCCTGACAACGCGCGGCGCTCTTGTCTTTCCGGATCTCGAGCAAGCATTGCCATTCTTGTCGAGCTGAGGGAAGCCGGCCAGACGTTGCGAGCCCATGAAAGTCACGTCTGCTTTCAGGGCAAAGGCGGTCGTTGGTGCTGACAGTGTTGAATGCCTGCTTCGGGTCGGCTACAGGCGGTCGCGACCGGCGGCATCCGGCCACTTTCAGACATCCGGAATCACCGCCTAGATCGTCATCAATCGGGCTTAGGTCAGCTTTTCGAATAATTGCCGCGATCGCTCCGATCAAGATACCGCCAAGGTGCCATCGTCGCCAACCCATATCACCGCCGGGATGCTGTAAAAGTAATCGAGCAGTAGCAGATCGTGCTCATGGCATGCGGCCTTCGGCCACCTGTCTCGGAGGTAAGAGATGATCTCGTCAGGCGAAGCGTGCCACTGGGCTTCGTGATCGTTGATCGTAAATCGAGGATTCGGATGTGCGGGCGAGACATAGCAATCCGCGCCCGGGGCAACGAACTTGATCCTTCCCGTCTGAAGAAGATGCTCGACGACTCGAAAGAATGCATCTCTATGGCTATGGAAGGCCATACCCGGTGAGTTGCCGCTGATCGCGCTGAAAAGACCCGTAATCCAAAGGCCAAACGAATCTTTCACGATTTTGTCGATTTGAGCGGAGTCATCCATGATAAAGCGGGATCGAAAGAAAGCTCGATAGGGGAAGGTAAGTCGTAGACCAAGTGTAATGTTGAATGGCCGCTTCCGGCAAACCGGACCGTCTCTTCAGGGTCGGGTTGCGACCGCCCGACGCGGCGCACACTCAATCTCCATTCTCTTGAAAGGAAATTGTCATGGAATCCGAGAGGGTCGTGGTTGTCCACCGCGTGCCGTGGAACAAGGGCACGCTGCACCGGGCAGAAGCAGCCGTTAAAGCTCCGGGAAATCTGGGCGATCCGGACGAGACTCCAGATGGCGTCGAACCTTCGCGAGCTCGCGATGTTCAATCTCGCAATTGATAGCAAGCTCCGAGCGTGCGACCTTACGCGGTTGCAGGTCCAGGATGTCCGTCACGGCAGCCATGTGGCGTCCAGGGCGACTGTCATGCAGCAGAAGACCCAGCGGCCGGTGCAATTCGAGATCACGGAACAGACCCGTGAGAGCCTCGAGGCATGGATCGAAGCGCGGGGACTGAAGGCGGCGGATTTTCTGTTCCCGAGCCGGGCGCATACGTCACCGCACCTGTCGACGCGGCAATATGCTCGGCTGGTACATCGCTGGATTGCATCGATTGGCCTGGACGACACCGCATACGGTACCCATACGACGCGCCGCACGAAAGCTTCGCTGATCTATCGGCGGACAAAGAACCTTCGAGCGGTGCAGTTGCTGCTCGGACATTCCAAGTTGGAGAGTACGGTGCGCTATCTCGGCATTGAGGTCGACGATGCCCTTGAGATGGCGGAGCAGACCGAGGTTTGACGGCGTCGCGGCCGGCGAGCGGTCGCTTGCCGGCCAACACAGGTCGTTCAACATGGGTGCCTGAATCGTCGACAATCTCAGAGTTCACTCAATTAGAGTTGGCCCAACCCTACCAGCATAGACCAGACGGATGACGGTCATTTAATCAAGGATTTCCCTGTTGATTTCAGCAGCGAAGCACGGGCATGACAAATCAACCCAAAAAAAATGAAAGCACAATGAAAAATATTGCAATATTTTTGAAATTAATAATGGCGCTCGGGCTGTCGACGTGGGCATTGAACGGCGCTGCATTCTTACCGGTCATGTATTCGAAGGCAATATCGATTCGCTTCGACGAGGGGAGCTTCGATCTATCAGCTGACGAGAAAGCTCGCTTGATCAAGCTTATTGAACACAAAGATGACTTTCTATCATTGAACGCTTTTCTCGTCATTGCACATGGAGACGAGGAGTCAAGCGAGGCAAATCGAGAGGCTCAGGCGATGCTTGCCGGTGCGCGGGCAAATTCGGTCAACAACTTCTATGCTGAGCACGCGGCACTTGAGTTCCATGAGCTAATTCACACGTTCACGGAGCCAATAACACACAAAAACGTTGCGAACGAAGCCGGTCGTGCGACCGTCTTGATCCAGGGATTCTGTCGGCCCGGAAATGATACGGTATGTAAAGAACATTGGCCTCCGAGCCAGACTATAGAGCGCGAATAGGCATCGATTGGTAGAGGAAGGTCAGAAGGAGTGTGTGGCGTAGGTCCAGGCGTAGGTTTGCGCCCGTGGCCTTATCAGAGAAGCCGCAGGTACTGCTGCATCGTTGGGGTGACGGGTGCAGGTGTTGCTGCGGGTTGCGTGCTCATGTGACCGGGAAAAGTTGCTTTGGCCGCCCGAGTTTACCAGTGGGCTGGACGGGATCGAAGTTCGCCATCCGGCCATGCGTTGGGGAGGCCAAGCGGCGGCATCCGGCCAGGAACGGTCGTTCGACACAGCTTTTTAGATCGTCGACAATCGGTGCAGATAAGGGCGTAGCCTTTAGCGGTTACCGTCGATCAGATCGTTCAGCAGCGCATCGAACGCGGCCTGTGCGTCTTCAAGTTCCTGCAGGGCGGCATCAAAGGTTTGCAGCGCGAACGGCGAAGGCTCGCCGCTGCCTTGCGGCGGAAATTGCTTCTGCATCGAGGCGAACGTACTCTGCACGCGCAGCGTGGCGGCCACCATGCGCTCCATCGCCTGGGTTTCTTCGGCTCGGGCCTGTTCCGGATTCATTCCACTCTCCTTGGATGGTTTTCTTGAGGACCAGATCGTACACGCTGTGTCCGTTCTTGCCGCCCTTGGCAGAACGACACCATTGAAGGTTCCAACGGCACGCTGCGCGAGAAGCGATTTAATCGGGAATGATTCCGCAGTCGCGCCGGGGCCAAGATACTCATCGAGCGTGGCTACAAAATCCCGCCGCAGGTCAACCTCAGGCCCGTTGTCGAATCCATCGAAGCCTTCCGCGCCTGCGGAAATGCAAACGCGTAGTCGACAATGGCAAATACGGCACAAATTTTTGAGTGGCCGCTTGTGAGGGGCGCGTGAAGGGCTGCCCGGAGGCGACTGCGGCCAAATGGCCCCCCCCCCCATTGAGCACGCCAAGATTCCCCTCCCGCCGTTACACGGAAAGAGACCCGCTCGACTCCACCCCCTCAAAAAATCGACCTCCCGGTATAAGTCGTCAACCACTCCAGCGCCAACGTCCCCGCCAGCGAATTCCCGTTCGCATCGAGCCCCGGCGCCCACACGCACACCGCCATCTCCCCAGGCAGCACCGCCACAATCCCGCCCCCGACACCGCTTTTCGCCGGCAGCCCGACGCGATACACGAAATCGCCGGCCGCATCGTAGGTGCCGCAGGTCAGCATCAGCGCCGACAGCCGTTTCGCGGAACTCGAATCGACGATCTGCTCGCCCGTCACCGGCGCGACGCCGCCGTTCGCGAGGAACAGCGCGGCGCGCGCGAGTTCCACGCAGTTCATCGTGATCGCACACTGCCGGCAATATGCATCGATCACCGTGTCGGGCGGCATCTGCATGTTGCCGAAGCTCGCCATGAAGTGCGCCATCGCGCGATTGCGTTCCGCGTGCTGCAGCTCCGACAGCGCGACGCGCGAATCGTAGTCGATGTCGGTCGCGCCGATCAGCCGCCGCACGAATTCCACGAGCGCCGTTTCGGCCTTCACGAAGCGGCGGCACAGCACGTCGGTGACGACCAGCGCGCCGGCGTTGATGAACGGATTGCGCGGCTTGCCGCGCTCGCTTTCGAGCTGGACCAGCGAATTGAACGCGTTGCCGGACGGCTCGCGGCCGACCCGTTCCCACAGCGCGTCACCCAGCAGCTGGAAGGCGAGCGTGCACGCGAACAGCTTCGAAATGCTCTGGATCGAAAAGCGCTCGTACGCGTCGCCGACGGTGCAAACGGCTCCGTCCAGCGTCACCACGGCCATCCCGAACTTGTCGGCGGGCACTTTCGCGAGTTCGGGAATGTAGTCTGCAACCCGCCCCTGGCCGATCCAGGGGGCGAGTTCGGTGTGGATGCGTTCGAGAATTGGTTGGTAATTCATCACGTCTGGCAGGGTAGGGGCGCGGTCCGGATTCCGGCGAGCCCGTATGGAACCGTCCCCACGCCGATTCGTCAAGCACGGGTGATGTCGCCCCGTTATTTTCAAGACCTCCAAACGGGCAACCGGCGGGCGCAGTATCATGCGGTACGTTTCGGCCAATGGCCGGCGTCCGGCATCGGCCGGCGCCGCCTCGGCTTCCCCGTTGAACCGACCGCTGCCCATGTCTTTTCGCATCCTGCTCGTCGAAGACGACACCCGCTTGTCCACGCTGATCGCTGGCTACCTGCGCAAGAACGACTACGACGTCGATACTGTGCTGCATGGTGACGCCGCGGTGCCGGCGATCCTGTCCCTTCGTCCCGATCTCGTCATCCTCGACGTGAACCTGCCAGGCAAGGACGGTTTCGAAATCTGCCGTGAAGCGCGCAAGCAGTACGATGGCGTGATCATCATGGTGACGGCCCGCGACGAGCCGTTCGACGAACTGCTCGGCCTCGAGTTCGGCGCGGACGACTACGTGCACAAGCCGGTCGAGCCGCGCATCCTGCTCGCGCGGATCAAGGCGCAGTTGCGCCGCGCGCCGGCGCGCGCGGTCGAGAGCACCGCACCGCAGCCCGAGCGCTACGCGTTCGGCAAGTTCTCGATCGACCGCACCGACCGCACGGTCGTGCTGCCCGACGGCAGCACGCCCGATCTGACGTCGGCCGAATTCGACCTGCTGTGGGCGCTGGTGTGCCATGCGGGCGAAGTCGTCAGCCGCGACGACCTGATGCTGCAGTTGCGCGGCGTCGAGTTCGACGGCCTCGACCGGACGATCGACGGGCGTATCTCGAAGCTGCGCCGCAAGCTGCGCGACGATGCGAGCAACCCGCAGCGCATCAAGACGATCCGCAGCAAGGGCTACCAATTCAGCAAGCACGCATGGGAATGACACTGCCTTCGCGCGACGCCGTCACGATCCTTGCGGGCGTTGCGCCGGCCGGCCGGGAGCCGCGATGATCCGACGCACCGGTTCGCACCCCGATGCACCGCCGCTGCCGACGCTGCGCTACGTCAAATGGCGCTGGCTGCATTTCCGCCGCGCGTGGACCGACACGCGCGCGGACCGCATCCCGAGCTGGTCGCGCCTGTACGTGCGCACCTATCTGCATCTGCTCGGGCTCGTGCTGCTGACCGCGCTCGTGCCGGCGCTCGCGCTGTGCGTCGAACTGTCGCCGCAGGTCGTGTGGCACGCGTTCGACCCGCTGCCGGGCGACATCTGGGTCGTGCTGGTATTCGTGTTCGCCGCGCCCGCGCTCGCGGCGTACCGCTGGATGCGGCCCGTGTGGTCGGATCTCGTGATGGTGCGCGAACGCGCGATCGATTTCACGGGCGGGCGCTTCAATACACGCGCGCGCGAATCGCACAGCGTGATCATCGGTCCGCTCGCACGGACGCTGAACGCACTCGCGATGCGCATGGAGCGGCTGATCGCCGCGCAGCGCGATCTCACGAACGGCATCTCGCACGAGTTGCGTACGCCGCTCGCGCGCGTGCGTTTCGCGCTCGAAATGCTGCGCGAGCCCGGCTCCGCGGCGGAATACCACGGGGCGCTCGAAAGCATCGCGCAAGACGTGACCGAGCTCGAGGAGCTGATCGACATGAGCCTCACGTATGCGCGGCTCGAATACAGCTCGCTGCAGTCGAATCTCGAGATGACGGCGCCCGTTGCATGGTTCGAGCACCAGATCAGCGACGCCCAGTTGCTGTATCCGGAGCGCGCGATCGAATCGCGCATCGCGATCGCGTCGGACCTGCGCGTGAAGATGGACCGGCGCCTGATGTCGTACGCGATGCGCAACCTGCTGCGCAATGCCAGCAAGTACGCGAAATCGCAGATCGTCGTCGGGATCTCGCTCGTGCACGGCAACATCGAAATCTTCGTCGAGGACGACGGCCCCGGCGTGCCGGAGAGCGAGCGCGAGCGGATCTTCGACGCGTTCGTGCGCCTCGACCGCCGCACCGGCGGCTACGGGCTCGGCCTGTCGATCACGCGGCAGGTGCTCCACGCCCACAACGGGCGGATCGCGGTGGTCGATCCGGTCGAACTCGGCGGCGCGCGCTTCGAGATCAGCTGGCCGGTCTAGCCGGACGCCGCGCGAGGTCCTCCCTCGCCGCGCCGGCCTTGCCCGGCCATTCCTGTCCTGTCGTGCCTTTCCCGCCGCACCTTCCCCGTACCGATTTCGTCACCGGCGCAATCGCATGAGGATTCGTTTGCCGCGCGTGCGCGCTTTGCATTACGATTGCAATTGCAACTATCTGGGCGGGCCGCGCCGTGAACGCCGAGGCGGGCAGCCCGCGATGCAGCAACGCAGCAGCGAAGCCGGGGCCGCCATGCGTGCCGCCCCTTTGTTCATGCCTTTCAGCACGGGTCATCCATCATGCGGTTATTGAATATCGTGTCTTCTCCCCGCGGCGCCAGGTCGGCGTCGGTTGCTGTCGCCAACGCGTTCGTCGATGCGTATCGCGATGCGGGCGCGCCGGTCGACGTCGATACGCTGAACGTCTGGGAAGAGGATTTGCCGGACTTCGGCAGCGACGCGATCGGCGCAAAGTACAAGGGCGTCGCCAACGCGCCGATGGATGAGGCCGAACAGTCGGTCTGGCGGCGGATCCAGTCGCTCGTGACGCGGTTTCAGGAAGCGGACCGGATCGTCGTCGGCGTGCCGATGTGGAATTTCGGCTATCCGTACAAGCTGAAGCAGCTGATCGATCTCGTCAGCCAGCGGAACATGTTGTTTACCTTCGACGGCAACGCCTACGGCCCGCTGCTGAAGATTCCGCGCGCGCTCGTCATTCATGTGCGCGGGCAAAGCCGGGAAACCGGCGCGGGCGCCGACAATCCGGGGTTTCGGCACCAGGCCGACTACCTCGAATTCTGGCTGAAGTTCATCGGCGTGCAGGAGGTCAGAAGCCTGACCGTCGAACACACGTGGAATGCGATGGCCAGCGACAGCATCGGGCGGGCGCGGGCGCGGGCGGTCGCGATGGCGGCGGATTTCTGATCCGCCGGCGCGGCGCGACGGATGCGCGGATGCCGCCGAAGCGGCATCCGCATGCACTCAGTAGGTACGGCCGAGCTGCAGGTAGAAGTTGCGCCGGCCGCTCGGGGCGAGCGCGACGCCCATGTACACGGGGCCGAACGACGTCGAAAGGCTCACGAAGAACGTATAGCTCTGCTTGAGGGCGCCGCCGCCGACCTTCACGCCGCTCGACCAGACGTTGCCGACTTCCGCGCTGGCGCCGACCGACAGGGCCTTGACCGGCGATGCGTTGAACGACATCAGCTGGTTCATGTAGGTCACGTTCCCGTACGCGAGTTCGTTGCCGTTCAACTGGTCGGCCGCGTAGGCGGCCAGGTGCTGGAAGCCGCCGAGCGTGAAGTTGAACGCATTGATCAGGTTGGTGCCGCCGATGCTCTTGCCGCCCTCGATCGTCGCGCTGATGCTGTGCCGGCCGAACTGCTGCGCGACCATCGCCTTGCCGTAGATCTCCGTGTACGGCGTGTTGGAGATGTTGTCGGCGAAGTCCTGTGCCGACTGGCTGTTGTTCGATATGAGCGAGCGTTCGACGCGCAGGTCGGCGTAGTAGCCCCGGCGCGGGAACATCGGATCGTCGAGCTGATCGATGACGAGCCGCGCGCGGGCCGTCAGCGCCTGCGACGTGAAGCTCGGCCACAGCAGCGTCTGGCCGCCGTCGTCGAGGCCGAACGGCAGGTTGTAGGTCGGCGTGCCATGCCCGGCCGAATAACCGATACCGATCCGGAAATCGCCGAGCCGCGCGATCGGCAGGCCGAAATCGATCCCGACGCGGGTCGTCTGCATCTGGTACTGCGTCAGCTTCACGTCGCCGCTGTCGTCGTACAGGTTCGCGTAGCGGCGCTGGTACTCGGCGTAGGGCGACAGGTAGAAGCCGTAGGTCGACGACAGCGGCTGGCGCAACTCGACGCGCGCCGACTGCAGGTCGCTGCCGATCGTCGTATCCGCACGGAATTCAAGCCCCGATTCGGTGAGCCACGGCCGCCGGTAGCCGACGTGCAGGCGGAAGCCGCCTTCGTCGGTCGAACTGCTCGACAGGCCGAGCCCGAACAGCAGGAAGTTCGGTCCCCAGTATTTTTCACGCGCGTTGATCTCGAGCACGTTGTCGTCGCCGTGGCTCACGATCTGCTGCGTGACGCTCTCGAAGTTGCCGCCCGTCGTCAGCCCGAGCAGGTCCTGGCTGACCTCCTTCGGATCGTAGATGTCGCCGGGCTTCACGTGCAGCGCGTTGCTGACGACCCGCTTCGGCACGCCGCCGGAGGTCTGGATGGCGATGCGCGTGATCCGGATCGGCGGCGGCAGCGGCTGTGCGTGCGCGGACCGGTAGACGGCGTAATCCTCAGGGGAAAGCGCGAATTGCCTGAGCCGCGGCAGCGCCGCGGTGGCGGCGGCCGCGCCGGCGGCGATCGCCTGCTTCGCGTTCTGGAAATCGGTGAACGCGAGCGAGCCGAGGTCCGGCGTGAGCAGCACGTCCTGTGCGTCGAGCTGCTTGCGCTGGGCGGTCACGTTCTGGCGGATCAGGATGCCGACCATCTGCTGCATCACGTCGGCGGGCGACGCGAGCGCATCGAGCGGGCGCAGTTGCGAACCGATGTCGACGGCGATCACGACGTTCGAGCCCATCTGCCGCACGGTGTCGACGGGCAGGTTGCTGACGAGGCCGCCATCCACAAGCGCGCGCCCGTTGATCTCGGCCGGTGCGAACAGGCCGGGCATCGCCATGCTCGCGCGGATCGCGAGCGGCAGCGAGCCGTGGTCGAGCACCACCATCTGGCCCGTCTGCAGATCGGTCGCGACCGCGCGGTACGGGATCGGCAGGCGGTCGAACGGCTGGTTGGTCGGCACGGCGGCCGTCCAGTCCGCGAGCAGCGCCTGCAGCCGGTTGCCCTGCACGAGGCCGACCGGCGCCTTCACGCCTTTCTTGCCGAAGCCGAGCGTCAGCCCGTTGATGTACAGGCGTTCGTCCTCCCGGCTGGTTTGCGGCAGGTCCGCGCGGTCCGTCACGTCGAACGCGATATCCGCGAGGTCGACCTCCGACAGCCGCTTCTGCATCTCGCCGGCGGCCATCCCGCTCGCATACAGGCCGCCGACCACGGCGCCCATGCTGGTGGCCGCGATGCAGTCGATCGGAATCCGGTTGTCCTCCAGCACCTTCAGGACCCCGAGGTGTGCGTAGCCGCGCGCGCCGCCGCCGGACAGCACGAGGCCGACCGACGGCCGGCCGGCCGGGCCGCCGTCGGCCTTGCAGGACTGGACGGGCTCGACAGCCGGCGCGCTTGCGGCGGCGATCGGGGCGGCGGCGGGTTGGGCGGCCGGCAGCGGTTGTGCGGCGGCCGTGCAGCACCAGAAGGCGACGAGCGTCGTGCAAAGCGGGCGCACCCGCGCCCAGCGGAGGAAAACGTTCGCTGTCATGGAGGACATACCTGGCGTGATCGGGCGTCTGAAGCCTGCCGGGAGCAGGCAAGACCGAGAGATTACCGTGTTTTACAGAGGTAATGCGAGCGGTCGTTGCGTAGCCAGACGCGCGCCGAACGGCATTTTTGACAATTGAGTCGCGAAAAAATCATCGGAATTGCCTAAAGTATCGGAACGATTTGCCGCTAAGGTCGTGATGGGGCGGCACGGACGCGCTGCGGGAATGCGGTGCGGCTGCCCGGCCCGTTCGCTTACAAAGGTTTTGATATGTCGACACCGCTGTTCGGAAAGTTGTTTGCGCAACCCGTTGCGATCGACCCTGGAACGGCGAGTACACGGATTTACACGCACGAGCGCGGCGTGGTGCTGAACCAGCCGTCGGTCGTCTGTTTCCGCAAGGCCGGCGCGACCGACGCGCGGCCGACGCTCGAAGCCGTCGGCGAACTCGCGAAGGCGCTGCTGGGCCGTGAGCCGGGGCATCTGGAAGCCGTGCGGCCGATGCGGCACGGGGTGATCGCCGACGCGCACGCGGCCGAGCAGATGATCCGCAGTTTCATCGACATGTCGCGTACGCGTTCGCGCTTCGGCCGCCGCGTGGAGGTCACGCTGTGCGTGCCGTCCGACGCCACGGCGGTGGAGCGGCGCGCGATCCGCGAGGCCGCGTTCGCGGCCGGCGTATCGGAGGTCGAACTGATCGAGGAGTCGCTGGCCGCCGGGCTCGGCGCGGGCCTGCCGGTTACCGAGGCGGTCGGCTCGATGGTCGTCGACATCGGCGGCGGGACGACCGAAGTCGCGGTGATCGCGCTCGGCGGCATCGTCTACCGCGAGGCGATCCGCGTCGGCGGCAGCCAATTCGACGCGGCGATCGTCAACCACGTGCGCAACCTGTACGGCGTGCTGCTCGGCGAGCAGACGGCCGAGCACGTGAAGAAGACGATCGGCTCGGCCACCAGCGCGTTGCCGCGCACGTCGACGCGTGCGGTCGGGCGCGGCGTCGGCGACGGCCTGCCGCGCTCGGTCGAGCTGTCGAACCATGACGTCGCGGATGCGCTGGCCGCGCCGCTCAAGCAGGTGATCGGCGCGGTGAAGTCGGTGCTGGAAAACGCGCCGGCCGAGCTCGTGACCGACATCGCGAATCGCGGCGTGGTGCTGACCGGCGGCGGCGCGCTGCTTGCGGGCCTCGAGCGCCTGCTGTACGACGAGACCGGGCTCGCGGCCCGGATCGCCGACGAGCCGGCCACCTGCGCGGTGCGTGGCGCCGGCGAGGCGATGGGGCGGCTCGCGATGTGCCCGGTCGACTGATTCGGGCCGCGACGGGCCGACCAGGCCGTCAGTCCTGGCACGGTAGTCCGTACACTTTCAGTTTCCCTTCGGTTTCCTGATGGCCGGCCCGCGTCGCCGGGCATTTGTTCCGGCCCTCTTGCCGGAAAGCCGCGCCGTCCGGCTGCGGCCTGTCGCGTGGACACCCGGGCATGCGTCATGCTAGCGTTACGCGCCCGTGTGGGGCGGGTCCGCCCACGCCCGACGACCTGAGAGACCGACTACCTTGAAAATCCAAACCAAACGGGGCTTCATGGCCCGAACCGGCCGTGTGCTGGCCGCCGTCGCATGCACCTGGATCGCCGCCGCCGTGGTGCTCGTCGCGTACGGGATGCGGATGCCGAGCGAGCCGGCCGACGTCGCCGTGATCTTCGGCAACGCGCTCGACGAGACCGGCGTACCGAAGCCGGTGCTGGCCGCGCGGCTCGACGTCGGCGTGCGCTGCTACCGCACGGGGCAGTGCCCGGCGTTTCTGGTCAGCGGCGCGATCGACGGCCCGGGGCTGAACGAGGCGACCGCGATGCGCGACTATCTCGTGGCGCGCGGCGTGCCGGCGGACCGGATCGCCGTCGACGACCAGGGCGACAACACGCTCGCCACCGCGCAGCACACGCTCGCGTTTCTGCAGGCGCACCGCCTGTCGCGGGTTCTGATAGTCAGCCAGTACTACCACCTCGCACGGGTGCGCCTCGCGTTCGAGCGCGTGGGCATCGCACGGGCGAACATCTCCGCCGCCTATCCGCGCCGCTTTCAGTGGCGCGACGTCTATTCGAGCTGGCGCGAAGTGCCGGCCTATGCGGTGTACGCGGTGCGCCTGTGGGTGAATCCCGATGCCCGGCCGGTTTCGTTCCGGCCGATGCTTTACCTGATGAGCCTGTTTTCCTGAGACGGCGCGCCGTTCAGTCGGCCGGGGCGATGCGTTCGAGGCTTTCGACGCTTTCGATCCGAATCGGTCGAGCGCGGCGCGGGTTTTCCGGCCGATGCGCAGCAGAAATCTCAGCCGGCGATATAGGCCGGATCGACGGCTTTCGGAGAGGCGGCCGACCGGATGTGAATCGTATTGTTTCGGGTTTATCCGGATGCGGAATTGTTGTGTCGTGGAAAATGACCGGGGTAATTGGTGCGTAATTTCGTTTCCGTGTAAGGATATGGTGATTATCGATTTAATTAAATGAAAACAAGCTGACGAAAGATGTGTGAATTTCTTTGTATTAAGCGCTTTCTGAAATAAAATAATTCGCGCTTGTTTGTCATCGATTCAATTGTAAAAAGATCGACTGGAAAACCCTGTTTTTTTGATGTAGCCTTGTCTGACAAAAGCAGGGCGGTAATCAAATCAACCAGAAAGTCGCTGCAAAAGAAAACAGGGGCCATCGACATGTCAATCGAGTAGTTTCACGCCTGCCTTCAAGGGCCAATTCAAGATTCATCAATCAATAAGCCGACGTCGCATTGCGACGGCCGGAGCGGATGATTTCGTCTGCGATTTCCTGCCGGCGACCGTCCAATTCCGCGGTAATACCAATTCCAATAACGAGGAAAAGCATGAACCTTGCGCGCTCCAGAAAGGCAGGCGAGCCGTTTCCGAGAATCCTGTTGCCGACCGGCATGTTCCTGGCGCTGTCTGGCGCGGGCATCGTCCCGGCATATGCGGTCTGCGCGTCGGCGGGGCCCACCGTGAGCTGCTCGGGTGTCGCGAATCCGCTCGCCCCCAGCTACTCGAACGCCGGCAGCGGCCTGAACGTCACCGTGAACAACGGCGCGTCCCTCGGCGTGCTGCTCGGCGTCGGCGGCACCGCGCTGTCGCTCTCGGGCAGCGGCAACACCGTGGTCAACAACGGCACGATCGACCCGTCCGCGCTCGGCACCGGGCTCGGCGTGCTGTCGAGCGGCATGCTGGTCGGCAACGCGTCGGCGAGCACGACGACCGTCACCAACAACGGCACGATGAAGGGCTCGACCGGCGTCGCCCTGTCGGGCGTCACCGGGATGGCGCTCGGCGTGCAGAACGGCACGGGCGGCACGTCCAATATCACCAACACCGGGGTCATCAGTTCGAACGGGCTGGTCGGCGCGACCCTGGTCGGCTCGGACGCGCCCGTCGTGGTCGCGTATGGCGGCGGGCAGGTCAACTTCAACAACAGCGGCACGATCACGGGCCGCGTGGGGTTCGAGGCGAACGGCACGCCGGGCGCGGGCAATACCTTCACCAACTCGGGCACGATCAACGGCAGCGTGTCGATGGGCGCGAACAGCAACAATACGTTTACCGCGACCACCGGCTCGTCCGTCAATGCAGCCGGCGGCACCGGGGTGGCGCTGAACCTCGGGGTCGGGGTCGTCACGATCGGCCTCGCGGCCACCGGCACGGTGGACGGCGGGCAGGGCGGCAACAACACGCTGGTGCTGACGCAGAACGGCGGCGGGCCGGCGAACGGCTCGATCAACAACAGCAGCTACATCAACTTCCAGAACCTGCAGGTCAACAGCGGGACCTGGACCACGACCGGCGCGTCGAGCGCGACGAATGCCACGCTGAACGGCGGCGTGGCGATCGTCGACAACAATGCGGGGCTCGGCACCGGCACGATCACGGGCAACGGCGGCACGATCCAGGCCGCGAACTCCGGCGTCAGCCTGAGCAACAACGTGACGGTCAACGGGGGCGGGCTGACGGTGCAGGGCGCCAACAATCTCGGGCTGTCGGGCACGGTGAGCGGCAGCGGCGGGATTACGCAGGGCGGCACCGGCACGCTTACGCTGTCGGGCGCGAATACGTATACGGGCGGCACCACGCTGAACAGCGGCGGCATTGTGCTCGGCAACGGCTCGGCGCTGGGTTCCGGCACGCTGACCGTGGCCGGATCGGGCACGCTCGACACCACCGCCAACGTGACGGTCGCCAACAACATCTCGACCAACAGCGGTACGACGCTCACGCTCGGCGGCAGCAACAATCTCGGGCTGTCGGGCGCGATCTCGGGCGCGGGCGGGCTCGTGAAGAACGGCGCGGGCACGACCACGCTGACGGGCGCGAACTCGTACACCGGCAGCACGACGGTCAACAGCGGAACGCTGGCGGTCGGGCCGGGCGGCAGCCTCGCGCCGACGAGCGCGGTCAACATGGCCGGTGTGGGCGCGACGCTCGACATCAGCGGCGCGAACACGAATCAGACGGTGGGCGCGTTGAGCGGGGTGGCGGGTTCGACGGTCTCGCTGGGCGGCAACGGGCTGACGTTCGGCGACAGTACGAACCAGACGTTCGGCGGCACGATCAACGGAACGGGCGGCGTGACGAAGCAAGGCAGCGGCACGGAGACGCTGACGGGCGTGAGCACCTACACGGGCGGCACGACGGTGACGGGGGGCACGCTGGCGATCGGCGTGGGCGGGGGGCTCGCGTCGACGGGCACGGTGACGCTCGCGAACGCGGGGACGGCGCTCGACATCAGCGGCGCGGGCGCGAACCAGTCGATCGGCACGCTGAATGGCGCGGCGGGTTCGAACGTGACGCTCGGCGGCAACTCGCTGACGCTGGGCGGCACCGCGAACGGCACGTTCGGCGGCGCGATCGGCGGCACGGGCGGGATCACGAAGCAAGGTGCAGGCACGGAGACGCTCACGGGTGCGAACACGTACACGGGCGGCACGACGGTGACGGGCGGCACGCTGGCGATCGGCGCGGGCGGGAGTCTGGCGTCGACGGGTGCGGTGACGCTCGCGAACGCGGGCGCGACGCTCGACATCAGCGGCGCGGGCGCGAACCAGACGGTGGGCGCGCTGAGCGGCGTGACGGGCTCGGCGGTCTCGCTGGGCGGCAACGGACTGACCTTCGGCGACAGCACGAACCAGACCTTCGGCGGCGCGATCACCGGCACGGGCGGAATCACGAAGCAGGGCGCGGGCACGGAAACGCTGACGGGCGCGAATACGTACACGGGCGGCACGACGGTCAACGCGGGCATGCTGGCGCTGGGCGCGGGCGGCAGTCTCGCGTCGACCGGCACCGTGAATCTCGCGAATTCGGGCACGACGTTCGACATCAGCGCGTCCGGCGCGAACCAGACGATCGGCGCGCTGACCGGCGCGGCGGGTTCGAACGTCACGCTGGGCAGCAATTTGCTGACGCTGGGCGGCAGCACGAACGGTACGTTCGGCGGCACGATCACCGGCACGGGCGGGATCACGAAGCAAGGCGCCGGCACGGAGACGCTGACGGGCACGAATACGTACACGGGCGGCACGACGGTGGCGGGCGGCACGCTGGCGGTGAGCGGGGGCGGCAGCCTCTCGTCGACGGGCGCGGTGAGTCTGACGGGGACGGGCACGACGCTCGACCTGAGCGGCGCGAGCGCAAACCAGACGATCGGCGCGCTGTCCGGCGCGAGCAATACGACGATTTCGCTGGGCGGCAACAAGCTGACCTTCGGCGACGGGACGAACCAGACCTTCGGCGGCACGATCACCGGCACGGGCGGGATCACCAAGCAGGGCGTGGGCACGGAAACGCTGACGGGCGCGAACACGTACACGGGCGGCACCACGATCAACGTGGGCAAGCTGGCGCTGGGCGCGGGCGGCAGTCTCGGGACGGGCACGGTGATGCTCGGGAATTCGGGCACGACGCTCGACATCAGCGGTGCAAGCGGCAACCAGACGATCGGCACGCTGAACGGCGCGATGAATTCGAACCTGACGCTCGGCGGCAATTCGCTGACGCTGGGCGGCAGCACGAACGGTACGTTCGGCGGCGCGATCACCGGCACGGGCGGGATCACGAAGCAAGGCGCCGGCACGGAGACGCTGACGGGCACGAATACGTACACGGGCGGCACGACGGTGGCGGGCGGCACGCTGGCGGTGAGCGGGGGCGGCAGCCTCGCATCGACGGGCGCGGTGAGTCTGACGGGGACGGGCACGACGCTCGACCTGAGCGGCGCGAGCACGAACCAGACGATCGGCGCGCTGAGCGGCGTGACGGGCTCGACGGTTTCGCTGGGCGGCAACGGGCTGACGTTCGGCGATAGCACGAACCAGACCTTCGGCGGCGCGATCACGGGCACGGGCGGCGTGACGAAGAATGGCAGCGGTACGGAAACGCTGACCGGCGCGAACACCTACACGGGCGGCACGACGGTCAACGCGGGCACGCTGGCGATCGGCGCGAACGGCAGCCTGGCGGCGACGGGGACTGTGAACCTCGCGAACGTGGGCACGGTGCTCGACATCAGCGCGGCGACCACGCCGCAGACGATCGGCACGCTGACCGGCGCGGCCGGTTCGAGCGTGAACCTCGGTGCGAACAACCTGGCATTCGGTGGCAGTACGAACGGTACGTTCGGCGGCACGATCGGCGGCACGGGCGGTGTGACGAAGCAAGGCAGCGGGACGGAAACGCTGACGGGCACGAACACGTACACGGGCGGCACGACGGTGGCGGGCGGCACGCTGGCGCTGGGCGCGGGCGGCAGTCTCGCGACGGGCGGCGCGGTGAGCCTGACGGGCACGAGTGCGACGCTCGATCTCAGCGCGGCGGGTGCGCCGCAGACGATCGGCGCGCTGAGCGGCGTGGGTGGGTCGACCCTCGCGCTCGGCGGGAACAGCCTGACGTTCGGCGACAACACGAACCAGACTTTCGGTGGCGCGATCACGGGCTCGGCGGGCGTGACGAAGCAGGGTAGCGGCACGGAGACGCTGACGGGCGCGAACACGTACACGGGCGGCACGACGATCAATGCCGGCACGCTGGCGATCGGCGCGAACGGGAGCCTGGTGGCGACGGGCGCGGTGAACCTGGCGAACACGGGCACGACGCTCGACGTGAGCGGCGCGACCACGCCGCAGGTGATCGGCACGCTGACCGGCGCGGCCGGCTCGACCGTGAAACTGGGCGGCAACACGCTGACGGCGGGCGGCAGCGCCAACGGTACGTTCGCCGGGGCGATTACGGGTACGGGCGGTTTCACGAAGGCCGGCACGGGAACTGAAACGCTGACGGGCGCGAATACCTACACGGGCGGCACGACGGTGGCGGGCGGTACGTTGGCGCTGGGCGCGGGCGGGAGTCTCGCGACGGGCGGCGCGGTGAGCCTGACTGGTACGAGTGCGACGCTCGATCTCAGCGCGGCGGGTGCGCCGCAGACGATCGGCGCGCTGAGCGGCGTGGGCGGGTCGACCCTCGCGCTCGGCGGGAACAGCCTGACGTTCGGCGACAACACGAACCAGACTTTCGGTGGCGCGATCACGGGCTCGGGCGGCGTGACGAAGCAGGGCGGCGGCACGGAAACGCTGACGGGCGTGAATACGTACACGGGCGGCACGACGATCAATGCCGGCACGCTCGCAATCGGCGCGAACGGCAGTCTGGCATCGACGGGGACGGTAACCCTCGCGAACACGGGCGCGAAGCTCGACTTGAGCGGTGCGACCACGCCGCAGGCGATCGGCGGTCTCGCGGGCGCGGGCGGCACGACGGTCAAGCTCGGTACGAGCGGCCTGACGCTGGGCGATGCCGGCAATCACACGTTCAGCGGCGCGATCACGGGTGCGGGCGGCATCACGAAGGCCGGCACGGGCACGGAGACGCTGACGGGCGCGAACACCTACACGGGCGGCACGACGGTGGCGGGCGGCACGCTGGCGCTGGGCGCAAACGGGAGTCTCGCGACGGGCGGCGCGGTGAGCCTGACGGGTACGAGTGCAACGCTCGATCTCAGCGCGGCGACTGCGCCGCAGACGCTCGGCGCGCTGAGCGGCGTGGGCGGGTCGACCCTCGCGCTCGGCGGGAACAGCCTGACGTTCGGCGACAACACGAACCAGACTTTCGGTGGCGCGATCACGGGCTCAGGCGGCGTGACGAAGCAGGGCGGCGGTACGGAAACGCTGACGGGCGCGAACACCTACACGGGTGGCACGACGATCAATGCCGGCACGCTCGCGATCGGCGGGATGGGCAGCCTCGCATCGACGGGTGGGGTCAATCTGGCGGGCGCGGGTGCGAAGCTCGATTTCAGCGGTGCGCTCCTGAACCAGTCGATCGGCGCGCTGTCCGGTGTGAGCAACACGACGGTGGTGCTCAGTGGGGGCAACTTCTCGCTCGGCAACGGCGGCGGCAGCGCGACCTTCGGCGGCGCGCTGACGGGCACGGGCTCGCTGACGAAGAGCGGCGCGGGCACGCAGACGCTGACGGGCGCGAACAGCTACACGGGGGGCACCACGATCAACGCGGGCAAGCTGGTGATCGGCGGGGGCGGCAGCCTGGCGGCGACGGGCGCGGTGAACCTGACCGGTACGGGTGCGACGCTCGACATCAGCGCATCGAACGGCAACCAGACGATCGGCGCGCTGCTGGGCGCCGCCGACACGAACGTCGCGCTCGGCGGCAACACGCTCACGTTCGGCGACAGCTCGTACTCGACCTTTGCCGGCGCGCTGAGCGGCACGGGCGGGATCACGAAGCAGGGCAACGGCGTGACCACGCTGACGGGCGCGAACACCTACACCGGCGCGACGACGATCAATGCGGGCGGCCTGGTGATCGGCGCGGGCGGCAGCTTGTCGAGCGCGACCACCGTCGATCTCAACGCGGTGGGCACGGGCTTCACCATCGGCAGCGGCGTCGGCCCGCAGACCATCGGCGGGCTGGCCGGCGTCGCGGGCAGCACCGTGTCGCTCGGCGCGAACCCGCTGACGCTCGCGGGCTCGGGGAACACGGTGTTCGCCGGCACGATCGGCGGCGGGGCCGGCCTCGTGAAGAGCGGCACCGGCACGCAGACGCTGTCGGGCAACAACACCTACGGCGGCGGCACCACGGTCACGGGCGGCACGCTCGTGCTCGGCAGCAACGGCGCGCTCGGCACCGGCGGGCTGACGGTCAGCGGGGCGAGCACGCTCGACACGACGACCGCGGTGACGCTCGCGAACCCGGTGACGGTGAACGCCAGCACGACGATCGGCGGCAGCGCGAACCTGACGCTGTCGGGCGTGGTGTCGGGCGTGGGCGGCCTCATCAAGAACGGCCAGAGCACGCTGACGCTGAACAGCGCCAACACGTTCCAGGGCGGCACGGTGCTGAACAGCGGCTCGCTCGTGATCGGCAACAGCGGCGCGCTCGGCACGGGCGGCCTGACGCTGAACGGCGGCAACGTCGCGCTCGGCGGCACCCAGCTTACGCTCGGTGGGCTCAACGGCGCGAGCGGCGGCACGCTCGACACCGGCACCGGCGGTCTCACGGTCGCGGGCGGCGGCGCGTACGGCGGCACGCTGGCGGGTAACGGCTCGCTGACGAAGAGCGGCGGCGGCACGCTGATCCTGTCCGGCGCGAACACCTACGCCGGCGGCACGACCATCAACGCCGGCGCGCTGCAGATCGGCAACGGCGGCACCTCGGGCAGCCTCGCGGGCAACGTGGCGGATGCCGGCGCGCTGATCTTCAACCGTTCGGACAATACGTCGTTCGGCGGCGCGATCTCGGGGGCCGGTTCGCTGACGCAGGCCGGCAGCGGGCAACTCACGCTGACGGGCACGAGCACGCTGAGCGGCCCGACCACCGTCAGCGCGGGCACGCTCGCGGTCAACGGTTCGCTCGGCCAGTCGATCGTGACCGTACAGAGCGGCGCGACGCTGACCGGCACCGGCACGATCGGCGGCCTCGTGGTGCAGGGCGGCGCGATGGCGGCCGCAGCGCAACCGGGCGCGGCGCTGAACGTGGGCGGCAACGTCACGTTCCAGCCGGGCTCGACGTTCCAGGTCGCGGCGACGCCGCAGCAAAGCGGCAGCCTCGCGGCGAGCGGCAAGGCAACGCTGAACGGCGGCACCGTGCAGGTGCTCGCGAACCAGGGCGGCTATCAGCCGAGCACGACCTACACGATCGTGACCGCGGCGTCGGGCGTGCAGGGCGCGTTCAGCCAGGTGAATTCGAACTATGCGTTCCTGATGCCGACGCTCAGCTACGATCCGGATCACGTGTACCTGCGGCTGGTCGAGAACGGCACGTCGCTGCCCGACGTCGCGACGACGCCCAACCAGCGCTCGGTCGCGACCGCGCTCGGCGGGCTCGGCGCCGGCAATCCGCTCTACGACGCGGTGCTGACGACCGATGCGGGCACCGCGCGCCGCGCGTACGGGCTGCTGGACGGCGAACTGCAGGCGAGCCTGAAGAGCATGCTGCTGCTCGACAGCCGCTACGTGCGCGACGCCGTGACCGATCGCGTCCGTCAGGGCCTCGCGCCCGGATCGGGCCCGCTCGCCGCGCTGTCGTCGGGCGGGGCGGCGCTGTGCGGCGACAACAGCGCGGGGGCGACGTCTCCGGAGCAGCGGATCGGTTCGCGCGAGGGCTGCTACGGCGGCACGCCGTACCAGCCGGTCGTCTGGGGGCAGGCGTTCGGCGGCCGCAGCCGGCTGACCGGCGACGGCAACGCATCGACGATCAACCGCAGCATGACGGGCTTCATCGCCGGCGCCGACATGGCGCTCAACGACAAGTGGCGTGCGGGTCTGGCCACCGGCGTCACGCACAGCTCGCTCGACAACGACCAGAGCTCGTCGGCGGCGGTGAACAGCTACTACCTGTCGCTGTATGGCGGCGCGCAGTACGGGGCGCTCGGCGTGCGCGGCGGCGCGTCGTACACGTGGTACCGGATCAACAGCGACCGCTATCCGGGCTTCGCGGGTTTCACCGATCACGATTCGGCCGGCTACAACGCGAATTCGGCGCAGGTGTTCGGCGAAGTCGGCTATGCGCTGCCGGTCGGGCCCGTCGCGATCGAGCCGTTCGCGGGCCTCGCGTACGTGAACATGCACACCGACGGCTATACGGAGACGGGGGGCGCGGCGGCGCTGCAAACCGGTGGCGAGACGACCCACGTGGGCTTCTCGACCCTCGGCCTGCGCGCGGCGTCGCAGCTCGGTTCGATCGGCAGCGGCACGTTCACCGCGCGCGGGACGGTCGGCTGGCGGCATGCGTTCGGCAACGTGCGACCGTCGTCGGCGTTCACGTTCGCGAACGGCGGCACGTCGTTCCAGGTGTCGGGCGTGCCGATCGCCCGCGACAGCGCGGTGCTCGAAGCCGGCATCGACGCGAACATCACGAAACGCCTGACGCTCGGTCTCACGTACAGCGGCCAGTACGGCAGCGGCGTGCGCGACAACGCGGTGCTCGGCAACATCCTGTGGAAGTTCTGACGGACCCGCGGCGGCGGGTAGATCCCGCCGCCCGGGCTGCCGGAACGCAATCGTGCCGTTGACGAACACGGTTTCGGGTTGTGCTGCGCTGTGCGGGCGGATGGCTTCCCGATGCCATGGTTGTTTTCCAGTACGAGCGATTGAAACCTTATGCGGATCACCGAGGAATTGCTGGCAGCCGGAGCGAGCGCGGGAGGCGGGTATACACGCCGGCAGATGGAGTTGCTCGGGGTGAAGCCCGTCGCTGGATGGAAGAAAGCGGCCATCGGCGCCGAGATTTCCGAGGAGGCTGCGCAGGCATTCAGGGATCTCGCCGGCTCAGGCAGCAAGAAAGAAAAATCCGGCGCCGGGCCGGTCAACTGGTGCGGCGCTGCCACGCCGAGGGATATCCATCTCTATGTCCTCGAACTCGAGGAGGGGAGATTCTATGTCGGCCTGAGCGATGACCTGGACCGCCGGTGGGAACAGCACAAGTCCGGTGTCGGAGCGGAGTGGACCAAGCGATACAGGCCGTTGCGACGCGTTTATGCCATCAACACCGGCACTCAGGACACGCACAGGGCCGAAGCGATGGAGGACGAGGCTACCATCGCGTTGATGTCGGAACACGGCATCGAGCGGGTGCGGGGCGGGCACTTCTGCAAAATCGATCAGGCTGGAACCGAGGCGGATCTACGAGCAAAAGGCGGATGGGATCGCATCAAGCAAGCTCAAGCCCGGAAAACCGCATGGGGCTCGGATGCCTCGTGGAGCGACGCACTCGACGCATTCGTGAATATCGCCGTGCAATATTACGATGCAGGCGCGCCGGAAAACTTGCGCGACGATGTGTTTGCCGCGGCATATCGCTTGACGCGATACCGCTTCTGGCGAGAAGAGTTTGCCCCCGGGCTGGCTTGGGATTTCTGGAATCCCAAGGGGATATTGCCCGTGCTTCTATCGTTCAAGCTCCGGCGCCCGGTGTCCAGCGGGTTACCTTCGTCCTATGACGTACTGGCGGCCGCGTTGAATCGTGGGCGAGGAGGCAAACATCCGTTGCGGCGGCTCTTCCTCTTGGCCTGGAAGGCATACCGGCCGCCGACAACGGACAAACAGGACATCGCTGTCGACCGATTCCTGGAATACCTTGCCAACGACGAAGAGTACGATCGCGGGTACGATGATTTCGTGTCCGTCTTGCTCCCTGAAACAAGAAATCTACTAAGGGCGTGAGAGAGACGTGAGCCGTGTCGGCGAGGTCATTGGCCTTTGCTCTTGATTGCAACGAGTACGGCCGCGCCTTGACGAGCGCATGTACTGGCTCGCTCGTTATGGCAATTTCCGTTCCGAAAAGCGCAGGGAACCCGCGCGCGGTGCCTGTCGCATGCGTGACGGTCCGGTATGAGACCTGCGATGAACGACTCGTGTGCGACTGCCGTTTCCGCCTGAAAGGCGAGGTGTCCGGGTGATTGAAGTTATCGTTGAATAAATATGTAATCCTATCAATATTGTGTGTGTGGAGGATCGGCGAACGACGGTTCCGGCAAGCACGCATGCGATCAGGTCGGCACATGACGAAGCATCCGTGCGCGTGTGGTCGGGGGGCGTTCGGCGCACCTGAAGATAGGCACCGCTTGCGTGAGCGGCGGCGGACGGATGAAGCTTTCGGCGCGAGCGCGGCAAAACGGGTAGGCGTCACCGCCGTGCCCTGGATGCGAGCGTGAGCACGGTCACGGCGGCCGGCCGGCGCCGTGTTCGATGTCGGCACGGACTTTGCGCGCCGCGAATCGAGCACGGCGTCGAACCGAAGCCGGACATCGAGGCGACATCGCAGCGACATCGATCCGTCATCGAAGCGACGCTGCACGCGTCCGCGGTTCTGGCCTATCCTGTGCGAACCACGCGATGCGCGCCGCGCGTCGCGTCCGACCCAGGAGCATCGATGCCGAATCACGCCGAAGCCGCCACGACGCAGGCGCCGCCGGTCGAACCTGCCCCGACCGCCGCGCCGGGCCCCGCTTTCATCGCGCCCGAAGCCGATCCGCAGGCCCTCGCGCGCAACAACCAGTACGTATTGAAATCCGGCGACGCGTTCGTGGTCAGCGACGCGCTCGGCGACATCGGCGGTCACGACGACGGCCTGTTCGTCGACGACATGCGCGTGCTGTCGAAGTGGCGCCTGACATTCGGCGGCCGCGCGCCGTCGCTGCTGTCGGGCGCGACGAGCGCCGACAACGCGTCGTTCACCGCGCACCTGACGAACCGCCCGCTGCCGCCGCTCGGCGGCCACGAGACGCCCGAGGGCGTGATCCATATCGAGCGGATGCGCGTGCTCGCGGGCGACGTGCTTTACGAAGCGCTGACGCTGACGAACTACGGCGCGAGCGAAGCCGAGGTGCCGCTGTCGCTGTCGTTCGCGGCCGATTTCAAGGACATGTTCGAAGTGCGCGGCACGCAGCGCCCCAAGCGCGGCGCCGTGGCGGCGCCGCGCGTCGACGCGGGCGCGGTGCGGTTGCGCTACGACGGCCTCGACAGCGTCGAGCGCAACGTGACCGTGTATTTCTCGCCGGCGCCCGACGCGCTGTCGGTCGATCGCGCCGACTACACGCTGACGATCGCCGCGCAGGCCTGCGTGTCGATCTACCTGACCGTCGACGCGACGCTCGGCCCCGCGCACGCCGACAATCCGGGATGCGGCCGCGTCGCGTTGCGCACCGCGCTCGTCGGCGTGCACCGCGAGATGCGCGCGCGGCGCGAATCGATGGCGCGCGTGAACACCGGCAATCCGCTGTTCGACGCGTGGCTCGACCGCTCGCTCGCGGATCTCGGGCTGCTCACCACGCAGCTCGACACGGGGCCGTACCCGTACGCGGGCATTCCGTGGTTCTCGACGCCGTTCGGCCGCGACGCGGTGATCACGTCGCTGCAGATGCTGTGGCTGCAGCCGTCGCTTGCGCGCGGCGTGCTGAGGTTCCTGGCCGAGCACCAGGCGCGCGAGACGTCCGCGTTTCGCGACGCCGAGCCCGGCAAGATCATGCACGAGTTCCGCCGCAGCGAGATGGCCGCGACGGGCGAGGTGCCGTTCGCGCTGTACTACGGCGGGGTCGACACGACGCCGCTGTTCATCGTGCTCGCGGGCGCCTACGTCGAGCGCACCGGCGACGATGCGCTGATCGACGAGCTGTGGCCCGCGCTCGAACGCGCCGCGCAGTGGGTGATCGACAAGTGCGACCGCAATCCTTACGGACTGCTCGATTACCAGCGCACGTCGGAGCGCGGCCTCGCGAACCAGGGCTGGAAGGACAGCCACGATTCGGTGTTCCACGCGGACGGCCGCTTCCCGGACGGGCCGATCGCGCTCGTCGAGGTGCAGGCGTATGCGTGCGCGGCGCTCGATGCGATGTCGGCGTGCTCGCAGCGGCGCGGCCACGCGGCCGACGCCACGCGCTACGCATTGCGCGCGAAGACGCTGCGCGAGCAGGTCGACGCGCTGTTCTGGATGCCGGAAGGCGATTTCTACGGCATCGCGCTCGACGGCCACGGCGACCTGTGCCGCGTGTTCGCGTCGAACGCGGGCCACCTGCTCGCGTTCGGGTTGCCCGACGCCGAGCGCGGCGCGGCGGTCGCCGGCGTGCTCGGTTCGACGCTGTTCCAGACGGGCTGGGGCATCCGCACGCTCGCGGCGGGGCAGCCGCGCTTCAACCCGATGGCGTATCACAACGGCTCGGTGTGGCCGCACGACAATGCGCTCATCGCGCGCGGGCTCGCGCGCTACGGCGACAAGACGGCCGCGGTGAACCTGCTGCGCGCGCTGTTCGAGGCGGCGGTGAGCTTCGAGATGCGTTTGCCGGAGCTGTTCTGCGGGTTCCCGCGCCGGCGCGGCGAACCGCCGACCGCGTATCCGGTGGCCTGTCTGCCGCAGGCGTGGGCGGCCGGCGCGCCGTTCATGATGCTGCAGGCGTGCCTCGGCGTGAGCATCGACGCGACTCGTCACGAAGTGCGCGTCGAGCGTCCTGCGCTGCCGGAAGGCGTCGACTGGCTGCGGATCGACGCGTTGCGCGTGGGCGACGAGACCGTGTCGCTCACCTTCCGCCGCGTCGACGGCCAGGTCGTCGCGGCGGCGGAGCAGCCGGGGCGCGTGAAGGTGGTCGCGGTGCTGTAGCGCGAGGCCGCGCGAACGTTGCGCGATGTCGCGCCACGTTCGCGCGCAGCGGCATAGAATCGTGACATGACCCTTGAACGATGGCGGAGGTAGACGATGACGACCGACAACCGGCCCGACGACAGCGAGCACAAGCTCGAGAATCTCGAAGCGGCGGTCGACCACCTGCACAAGTCGATCGAATCGCAGAGCATTGCGGTCGGCGCGGCGAAGGGCATCCTGTTCAGCCTGATCGAGACGCTCGGCGCACTGATCGGCGATCCCGACCTGCCCGAGCACGCACGCTCGGGTTACGAGGCGCTGCGCGACAAGGCGAGCGAGTTGCGCGGCGGGCTCGACCGGCATTGAAGCCCGGCGGGCGCCGGTGCCTGCCGCACGGGCCGCACCGGCGCTGCCCGATCCTGAGGACGAAGCGCAAAACCGTGTGCGATCAACGGGTTAGGAGGGCGATGCGCAGGATATCCACAAGCTTGCCAACACAATCTGTGGAGAACCGGACGGCCCCCGGCCGCGGGTGCGGCGGGGGCCGTGCGAAAGTGCATGCGCTGCCACGCCATTGACCGCGCAAGGTCCGCGGATCGAATCCCCTTTTATATCAGCGTGTTATGCATCGAACCGGAAGGATATCCACAGGCTTGCCAACAAAATCTGTGGACAACTTTCAATCGATTGCGTCGCGTCAGTTGAGGATCGGGCCGCCGGCGGCCGCCGCGCGAAGCCCGTGAGAAGGGGCTGCCCGATGTCTGAGTCGGCGCGTTAATTCGTGCGCGATCAATGGCTTAGGCCCCGGGTACCCAGGATATCCACATCCTTGCCAACACTTTCTGTGGACAAGGCGGGGGTGTCATTCGGCCGGCGCCGAGTCGGCCGCCTGGGCCGCGATCCAGTCGCGAAACAGTGTCATCGCCGGCGTGAGCGGTTTCGACTTCAGCGAGGTGAGCCAGTAGCCGCCGGTGTGCACGTCGATGTCGAACGGCCGCGCGAGCAGGCCGAGCTGCAGTTCGCGCGCGAACATGCAGGCCGGTGCAAGCGCGACGCCCGTGCCCTGCATCGCGGCCTCGGCCATCAGCCGCGACGAATCGAACACGGGCCCGTTGACCGCCCAGGGGGCGAGCTGCGCGGCGTCGAACCAGCCGAGCCATTCGTCGGTGCGGTACGAGCGCAGCAGCGTTTCCCCGGCGAGATCGGCCGGTTGCGCGAGGCGCCGCGCGATTTCCGGCGCGCACAGCGCGGAGAGCGGCGCATCGAACAGGCGCTCGTTGCGGGTGCCCGGCCAGTTGCCTTCGCCGAAACGGATGGCGAAGTCGAGGCCTTCGGCGGCAAGGTCGACGACGTTGTTGTTGGTCCGCAGCCGCAGCTCGACGAACGGGTGGGTATCGCCGAACTGCTTCAAGCGCGGCATTAGCCAGCCTATGGCAAACGTGCCGACGACGCCGAGCGTCAGCACTTCGCGGAAACGCCCGCCTTCGAACTGCTTGAGCACCGTTTCGATGCGGCTGAACGCATCGCTCAGCACCGGCAGCAGCGCGCGCCCCTCGTCGGTGAGCCCGAGGCCGCGCGGCAGCCGCGTAAACAGCGTGCAGCCGAGGCGCTCCTCGAGCGAGCGCACCTGCTGGCTGACCGCCGCCTGGGTCACGCTCAGTTCGAGGCCGGCGCGCGTGAAGTTCAGGTGGCGCGCCGACGATTCGAACGCGCGCAACGCATTGAGCGGAAGATGAGGGCGGAGCTTGGTCATAAGAATTTCTTTTGTCAGCGCTCAATTATCGTTGCTTGTCAGGCAACCGTAAAGTCCCGATAGTGCTGTCTCGTCGGCCGGGTGTATTCGACACCGCTGCGCCTCCATTCCACCACGAGACAACCGACATGACTCATTCATCGCAACGTCGAACCCTGTTGCTGGCCGCCGTGACGGCGCCGTTCGTCCTGACCGTCGCCGCGTGCGCGTCGCGGCAGTCCGCCGTACCGGGCACGCAGGACGAGGCGCGCACGGCAGCCGCGGCGGCGGCGGCCGCCGCCGTGGCCCCCGCGGCTGCCGCGCAGTTGCTTGCCGACCTCGAACGCGACGCGGGCGGCCGTCTCGGCGTGTGCGCGATCGATGTCGCGAGCGGCCGGCAGGCGGCGTATCGCGCCGACGAGCGCTTCCCGTTCTGCAGTACGTTCAAGACGCTGCTGAGCGGGGCGGTGCTTGCGCAGAGCGTCGAGCGCCCGGCGTTGCTGCAGCAGCGCGTGACCTACGGCAAGGCCGACCTCGTCAACTACTCGCCGGTGACGGAGCAGCATGTCGGTACGGGCATGACGGTTGCCGCGCTGTGCGAAGCCGCGCTCCAGCACAGCGACAACTCCGCCGCGAACCTGCTGATGAAGCTGCTCGGCGGCCCGTCCGCCGTGACCGCCTACGCGCGTTCGATCGGCGACGACGTGTTCCGCCTCGATCGATGGGAAACCGAACTGAATACCGCGCTGCCGGGCGACCTGCGCGACACGACGACGCCGGCCGCGATGGTCGCGAGCGTCCGCGCGCTGATGCTCGGCGATGCGCTGCCGGCCGCGCAGCGCGCGCAGCTCGTCGCGTGGATGCGCGGCAACCAGGTCGGCGGCAAGCGGTTCCGCGCGGGCGTGCCGGCCGGATGGACGGTCGCCGACAAGACGGGCACCGGCGACTACGGGACGACGAACGACGTCGGCGTCGTGTGGTCGCCGTCGCGCGCGCCGGTGGTGCTGGTCGTGTACTACACGCAGGCGGGCGCCGATGCGCGGCCGAAGGAGGACGTGATCGCGTCGGCCGCGCGCATCGTGATCCAGGCGTTCGGTTGAGCGACGCGACACGGCGCGGCGTGCCCGGGGTCGTGCACGGGCAGGTCGTGCCGCAGTCGTGATCCACGCGTCGAAACGTTGCGCGATCAACGACTTAGGTCACACATGCCCAGGATATCCACATCCTTGCCAACACAATGTGTGGACAAGCCCGCGTGCGGCCCCGCCCGGTGCGGCGCGGGCCGCCGTGCCACGTTTGAGGCGGCGTGGACAAAGTCTTTCGGATCAAGCGCTTGGCCGCGGTATGCGCAGGCTGTCCACATGCTTGCCAACAGAATCTGTGGACAAGCCGGTTCGCCCGCTCGGAAGGCGGCCCGCCTCGCGGCGACGCGATGCACGAGCGGCGCCGTGCCGGCCGCGTGACGCATTCGAGGCGATGCGGACAAAGTCTTTCGGATCAAGTGCTTGGTCGTGCTATGCGCAGGCTATCCACATGCTTGCCAACACAATCTGTGGACAAGCCCGCGCGCGGCCGCGATGGCGATGCTCAGGGCTGCCGATCGTCGACCCTGGGCCAGCGCGCGAACGCGAACACCCACAACATGACGAAGTTCAGGACCGGGACGAACATCGTCAGGATCCACCAGCCCGAATGCCCGGTGCGCCGGACGATGCGGATGTACGGATAGATGACGACAACGACGAGCACGAGCGAGACGAGCACCTGCCACGCGGTGAAGTGTTCCATGGCTTTCCTCGGAGTGATGTTTAGTGGTGCGGAGCCGGCGCAACGGCCGGCCCGTCGGGGCGACGCGCGAGGCCCGGAAGGCGCGGCCGCGTGCGGCTCGCATGATCTTGAAGCGCGACGAGTGCGGCCGTCAAGGCGCGGGCGATACGGCGGCGGTCGCGCCGGTTCGTCCGTCATCGCGCACGCACGCGCCGGGCGGTGCCGAAACGGTGGCGCGGCGCAGGTACCGTAGTCCGATCAACGGGTTAGCGCAGGCATGCTCAGGATATCCACAAGCTTGCCAACACAATCTGTGGGTAAGTGCGTGACGGCCGGTACCGTGGCGTCGTGAGGCGAAGTGCGGCGAAGCAGTGCGCGGCGCGGCGCTGGCCCCGTCCCTGTCTGCATCACGCGTGCCAAAGTCCATCGGATCAAGGGCTTAGCGTCGCGGTGCGCAGGATATCCACAAGCTTGCCAACATTTTCTGTGGAGAAGTCGGGGGTGCGACCGGCGTGCCGGACTTCGGCGATTGCCTCACGATGCCCGATTCGCACATGCCCTCACGCGGTGCAAACCCCGGCTACGCCGACTTTCCGGAACAGGTGCGGGCTCGCGACGGCGGACGACGGATAGGCCGACAGCTTGGCGACGAATTCCGGGTGCGTGAAGGCCGCGCGGAACGCGGCCGTCGATTCCCAGATCGCGTAGTTCAGGTAAGTCGGGCTGTCGCCGAGCGCGCGATGCAGTTGCGTCGAGATGAATCCCGGTTGCCGTTTCATGAATTCGGCATCGTCCTTCCACACGGCGAGGAAGTCCGCTTCGTCCGCGGGGGCCAGGGTGAACAGGTTGACGAGGACGACGGGCTCCGCGTCGAGGGCGAGCTGTTGCTGGATCGGAAAGGCCGGATCCATCGGCGTGAATCGGGGCATGGGAACACCTCCTGTGGTGGGTGACGGGGCAATCGGGCGCTCACGCCGGCGTATCGGCGCCGTGAGCGCGGGACATTGCCGACAGAACGCGAATGGCGGCATCCAGGTCGGCCGAAGTGAAGTCGCCGGCGATATCGCGGACATGCTGTTGCCAATGCCCGACCACGGCCCGATAGGCCGCGTCGCCGCGCGGCGTCAGCGCGTACAGCGGGGAGCGCTTGTGCGCGGGGTTGGGCAGCGACCGGATCAGCCCTTCGTCGGTCAGCACGTTGGTCTGCTTCAGCACCGCCTGCCGCGTGATGCCCATCGCATCCGCGATCTGCGGGATGGTCGGCGCTTCCGGCGCCATCGAGATGGCGCCCAGCACCTGCCAGCGCGCGCTGGTCAGGCCGTGCGGCCCGGAAAAGGCGTTGCCCCATTCGATCAGCTGCCCGTTCAACCGGAATACGGACAGTGCGACCGTGGTCAATTTCTCGGACTTCGTCATGGGCGGGAAAGGTCAACAAGTTGAATCGCTGACCATTCTGCCAATTTGACAACTAGTTGTCAAATTGGTTGGGAGGGCGGTGCGATTGCACCCGTCGCCGCGTTTTCCGTTTCGCCGATATCGCGGCACAATGCCGGACCGGAAGAGGGCGTTCGATGCTCGTCGAGCGCATACCGACCGATCCGCACGGGTGCAGCGAGGTCGCAAGGCATGACAAGACAGTTGACTCAGGGGGAGTACCGACAGGAATCCTTATCCGCCAAACACGGAATTCAGACCGGCCACGACTCCAGCCAGTACGCAAAGGCCCGCCAGCGCTGCCAGCATGTCGATCATGATCTTTCTCTGCCCGCGCTTGCCAAGAATCAGCGCGAGCCCGAGCGTGAGCACCACGGGCAGGATGAGTGCATCGTCGCTAAAGGGATAGTAACGAGTTTGGTCCAGCAGGATTGCCAGTGGCAGGGACAGTACGGCCCCGCCAACGAAACTGATGAGGGCAGTCGCGGCACCGGGCCCTCGCAAGGAGATCCCGCTCAAGAATTGCCTGACCTGGGAGTACCGCCGTGGATGAAATCTGAACATGGTTGTCGCTCTGTGCCGATCAATACCCGTGCGTGTCCCGGCCTCGATCGTTATTGGCAGGACTTGCCTGGAACGCGATGGAAACCCTTCGCCGTTGCATCCGCTTCGGACATACGGGCCCCCGGCTTCGTCTTGCCGTAGTACTTGTCACCCGGGCAGTGGCGGGCCTTCGTCCGGTGTTCACCCATACCTGGGCGCGGTCGCCAGCGACCCTTGCTGCCGCGGTGGCTGAAGCCACCGACAACGCACTTGCCGATTTCGCCTGGGTGGCTGCTGCGACGACTGGCGCGCCGGCATTGATTCCCTGACCGCTGCCGACGCGCTCCCGTACCGCGTCTCGACACCCTTGTGGCCTGAACAGGCGCGGCTTTTCGATACGCCCGAATGCGTGCCGTCCTTGCGGAGACCGGTCGTGCCGGCTGGCGTGCCCGACGGGGCATGCGCATGAGACACGGCCGAGGCGAGCGGCGCCGCTGCTTCAATGGCTGAGGCAGGGTGCTTTTTCGTCCGTCTTTTGGGCCCGCGGTGACAGTTGGCTGGCCGCCCGCCATCGACCAGCCCTCCCGACGTGCTTAGTGGCGATCCGTCGTATGGTGGTGGTGACGATGGTGATGATGGATATCGGCCGCGCTCGCGGCACCCGCAAACGCAAAGGCGATAGCTGCAACGACGGTCATTTTCAGCAGTTTCATGGCAAAGGTCTCCGGCAGGTTGATCAGTCGGACACGAACTCGTGTCCGACTGATCAACGATCCATTGCCATCCGTCGTTGACGAAAAATGGCCGCTTGATATTTGTTGTCAATCTACGCCGTTGGAGGCGGCTCGATGCGCGCGCGGATGAAGAGGAAAACTGACCATGCCTCATTTTCACGGGCATCAAGAAGTTTGATCTTTTTTTGACTTTTCATTGTGCAAGGGCAATCAGGTCCGATCTGCGGATCGCCGCCGTTGAAGCCCCGGAAGGCTATGTTCTTCGTCAGGCGTTACGTGTTGACGTGGGTGAGTAACGGATGCCTTCCGTTGGCTCGGGTTCGGTGCCCGCTGCCCGGTCGTCGGACGGACCACGTCTGCCGATCGGGTGAGTCGAGTTGCATCGGAGTTACTTGCTCACCGTCGCCGTGATCGAATCGCTCCAATCTGCTCTGCATATCGAATCAATCTGTTATCCGGGCGCAAGACACGAAGCCGTCGGCACTGGCCGCGTCGATCGTGAGGGCGTCGCTCGCGAACGGCAAGGACGACCGGCGCATGCACTTGCGGGCGCGCATCGTCGAGCACGTCGGCGGCGAGGATGACGTGCATCACCGATGCGGCCGACATGATCCGCGCCGGAATCGACCGCCACCGCCCACCGGAACGACGCAAAGCCGACCGCCGAGTTCGCGCGCAAATGGCCGGGCAGCGTGAACAGGGATGCCGATCGTGTCGCGGCGCTGCGCCGACCGGTGCGCGCGGGGCCGGTGATACCATGGGCGACCGGTTCCCGTTCTCATCAAGATGGCCGCCAATTTCGACGAACTCGCGTCCCGGATCCGGACGCAATTTTCCGCGCTGAGCCCGCAATTCCAGGCGGGCGCGGCCTTCCTGCTCGATCATCCCGACGAAGTCGCCACATCGTCGATGCGCAAGGTCGCGCAGCGCGCGCAGGTGCAGCCCGCATCGCTCGTGCGCCTCGCACAGCAATTCGGTTTCCCCGGCTGGAACGAGCTGCGCGACCTGTGCGTCGCGCGCGTGCGCACGCGCCCCGAGCCGCTCACGCAGCGGGCGCGCTCGCTCGTGCGGCCCGACGCCCGGGCGACGCTCGCGCACGACCTGCTCGCCGCGCAGCAGCACAACCTGTCGGCCACCGCCGCGCAGAACGGGCACGCGCTCGCGGAGGCGGCGAAGCTGATCCGCAAGGCGTCGCACGTGCACGTCGCGGGGTTCCGCTCGTGCTATCCGGTCGCCTTCGGGTTCGTGTACGCCTACCGGCTGTTCCGTCCGACCGTGTCGCTGCTCAACGGCGTTGCCGGCTCACTCGAAATGGAGCTGCGGACGATCGCGAAGCAGAGCGTGACCGTGGTCGTCAGCTTCGCGCCGTATTCGGCGGAAGCGACGCGCGTCGCGCAGGCCGCGAAGGCGCAGGGCAGCCGGATCGTCGCGATCACCGACAGCGCGGTGGCGCCGATCGCGCTGCACGCGGATGCGCAACTGATCTTCACGCACGACAGCCCGTCGTTCTTCCCGTCGCTGGTGGCCGCGCATGCGATGGCCGAGGCGCTGGTCGCGCAGTTGCTGGCACTCGAGGGCAACGATGCGATCGCCGCGCTCGAGCGCACGGAAGCGGAGCTGCACGCGAAGGGCGCCTACGTCGTGTGACGGGGCGCGTCGCGCCTCGATCCGCCTTCATTCACGATTCAACGAGACTCTACCGATGACGTTCACATACGAGGTGACCGACGCGGGCGACGCGAACGTCCGCAAGCAGATTGTCGCGCCGCTCGTCCGGTTCAACGAAAGCCGGGCCGGCTCGAACGATTTCCGCCCGCTGGCCGTGCTCGCGACCGACGATACCGGCGCGGTGGTCGGCGGCCTGTGGGGCAGCACGGCATACGGCTGGCTGCATGTCGACCTGCTGGTGGTGCCGGAGGCCGCGCGCGGCCAGGGCGCCGGCACGCGCATCATGGATCTGGCCGAGCGGGAAGCCGTCGCGCGCGGCTGTCACGGCGCGTGGCTCGACACGTTCGATTTCCAGGCACGGCCGTTCTACGAGAAGCGCGGCTACGTGCGCTTCGGCGAGCTGGCGGACTATCCGGTCGGGCACGCGCGCATTTTCCTGACGAAGAAGCTGGCGGGATGAGCGGCGGCAGGGCGCGGTTGACGGTGGCGCCGGTTGTCGCCTAGGATGTCGGTCAGCGATGCAGGTCGCTTCCGGGTCCGCGGAAAGGGTTGAACCCACCTGTCGCAGCAAACCTGGTTTTCCCCATCCTTTGTGCTGGCGGTATTGCGGACCTTCGGCCATCAACGCACGAGGATTCGCATGAAACAGCTGCCTTCCGGGGCTCATCCCGATCATCTGAAAAAGCAGGCCAAGGATTTATTGCGCCTGTACCGGCAGCGCGACGCCGAAGCGATCGCGCGCTTCATCCGGTTTCTTCCCGCCGCCGCAAACCGCACGCCGCACGACGTGATCGCGCTCGACCTGCGCCTGCACGACGCGCAGTCCTGCGTGGCGCGCGAGTACGGTTTCGCGTCGTGGGCCGATCTCGGCGCCTTCGTCGAGGCGAACGCCGCCGCGCAACACGAACGCACCGAATTGATCCGCCGCTGGCTCGGCCTCGCGTACGGCGGCGACGTCACCGGCCGCTTCGACCCGGCGCGGCCGCGCGTCGCCGTGCAACTGCTGCAGGCGCACCCCGAACTCGTCGCGGCCGATCCCTACGTGGCGTGCGCGGCGGGGGATCTCGACGCCGTGTCGCGCGTCACGGCCGCCGATCCGGCATGGGTCTCCCGCGCCGGCGGCGCGCTGAAGCTGCCGGCGCTCGTCGCCGTCACGCATTCGCGCCTCGGGCAGCTTCCCGGGTTTGCCGAGCGGCTGCGCGCCTGCGCGCGGCATCTGCTCGAGGCCGGCGCCGATCCGAACCAGCGGATCGGCAACCGCTTCCCGCCCGCGTCGCTCGCGGCGCCCGACGAGTCGGGCCCGCTGTCGGCGCTCTACGGCGCCGCCGGCGTCAACCGCGATCCGGTCCTCACCGGCATGCTGCTGGCCGCCGGCGCGGACCCGAACGACGGCGAATCGCTGTATCACTCGCTGGAAAATCCGGCCTGCACACGCTTGCTGCTCGAGCACGGCGCGCGCGTCGGCGGAACCAACGCGCTGCGGCGCGCGCTCGACATGCAGGAGGCGGACGCGCTCGAGCTGTTGCTCGCGCATGGCGGCGATCCCGACGAGCCGGCCGGGCCGGGCCCGACCGAAACGTGGGGCGCGCCGCTGCTGCGGGCGATCGCGGTGCGCCGCTCGGCGCGCCATATCGCCGCGCTGCTCGCGGCCGGCGCCGACCCGCGTGCGCGCACGGCCGCCGGCGTCAGCGCATACCGCCTGGCGATGCAGGCCGGGCTGTCCGAGGTTGCCGAATTGTTGCGCGCGGCCGGCGCGGACGAGCCGCTCGGGCCGGAGGACACGTTCGTGGCGGCCTGCGCGCGAGGCGACGCGATCGAGGCGCGGCGCATCCAGGCCGCGCATCCCGGATTGCCGGCTTCGCTGCCCGCGGATCGGCTGCGGCTGCTGCCGGACGCCGCCGCGTGGGGTTCCGCCGACTCGGTGCGCTCCATGGTCGAACTGGGCTGGCCGGTCGCGGTACGCGGCGGCGACTGGGATGCCAGCGCGCTGAATCACGCGGTGATGCGCGGCGACGCGGCGTTGACGGCGTTCCTGCTGGCGCACGGCGCGAGCTGGCGCGAAACGCAGGGCTTCGGCAGCGACGTGCTCGGCACGCTGTCATGGGCGTCGGTCAACGAACCGGATACGGCCGGCCAGCCCGACTGGGTCGCCTGTGCGCGGGCGCTGATGGCGCACGGCCTGCCGGACGCGGTGCGCGATCCGGCGGACCCGGAACGACTGCGGATCGACGGCCGGTCGATGCGGTTCTCCGATGCAGTCAGCGAGGCGCTGTCGACAGCCGGGGGCGAACGGCCCTGAGCCGGCTAGCCGCGGCGACGGCCCGCGCGTCGCGGCCCGGGCATGGCGTGCCGGGCGCGACGCGTCGTCAGCCGCCGGCGTTGTCGGCGTTGCCGGTCTTGCCGGCGCGCGGTCGCCGCGCCGGCGTCGCCGGCCGCGCCTGTGACAGGTAGCCGTCGACCAGCGCAAGCAGCTCGGCTCTCAGGACCGGCGACGCAAGCTGGTTTTGCCGCGCCGCTTCGTGAACCGCGCCGGACAGCGCGCCGGCGAGCACCTGTCCGCCGATGCGCTTCGTACTCCCGGATGCGTCCGGCACATTCACGCGAAACAGCGTGTCGTAGCGCTGCCGGCATGCCACGTCGAAATGGTCGCGCGCCGGCTGCGAATCGCCCCCGCGCGGGCTTTCTTCCATCAACACCCGATGCGCGGCCGGATAGCGGCTGTGCACCGCGATCATCCCGTCCACGAGGTCGGCGACGCGCTGCATGCGCGTCCGGTCGGGATTCGATGCGGCGTCCAGCACCGCCAGCACGTCGTCGAAGTGGCGCTGGCGCACCGCGTCGATCAGCGCGAGCTTGTCCGGGAAGTACTGGTACAGCGAGCCGATGCTGACGCCCGCGGCTTCGGCCACCCGGTTCGTCGTCAGCCCCGACCAGCCGCGCTCGCCCAGAATGCGAGCCGCCGCGTCGAGCAAGGCGTCGGTCGTCGCGCGGGAACGCGCCTGCTGCGGGGCTTTGCGCATCGCGCCGGATGCTCGGGGAATGCGAGTAGCCATGGTTCGGCTCCGATGAGAATATGAGCAATATGCTCGCATCTTGGCCGGCCGTCCAGCCGGTGGCGGGCCGTGGCCGAAACATTCCGGAGAAACACGCGATGGAGCACTGCGAACCCGGCGACGCCTCGCGGCGGCGCGACCTGCCGGTTTATCTCGGCCTGCGTTTCCTGACCGAAGCCGCGGCGCTCGCGTTGTCCGTCGCGATCGGCTGGACGGTGTATGACGTCTCGAAGTCGCCGTTGTCGCTCGGCATCGTCGGCATCGTGCAGTTCATCCCGATCGTGTTGCTCACGCTGCCGGCCGGCGAGCTGTGCGATCGCCTGTCGCCGCGTCCGCTCGTCGTCGCGAGCCTCGCGCTGCAATGCGCGTGCGCGCTTGCATTCCTCGCGATGACGCGGTTTCCGTCGACGGGGCTGGCGGCGCGCTACGGCGTGCTGCTGATGCTCGGGGTGGCCCGCGCGCTGGCCGGCCCCGCCGAGCAGGCGCTGCTGCCGTTGCTCGTGCAGCCGGCGCAACTGCCGCGCGCGGTCGCGCTGGGCTCCACCGCCTGGCAGAGCGCGGCGATCCTCGGGCCCGCGCTGGGCGGCCTGGCCTTTGCGGCGGGGGCGGCCACCGCCTATCTCGCCAGCGCGGTCGCGTTTCTGGTCGCGATGCTCGGCGCGATGACGCTGCGCGGGCGGCCGCTGCCCGCGCCCGAGGGCGCGTGGGGCGCGTGGGGCGACGGCGTGCAGCGCGTGCTGGAAGGGCTCCGGTTCGTGCGCGGCCAGCCGGTCATACTGGGCGCGATGTCGCTGGATCTGCTGGCGGTGCTCGTCGGCGGCGCGACGGCGCTGCTGCCGGTGTATGCGCAGGACATCCTGAAAGTCGGGCCGTTCGGCCTCGGCATGCTGCGCAGCGCGCCCGCCGCCGGCGCGTGCGTGGTCGGGCTCGTGCTGGCGCGTCATCCGCCGGAGCGCGGCGCGGGCCCGAAGCTGTTCGCCGCCGTGATGGTGTTCGGCGCGGCTACCGCGATCTTCGCGCTGTCGCGGTCGTTCGTCGTGTCGCTGGCGGCACTCGCGGCGGCCGGCGCGAGCGACATGGTCAGCGTCAACATCCGCGCGTCGCTGATCCAGCTGGCCACGCCGGACGCGATGCGCGGGCGGGTGTCGGCGGTCGCCGCGTTGTTCATCGGCACGTCGAGCGAGCTGGGCGCGTTCGAGACGGGGCTGACCGCCGCGCTGCTGGGCAGCGTGCCCGCGGTCGCGCTCGGCGGCATCGGCACGATCGTCGCGGCGGCGCTCTGGATGGCGGTGTTTCCCGGCATCATGAAGGTCGATCGCCTTCATCCGGACCCGGGCTGACACGGGCCGCGGAACACCGCCGCATCCGGCGCGGGAGCGCCGCCGCCGCATCGCCGCCCGCGCGCGGTGTTGGGCGGCGATATTTGGGCCACGACTGAAACGTCGTCGTCTGTCACGCGCGTAAGCTCATGCGTTGATTCATTGATCCATTCCGGGAGTTCGACATGACCTATTCAGAATTGCAGTCCAGCCACGCCCATGCGTTCCGCGCCATGCATGCCCGCCCGGGCGCATTCATCATCCCGAATCCGTGGGACGCCGGCACCGCGCGCCTGCTGGCGATGGCCGGCTTCGAGGCGCTCGCGACCACGAGCGCCGGCTACGCCTTCTCGAAAGGGCAGCCCGACTACGCGATCGACCGCGACGCGATACTCGATCACATCGCCGAGGTCGTGTCGGCCGGCGGCCTGCCTGTCAGCGCCGATCTCGAGAACGGCTTCGGCGACGCGCCCGACACGGTGGCCGAAACGATCCGGCTGGCAGCCGAGGCCGGGGCGGTCGGCGGCTCGATCGAGGATGCGACGGGCCGCACCGCCGCGCCGATCTATGCGCGCGACGCGGCGGTCGAGCGCATCGCGGCGGCCGTCGACGCGGCGCGCGCGCTGCCGTTTCCGTTCACGCTGACCGCGCGCTGCGAAAACTACCTGCACGGCCGCCACGACCTCGCCGACACGATCGACCGGCTCGTCGCCTATCGCGACGCGGGCGCCGACGTGCTGTATGCGCCGGGCATCACCGATCCCGACGAGATCGCGGCGGTGACGCAGGCGGTCGGTGCGCCCGTCAACGTCGTGATGGGGCTGCAGGGCGGGTTGCTGAGCCTCGATGCGCTGGCGGCGCTCGGCGTGAAGCGCGTCAGCGTCGGCGGCGCGCTGGCGCGGACCGCGCTCGGCGCGTTCCTGCGCGCCGCGAAGGAGATGGTGCAGGACGGCACGTTCACGTTCACGCAGGCGGCCGTGCCGGGGCGGGATATCAACCGGTGGCTGGCCGGATTCGATAATTCGGCGAATTTGTTCGGGGAATGAGCGTAAATAAACCGTGGGATCGTTCCCACGTGAAACTTTAATTGACAATAATCAACCGATATCACGTCCGAATTAAACATCGGTGACGATGCAAAATACATCGTCTATTCTCCGCATTCCGCCCGGGGCCGGCAGGCAATCCGCCCCGAATCCGGCGGCCGGGGGCCCGCCGCGCGTGTCGATGACACACATTGTTTCATTTTTACGGCCAGAATGTTTTGTACGCAGGAGTTGCGGGCCGGTTTTTTGATTGATAATCTGCGGCACGTTCGAATGAACGGTCGGTGGGCCGCCTGGAATATCGATATATAAAAATGCTGAGAGTGCGATGACGATCCGAGAAAATCACCGTGTCGGGTTTCGCGTAGGCGACGTCGTGACGCTGAAGACGGGCGGTCCGCGCATGACCGTCACCTATGCCGGGCCGGTCGTGTTCGACGACGGCGACTGGCTGATCTGCCAGTGGTTCGACGAAAGTGGCGAATTCCGCCAGGAAATGTTTCATCACGACACCGTGGTGCCCGAGCCGCGCGCGATTTCGGCCGGGCGCGTCCGGATGCGCATGCAGTCGCATCGCTACCGCTCGGCGGCCTGACCCGCCGCTTGCGGCGAGGTGGCGGCGCAGCGGCCTTGCGCGCCGCAAGCGCAGCGACATTTCACGCCGGCCCGAAACATGCGGCGGCGCGCGGCGCCGATACTGGCCGCATGAACCCGATCGATCCCATTGCCGCGGTCACGCACCGCGATCCCTATCCCTACTATGCGGCGCTCGTCGACGGGCCGCCGCTCGCGTTCGACGCCACGCTCGGTACGTGGGTCGCGAGCCGGGCGGCGACCGTGACGGCCGTGCTCGGCCATCCGGCCTGCCGCGTGCGCCCGCTCGACGCGCCCGTGCCGCCCGCGCTGCGCGGTACGACGGCCGGCGCGCTGTTCGGCGCACTGGTGCGCATGAACGACGGCGCGTTGCGACACGACGTGCCGAAGCAGGCGTTGCGCATGGCGCTCGCGCCGATCGACGCGGCGGCGCTGCGCGAGCGCGCCGCGCAGCTTGCCGCACGGCGGTTGCCGACGCCGGGCGATGCCGGTGCGCTCAATACGTGGTGCATGACGATGCCGGTCTGCGCGGTCGCCGATTTGCTCGGCTTCGATGCGACGCAGCTCGACGACATCGCGGCGCGGGTCGTCGAGTTCGTCGCCGCGCTGTCGCCGTTGTCGGACGCGGCGGCGCTGGCCCGCGCGAGCGACGCCGCGCGGTATCTGCTCGACCGGATGACGGAGCACGTCGCGCGGACGCATGCGCGCGACGGCACGCTCGTCGCGGCCGTGCAGCAGGCGGCCCGCGCGTCGGGCTGGCAGGCGAGCGGCGACCAGGTGGCGAACCTGGTCGGGCTGTTGTCGCAGACCTGCGAAGCGACGGCCGCATGGCTCGGCAACGTGCTGGTGGCGTGGTGCGGGGAAGCGCGCGGTGCGCCGGACGATGCCGCGCTCGATGCGTTCGTCGCCGAAGTGGGGCGTTTCGATGCGCCGGTGCAGAACACGCGCCGCTTCGTCGCGGCGCGCACGACGATCGAGGGCGTGACCCTCGACGCCGGCGATGCGATCCTGATCGTGCTGGCTGCGGCGAACCGCGACCCGGCGGTGCATCGCGACCCGCACCGGCTGATGCCCGGTCGCGCGGCCGGGCCGAATTTCGGCTTCGGCACGGGGCCGCATGCCTGCCCGGGCGAGCGGATCGCGCGGGCGGTGACGGCGGGGGCGTTCGCGGCGTGGTGGCGTGCGGGCGGCGCGCCGCCGCGCGAGGGGCTGGCGTGGCACTACCGCGCGTCGACCAACGTCAGGATGCCGACGTTCGACGCGGCCCGATGATCCGGGCCTGGCAACGCGGGGCCGGGTTTAACGGCAGCCTTGTTTCTCCGCCCATTGTTCCTGGGCGACCATGCGGCGCTGCACGCGCTCGACGAGACCCGTCGAGAAGGTCCGCATGCTGGTGCCGCGGCGCTTGGCGAGGATCGTCTGCGCGACATCGGGGCGCGGGTTCGGCTGGCATGCCCAGTACAGCGTCATCAGCCAGCCGATGCCGGTCCACGCGAACAGCGCGTTGAACATCGCGATCATCAGCTTGTCGTGCCGGCCGCGCCGGTCGGCGATGACCGCCGGCAGAAAATAGACCGCGGTCGCGGCCACCGAACCGGCCACTTGAATCAGGACTCCGCTCTGCATGTTGCTGCTCCATCCGAACTGCAATGGAGCCGATTGTCGCGCTTTTTCCGTTTGCGTGCAGGCCGAGCCCCGGCAATTGATTGTTGCGTTTTCGGTGACGATCAGCCGGCCGCGGCTTCCGCCGGGTGCACTTCGTTGCTCAACGCGAAACCTTCGTCGAGCCAGCCCGTCACGCCGCCGATCATCAGCTTGACCGGCCGGCCGAGGCGCGCGAGCTGGATCGCCGCCCGCGCGGCGCCGTTGCAGTGCGGGCCGGCGCAGTAGACGACGAACAACGTGTCGGCCGGATAGACGGCAAGCTTGCTCTCGATGAGCTTGCGGCGCGGCAGGTTGCGCGCGCCGGGCACGTGGCCGGCGGCGAACTGGTCGGGGCCGCGCACGTCGAGCAGCACGAAATCGGGCGCCCCGGTCGCGAGTGCGTCGTGCACGTCCCAGCAATCGGTCTCGAATCGGAGCGATGCCTCGAAATGCGCGAGGGCGGCGGGGCTGTCGGCGGCGGGGAAATCGGTGACGCAGGACATGGGCAGGTTCTCCTGAAGGATGGCGCGATGCGCGGTGGAATGAGGGGCAGTATCGCGGTTCGGCGCGGTTCGCGGCAGTGGCGTGATCGACAAGTTCCGGTAACATCGCGCCATGCACAATCATCTCGTCGTCGCGCTCGCCTACGATCGCCTCTGCACCTTCGAATTCGGCTGCGTGGTCGAACTGTTCGCGCTCGAGCGCCCCGAACTCGGGGTCGACTGGTATCGCTTCGCGGTCTGCGCGGGCGAGCCGGGGCCCGTGCGCGCGGCGGGCGGCATCACGGTCGCCGCGCCGTACCGGCTCGCCACGCTCGATCGCGCGGACACCATCGTGATTCCCGGCTGGCGCGATCCCGACGAGCCGCCGCCGGAGCCGTTGCTGAAGAAACTGCGGGCCGCCCATCGCCGCGGCGCGCGGCTTTGCTCGATCTGCTCGGGCGTATTCGTGCTGGCGGCGGCCGGCGTGCTCGACGGCCTCACGGTCACGACCCACTGGCGCTATGCGGAGAAGCTGCAGGCGCGCTACCCGGCGCTGCGCGTGAATCCCGATGCGCTTTACGTCGATGAAGGGCAGATCGTCACGTCGGCCGGGTCGGCGGCGGGGCTCGACATGCTGCTGCATCTCGTGCGCCGCGATCACGGCGGCGCGATCGCGAACCGTGTCGCGCAGCGCCTCGTGCTGCCGCCGCATCGCGACGGCGGCCAGGCGCAGTTCGTGCCGCGCCCGGTCGCGCCGGGCGGCACCGACCGGCTCGCGAAGCTGATCGACTGGATGCGCGCCCACGCGGCCGAGCCGCACACGCTCGCGTCGCTCGCCGCGCAGGCCGCGATGAGCCCGCGCACGCTGCAGCGTCAGTTCGCGGATGCGACGGGCATGTCGCCGCTCGCGTGGCTGATCCGGGAACGCGTGAACGTCGCGAAGGACATGCTCGAGGCGCAGCCCGCGCTGCCGCTCGCGCAGGTCGCGGCGCGCGCGGGGTTCGGCTCGGAGGAATCGTTGCGCCGGCATTTCCGGCGCGTCGCGGCGACGAGCCCGGCCGCGTATCGGCGCGAGATGGATCGCGGCGTAAGATCGCAGGACGCCTGAGCGCCGCGCGCGTGGGTGGCGGCATTCGGCCGTTGTCCCGGTGCGTGACGCGGCTTGCCGCGCACGGCGGCCGGCCGCCGCGGCAACCGGCCGCCCGACCGGCCGCGCCGCGGCTAGTGCACGCTCAGCGCGTGCGGGTGTCGTGCGCGGGTTGCCGGATGCACGCGATGCGGTACACGCCGTCCTCGACCTCGACGCCGTGCGTGTCGTGCGTGAAGCCGGGGAAACGCAGGTCGTATTGCTCGAGCGCCTTCAGGTAGCCGAGCAGCGGGCCGTCGGCCGGCCCCGCGTTCTCGCCGGGCATCAGCAGCGGAATGCCCGGCGGATACGGCACGACGCCGGTCGCGACCGTGCGGCCTTCCATTTCCGCGAGCTCCAGCATCTCGATGTCGTTGTGCACGAGATGCTCGAACGCCTCGGCCGGGCTGTAATCGGGCTTCGGCAGCGTCGAGAAACCGCGCGACATCATCTCGGTCGTCCTCAGGTCGCTCATCGCGCTGAACATCAGGTCGCACAGGTCGCGCAGGCCGAGCTTGCCGTAGCGCTCCGGATAGCGCGCGACGAGTTCGGGCAGCGCCTGTTCGAGCGGCGCGTTCGCGTCGTAGTCGCGCTTGAAGTCGAGCAGCGTGTTGACGAGCGTGCCCCACTTGCCCTTCGTCACGCCGAGCGAGAACAGGAACAGGATCGTGAAGTCGGTCGTCTTCTCGACGACGATCCCGTGCCGGTCGAGATACGCGGTGACGACCGACGCCGGGATGCCGACCGGCATCAGCCCGCCGTGGTGCGCCACGCCCGGCGTGACGATCGACACCTTGATCGGGTCGAGCATGCAATAGTCGTCCTCGATATCGCCGAAGCCGTGCCACGTGTCGCCCGGATGCAGCACCCAGCACGACGGATCGGTGGCGAGCAGCGTCTCGTCGGCCTCATGGAAGCGCACGCGGCGGCCCGTCTTGCGGTCGACGACGCTGTCCGGCTGCCAGCCGTTGAAGAACCAGTCGTTGTTCTCCGCGCATTCGGTATGCAGGCGCGCGAGCATCTGGCGGAACGCGACGGCCTCGCGGATCGCGTCGGTCGTCAGCGCCTCGCCGCCGGGGCCGTCCATCATCGCGGCGCTCACGTCGTTGGACGCGATGATCGCGTAGTTCGGCGACGTCGACGCATGCATCATGTACGCCTCGTTGAAGCGCGCGTGCTCGATCGGGTTGCGGCCGTCGCGGACGTGGATGAACGACGCCTGCGACAGTGCGGCGAGCAGCTTGTGCGTGGACTGCGTCGCGAACACGGTCGGCTTGCTCGCGTCGTGCTGCGCCGGGTCGCCGTGCATCGCGTGACGGTCGCGGTAGATCGGGTTGAAGCGCGCATAGCCGTACCACGCCTCGTCGAAATGCAGCCGGTCGACGCTCTGCCCGAGCAGCGCCTCGACGCGCGCGACGTTGTAGCAGAGGCCGTCGTAGGTCGAATTGGTGATCAGCGCGTGCACCGGCGTCGGGTCGATGCCGTCGCGGCCGCGCACGAGCGGGTTCGCGTCGATCGCGAGGCGCACGGCGGCGGCCGTCAGCCGTTCGGGCATGATCGGCCCGATGATCCCGTAATGGTTGCGCGACGGAACCAGGTAGGTCGGAATCGCGCCGGACATCGTCATCGCGTGCTCGGCCGACTTGTGGCAGTTGCGGTCGCACAGCGCGACCTGGTTGCGCGTGACGCTCGCCATCAGGATCACGCGGTTCGACATCGACGAGCCGTTCGTCACGTGATACGTGCGATGCGCGCCGAACACGCGCGCCGCGTAGCGTTCGCTCTCGCCGATCGGGCCCGAGTGGTCGAGCAGCGAGCCGAGCTCGCCGACCGAGATCGACAGGTCGGAGCGGAACAGCGCCTCGCCGAAGAATTCGAAGTATGCGCGGCCGACCGGCGATTTCAGGAACGCGGTGCCGCCGGTGTGGCCGGGCGTGTGCCACGAGTATTCGTACACGCGCGAGAACCGCGCGAGCGCGCGGAACATCGGCGGCAGCACGGTTTCGCGGTAGCGCTCGATCGCGGCGACGATCCGGCCGCCGATGAACGCGGTGGTGTCCTCCAGCATCCAGATGAAGTCGTCGGCCTTGCGCATCGCGTCGACGGGGATCGCCGACGCGCTCGCACGGCTCGCGAGCAGGAACACGGGCACCGTCGCGTTGCGCGCGCGCATCGCGTCGAGCACGGCCTGCGCGGGCGCGTGGCTGGCGTCGTTGTCGAGTTCCCAGTTGAGCAGCAGGCACTGGATCGCCGGATCGGCGGCGACGACCGCGCATGCGTCGTCGGCCGACGTCGCGATCACGACGTCGACGAGCCGCGTGCGCAGCTCCTCGGCGAGCGCCGTCGCGGCGCGCCCGGTGGCGGTGCGTTCATCGATGTCGTGCTGCACGAGCAGCGCCTTCATGCCGAGGCGGCGGAACGCCGGTTGGGTCAAGGAAGCGGTCATGTGTCATTCCCCCGTTTGCTGGGTTGCTTGGACGCCCGCGCTGGCCGGCGAGCGTGCGTGAAGGCCGTCGGCCTGATGGCGGCCCACGGAGATCCAGAAGGTCGCGGCAAGCGCGGCGATGGTGACGGCGAGCGCGAGGTAGCGCACCCAGCGCGGCGAGCGGCCGCCCGGATGGATGTGGGTTTCCTCGATCTCGCGCTGGCGGTTGATCGACAGCTCGTAGAAGACGATGGTCGCGACCACGAAGATCAGCGACCAGCGGGTCTGCTGGCCGTCGGAGCCGACCATCGCCCACAGCGCGTAGACGGCGCCGATCAGTCCGACGATCGTGTAGAACGTGAACTGGTGCGACGGCATCTTGCCGTAGCCGAGCACCTTGATCGCGATGCACGAGTAGATGTACGGCAGCAGCGTCATGATCACGGCGATCGACGCGATCTTGCCGAACTGCTCGCTCGCGCTCGGCGACATCGTCGCGAGCACCTGCACCGACATGATCAGCGCGACGATCGCGAGGCCGGCCGACGGCACGTTCTTCGAGTTGACGCGCGCGAACACGCCGGCGAACAGGCCGTCGTCGGCGGCCGCCTTCGCGGTCTGGCCGACCAGCAGGGTCCAGCCCGCGAGCGAGCCGAGGCAGCCGAGCGCCGCGCACAGCGCGACCGCGTTCGCGGCCGTATCGCCGAGCGCGAGGCGCGCGGCATCCGCGAACGGCGCGCTCGAAGCGAGCAGCGCCTTGTTCGGGATCATCCCCATGATCACGGTCGAGCTGAGCACGTAGCAGACGGCCGCGAGCACGACCCCGCCGACGGTCGCGATCGGCACGTTGCGCGACGGGTTCTCGACGACGCCGGCCGATACCGACGCACTCTCGACGCCGATGAACGCCCACAGCGTGAAGTTCAGCGTCGCGCCGATCGCGCTGAAGCTGTTGGTGCCCGACACGTTCCAGCCGGCGAAATACACGTCCTTGCTGAACCAGAACCAGCCGAACACGGCCATCCCGAGGATCGGCACCAGCGCGAAGATCGTCGTGACCGACTGCACGCGGCCCACGACGTTCGGCCCGAGGATGTTCGCGTACGTGAACAGCCAGATCACGAAGATCTGCGCGAGCGCGAACACGAGCGGATCCTTCAGCACCGGGAAGAAGTGCGTCAGGTAGCCGAGGCCGGCGACCGCGAGCCCGACGTTGCCGAGCACGTTCGCCAGCCAGTAGATCAGGTTGGTCTGGTAGCCCATGTACGGGCCGAACGACTTGCGCGCATACGCGTACGGGCCGCCGGCGGCCGGGTCGATCGCGGCGAGCTTCGCGAACACGAGCGCGAGCGACACGGCGCCGACGACGGTGATCAGCCAGCCGAAGATCGCGATGCCGCCGGTGGCGGCGAGGTTCGCGGGCAGCATGAAGACGCCGGAGCCCATCATGTTGCCCGCGACCATCAGCGTGGCGGGGATGACGCCGATTTTCGGCGCGGAAACCGCTGCCGGCGCGGCGGCCGGGCGGGAGGAGGATGGGCTGGCATCGGACATGCGACGCTCCTTGAGAAGACGTGTTGCGATCGAGGTGGCGCGGCCGGGCGCCGCTCGACGATGCCGGTGCGGCTCGTCGTTTTATTCAGCGCGTTCATGTTATCGCTTCGACGATTTCGAATAAGGGTAAACGCGGGTATTTAATAACTTGAATATTGATGAATGTCATTGAAACCGGAGGATTGGCGTTTGAATGCAGGCTGAATGGCCGGCGCGGCAAGGCTGGAAGGGGTATGCCGACGTCGATGCGGCAGTGAAGTCGCCCTGTCGGGCTTTCGCCGGATAATCTGCTTATTATCGAATTGGTTAATCCGGTTTTCGCTCCGGATGAGAAGTCGTTCCGGGTTCGGGTTTGTCGGTTATTATCGGGCGCATTAATTGCGCGCCGCCGGCGCGTGCGATCGTGCAACCACCGCTGCTTCCCAAAGGACGATTCAGATGACGATGCTGCCCTCCCGTTTGCCGCTGATCCAGGCCCCGATGGTCGGTTCGCTGAGCCCGCTCGCGATCGCGGTGTGCGAAGCCGGCGGGCTCGGCTCGCTTGCATGCGCGGCGCTCGGCCCGCAGCAGCTGCGCGACGAGATCGCGGCGATCCGGGCGCGTACGCCCGCGCCGTTCAACGTGAACTTCTTCTGCCATACGCCGCCGGCGCCCGATGCCGAGGTCGACGCGCGCTGGCGCGCGGCGCTCGCCGGCTATTACGCGGAGGCCGGGATCGATCCGGCCGGCGTGAAGGGCGGCCCCGGCCGCGCGCCGTTCGACGATGCGATGTGCGCGGTGGTCGAGGAGTTGCGGCCCGCTGTCGTGAGCTTCCATTTCGGGCTGCCGGAAGACGCGCTGCTCGAGCGCGTGCGCCGCACGGGCGCGCAGGTCGTGTCGTCCGCGACGACGGTCGAGGAGGCGCGCTGGCTCGACGCGCGCGGCGTCGACGCGATCATTGCGCAGGGCGCGGAGGCCGGCGGCCATCGCGGGATGTTCCTGACCGACGACATTCACGCGCAACCGGGCCTGTTCGCGTTGCTGCCGCAGATCGTCGACGCGGTGCGCGCGCCGGTGATCGCGGCCGGCGCGATCGCCGACGGGCGCGGCATCGCCGCCGCGTTCGCGCTCGGCGCGCGCGCGGTGCAGATCGGCACGGGCTACCTGCTGACGCCGCAGGCCGGCCGCTCGGCGCTGCATCGTGCGGCGGTGCACGCCGCGCGCGACGACGGCACGCGCCTGACCAACCTGTACACGGGCCGCCCCGCGCGCGGGCTGCTGACGCGCTTCATGCGCGAGCAGGGGCCGATGAGCGCGCTCGCGCCGGCATTCCCGCTCGCGACGGCCGCGGTCGATCCGCTGCGCGGCGCATTCGAGCGACAGGGGCGCGACGATTTCTCGCTGCTGTGGTCGGGCGAGGCCGCGGCGCTCGCGCGCGAAGAGGATGCGGGCGAGCTGACGCAACGCCTGTGGCGCGACGCGCTGGCCTGTGCGGCAGGGCTGCGCGACGCGTTCCCGCAGGCGCGCTGAACGGCCGGGGAAGGGGGCGCCGGTGCGGGAGCATCGGCGTATCATCTGGGTTTTCGTCAGCCCGATCCAGGCGCCCCCACCATGACTTCCGTCGACACCACCCCCGTCCTCGACCATGACAAGCTCGTTACCTTCATCGAGCGCAAGTGGAACGATGAAATCCTCCATGCCCTGACCGACTACATCGCGATCCCCGCGAAGAGCCCCGCGTTCGACCCCGACTGGGAGAAGCGCGGCTATCTCGAGCGCGTGGTCACAGATGCCGCGCAGTGGGCCGAGCGCCAGCCCGTCAAGGGCCTGAAGCTCGAAATCGTGCGCCTGCCCGGCCGCACGCCGGTGATCTTCTTCGAATCGCCCGCCACGCGTTCGGGCAGCACCGACACGATCCTGCTGTACGGCCACCTCGACAAGCAGCCCGAATTCGACGGCTGGCGCGCGGATCTCGGCCCGTGGACGCCGAAGTTCGAGAACGGCAAGCTGTACGGCCGCGGCGGCGCGGACGACGGCTATGCGATCTACGCGAGCCTCGCGGCGCTCGGCGCGCTCGACGAGCAGGGCGTCGAGCGGCCGCGCTGCGTCGGCCTGATCGAGACCTGCGAGGAATCGGGCAGCTACGACCTGCTGCCGTACGTCGACGCGCTGCGCGACCGGCTCGGCCAGGTGTCGCTGGTCGTGTGCCTCGACTCGGGCGCCGGCAACTACGACCAGATGTGGCTCACCACGTCGCTGCGCGGGCTCGTGTCCGGCGACCTGCAGGTCGAGGTGCTGGAAGAAGGCGTTCACTCTGGCGTGTTCGGCGGCATCGCGCCGTCGAGCTTCCGCGTGATGCGCCAGTTGTTCGAGCGTCTCGAAGATGCGAAGAACGGCAACCTGCTGCCGGGCGTGTTCCACTGCGAGATTCCCGACAGCCGTGTGCGCGAAGCCGACGCGGCCGCCTCGATCCTCGGCGACGCCGTGTGGAAGGGGCTGCCGTGGGCCTGCGGCGCGGACGGCAAGCCGGTGCTGCCCACCACGACCGATCCGCGCGAGGCGCTGCTGAATTCGACGTGGCGTCCGTCGCTGTCGGTTACCGGCGCGGCCGGCATGCCGGCGCTCGCCGATGCGGGCAACGTGCTGCGTCCGCGCACCGCGTTCAAGCTGTCGCTGCGCCTGCCGCCGCTCGTCGACGCCGCGCAGGCCGTGCAGCAGCTGAAGGCACTGCTTGAACTCGATCCGCCGTACAACGCGAAGGTCACGTTCAAGCCGGACGCGGGCGCCGCGACGGGCTGGAGCGCGCCGGATCTCGCGCCGTGGCTCGCGTCGTCGCTCGACGCCGCATCGCGTCGCCACTTCGGCGCCGACTGCGCGTACATGGGCCTCGGCGGCACGATCCCGCTGATGAACGTGCTGCAGGAAGGCTTCCCGTCCGCGCAGTTCATGGTGTGCGGGGTGCTCGGGCCGAAGTCGAACGCGCACGGCCCGAACGAGTTCCTGCACGTGCCGTACGCGAAGAAGCTGACGGCCGCGGTTGCGGACGTGATCGCGACCGCGCGCTGAGCGAGGCCGCCGCCCGACCCGCTTCGATTCGCCCCGACCCGACCTGACGGAGCCCAGCCGATGACCGCACTGCCGACGCCCGATACCGAACCGCTGCGCATGCGCGCCGAACCGCTGCATGCGTTCGTCGCGGCCCTCTGGGAACGGGCCGGCAGCAGCGGGCGCGAGGCGCGGCTCGTTGCCGATCACCTGGTCGGCGCCAATCTCGCGGGCCACGATTCGCACGGGATCGGGATGATCCCGAATTATGTCGCGTCGTGGCGGGAAGGGCAGTTGCGACTGAACGGACACGCGTCGATCGTCCGCGACGGCGGCGCGGTGCTGACGATCGACGGCGGGTGCGGCTTCGGCCAGGTGATCGCGTTCGAGGCGATGGTCGAGGGGATCGAGCGCGCGCGGCGCATGGGCATCTGCGCGATCGGGCTGCGCGACGTTCATCATCTCGGCCGGATCGGGCACTGGGCCGAGCAGTGCGCGCACGCGGGGCTCGTGTCGTTCCATTTCGTCAACGTGCCGGGCGACCTGCTGGTCGCGCCGCTGCACGGCACCGACCCGCGCTTCGGCACGAACCCGTTCTGCGCCGCGTATCCGCGCGCGGGCAAGCCGCCGCTGCTGCTCGATTTCGCGACGAGCGCGATCGCGTACGGCAAGACGCGCGTCGCGTACAACCAGGGCAGGCGCGTGCCGGCCGGCTCGCTGATCGACCATCGCGGCCAGCCGACCGACGATCCGGCCGTGATGCACGTGCAGCCGTTCGGCGCGCTGTTGCCGTTCGGGCTGCACAAGGGGTATGCGCTGGCGGCGATGTGCGAGATCTTCGGCGGCGCGCTCGTCGGCGGGCATACGACGCATGCGGATACGCTGCAGAAGACGAGCGCGATCGTCAACGGGATGCTGTCGGTGCTGATCGATCCGAACGCGTTCGACGCGGCCGACGCCGGGCGCGAAGCCGACGCGTTCGTCGCCTGGGCGAAGGCGTCGCCGCAGGCGGGCGATGCGCCCGTGCAGGTGCCCGGCGAGCCGGAGGAGGCCAGCCGCGCCGCGCGCGGCGCCGGCGGCATACCGGTCGACCGCGCGACGTGGCGGCAGATTCGCGAGAGCGCGGCGGCCGTCGGCTTCGACGAGGCCGCGCTCGATGCGTGGACGCAGCGCTGCACGGAGCGCCCGTGAGCTGGCAGTCGGAGAAGGCGAACGGCGAGGAGATCGCGTGGCGGCTGGCGCCGCTCGGCACGGTCGAGGTCGTGCGGTTCTTCAGCGGCGCGGCGATGCGGCTCGACGGCGTGATGTTCGGCTTCATGTCGCGCGGGTCGCTGTATCTGCGCGTCGACGACGTGAACCGCCCGGCGTTCGTCGCGGCGGGCATGGGGTCGTTCTCGTATGTGCGGCCCACGCGCACCGTCGCGCTGGAGGGGTATTACGAAACGCCGGCTGACGTGCTCGAGGATGCGGGCGCGCTGTTCGACTGGTGCCGCAGCGCGTATCGCGCGGCGCTGCTGGCCGGGCCGCCGAAGCGCAAGGCGCGGAAAACGGCGCCGGACGTGAAGCCGGTGACGAAGCGGGCTGCGAACGCCGTATCGAAGCCACCGTCGAAACCTGCGCTGGTGCCGGAAGCAAAACTGGCGACGAAGGCGGTGGCGAAGCCGCCATCGAAATCTGCGCGGGCGCCGGAAGCAAAACCGGCGACGAAGCGGGCTGCGAAGGCTGCGCCGAAGCCACTGTCGGAATCTGCGCGAGTGCCGGACGTGAAATCGGCAACGAAGCGAGCCGCTAAGGTCGTGCCGAAGCCACTGTCGAAACTGGCACTGGCGCCGGAAGTGAAACCGGTGACGAAACGGGCGACAAAGGCGGTGGCGAAGCCGCCGTCGGAACCCGAAGGGGCGCTGGACGTGAAATCGGCAACGAAGCAAGCCGCGAAGGCCGTGTCGAAGCCACCATCGAAATCTGCGCGGGCGCCGGAAGCAAAGCCGATGACGAAGCGGGCTGCGAAGGCTGCGCCGAAGCCATCGGCGAAGATGGCGTCGAGCGCAAAGCCGGTTGCGAAGCAAGCCGCAAAGGCGGTGCCGAAGCCGGCGACAAAAAGCGTCGCGAAGGCCGCGCCGCAGCCACCTTCGAAACCCGCATCGAGCCCGCCGGCGAAGCGCAAGCAGACTTAATCGGGATTCCGTGCGAAGCGACAGCCTCGCGCGTTCAGCTTTCCTTTGACGCCGTCCGCCTCCGTCCGACGGCGTCCGGCGCGCTTCGCATGCCTCACGATGCCTCGCACCGGCCCATCCGTCACACCCGCGCCCTCCCGATACCCGAAAAGCGTCAAGCCCGGGCCGCCCCGTACGCCCGCCTGCTTCACAACGGCGGCCCCGGCGATTATGATCGGCGCGGGTTGCGCCCGTGCGTGGCCGACCCGCGCCGGCCCCGCCGCCGGCCCCGCGAACGGCGCATCGCACGCCGCGCGGGGGGCATCCCCCACTCATCATTCCAGACGGAGACAGCCGATGTTCGTCCTGATTCTCGGTTTAGCGATCTTCCTCGGTGTGCACTCGATCCGGATCGTCGCGGACGGCTGGCGGTCGGCGACGATCGGGCGGATCGGCGAGAAAGGCTGGAAGGGTGCGTATTCGGTCGCGTCGATCGCCGGCTTCGTGCTGATCGTCTGGGGGTACGGCGTCGCGCGCGAGGGCGCGACGCTGCTGTGGGCGTCGCCCGTCGGCGTGCGCCACCTCACCGGCATGCTGACCGCGATCGCATTCGTGCTGATCGCCGCGTCCTACGTGCCCGGCAACCGCATCAGGATGCTGGTCGGCCATCCGATGGTGGCCGGCGTGATGGTCTGGGCGATTGCGCACCTGCTCGCCAACGCCACGCTGCACGCGGTCGTGCTGTTCGGCGCATTCTTCGTGTGGTCGCTCGTCGATTTCGTCGTGTGGCGCGCGCGCGACCGGCGCGAAGGCGTCCGTTATCCGGCCGGCAGGCTGTCGGGCGACGCGGTGGCGATCGTGGCCGGGCTCGTCGCGTGGGCGGTCTTCGCGCGGTTCCTGCACGGCTGGCTGATCGGCGTGCGGCCGTTCGGCTGAGCGGCGGGCGGCACGCCGGCGCGCCGCCCGCCGGTTCGGGGCAACGGGTCAGCGCAGCTTCGCGCCGGCCGTCTCCGCCAGTTGCGCCGGTTTGCGGCGCAGGAAATACGACGCGACGATCGCGAGCGCCGTCGTGACGGTGAACCAGAACTGGAAGCGCGAATCCGGGTTGAACGCCTGCGAGCCGAGCACGGCGACCAGCGCCAGCAGCGCGACCCAGTTCGACACCGGATAGAACCACGCGCGGAACGCCGACGGGTCGTGCTGTTCGTGCCGGGTCTGCCGGCGCATCGCGAAGTGCGCGAGGATGATGAAGATCCACACGATCATCACGAACGCGCCGCTGCTCTTCGCGAGCATCAGGAACAGGTCGCCGCCGCTCAGGAAGTGAATGCCGAGGATCGATACGCAGATCGCCAGGCACAGCACGAGCGCGTTCATCGGCACGCCCTTCGCGTTGGTGCGGCCGAACATCCTGGGCGCGTGGCCGCGCTGGCTCAGCGAGAACAGCATGCGCGAGTTCGAGAACAGGAACGAGTTCATCACCGACATGAACGACACGAACAGCACGAGCTTCATCGCGACCGCCGCGCCCGCGAAGCCCGCCATGCCGAACAGCGACACGTACGGCGATTTCAGGTTGGCCTTGTCGGTCCACGGCATGCACAGGATCAGGATCGACACCGAGCCGACGTAGAACACCATCACGCGCACGATCACGCTCTTGATCGCGCGGATCACGTTCTTGCCCGGGTTCTCGGATTCGCCCGCCGCGACGGCCGCGATTTCGCTGCCGCCGAGCGAGAAGATCACGACCATCACGCCGGCGAGCACGGGCGAAATGCCGTTCGGCATGAAGCCGCCGTGCTCCGTCAGGTTCACGAGCCCGGGCGCGGGAATGCGCGGCTGGAAGCCGAGCAGGATCGATGCGCCGAGCGCCATGAACACGATGATCGTCGCGACCTTCGCGAACGACAGCCAGTATTCGGCCTCGCCGAACGAGCGCACCGAGTAGGCGTTGCTCGCGATCAGCGTGACGAGCATGAACAGCGCGCCGCCCCAGACGGGCAGCCACGGCAGGAAATCGTGGAGGATCGCGCCGAGCAGGATCGCCTCGACGGTGATCGTCATCATCGACTTGAACCAGTACAGCCAGCCGACCGCGAAGCCGGCCCATTCGCCGAGATAGTTGCTGGCGTAGGTGGAGAACGATCCGCTGTCGGGGTTGCGCGACGCCATTTCGCCGAGCATGAACATGACCAGCGTGACGATCACGCCGCCGATCAGGTACGACAGGATCGCCGCGGGGCCGGCGGTCGCGATGATGGCGCCGGAGCCGACGAACAGGCCCGCGCCGATCACGCCGCCAAGCGCGATCATCGTGATGTGCCGTTGCTTGAGGCTTTGCCTCAACGAGTTGTCCTGCATCTCCTACCTCTAGTTATTGTTGGCCGGGAACGCATCGGGCCGCGTGGCGGCAGCGAGCCGCCGCCGCACGGGCGCCGATGTCGGGGGAGCGTGTGTGACGCGATGTGCCGGGCCGCCGGCGGACAGACGCAATGGCGGCCGCGAGGTGCCGTCGGCGCCCGCGAGAGGGCGCCGACGGCAACCCGGATTGTGGGCGGATGCCGCCGCGACGGCAAACGACATATGCGAAAGACGTCTTGCGGTTTGCTCATCAATTGCCGCCGCGGCGGCAGGCGCGTGCGTGCGTCAGATGGGCTTGACGAACAACCCGACGGTGAGCACCGCGCCGATGCAGACGATCCCGATCCGCAGGATGCGTTCGTTGACGCGATGCAGCGCCCACGAGCCGAACAGCCCGCCGACGATCGCGCCGCCGCCGAGCGCGAGCGCGGAACCCCAGCGCAGTTGCGGCGACGTCAGGAACAGCACGACGGCCGACGCGTTCATCACGCCGGCGAGCGCGTTCTTGGTCGACATCGCGTGACGCGGCGCCAGGCCGGCCATCGTCAGCACCGCCATCATCAGGAAGCCGAGGCCGCCGCCGAAATAGCCGCCGTAGATCGCGATCATGAACTGCGAGAGCGCGGCGGGGACGACGCCGAGATGCGTCGCGCCCTCGCGCGGCTTGCGCAAGAAGCTGCCCCACGCGAACACGATCGTCGCGAACAGCACGAGCCACGGCACGAGGCGCGAGAAGATCGACGAAGGGGTCTTCAGCAGCAGCAGCCCGCCGAGTGCGCCGCCGACGACGCTGATCGCGAACATCGCGCGAAACGACAGCTTGCCCACGCCGCGCACCATGTTGCGGCTCGTCCAGCCCGTCGCGACCTGCGCGGGAAACAGCGCGACCGTCGACGTGATGTTCGCCGACAGCGGCGACAGGCCCGACACGATCAGCGCGGGCAGCGTGACGAACGAGCCGCCGCCGGCAAGGGCGTTCTGCAGGCCGGCCCAGAGGCCGGCGAGGATGACGAGAGCGAGCATCGGTGCGAGACGGGAAAGGTGGCGGGGCCGGTTCGCCGGAGGCGGGCAGGCGCGGGGGATGCCCGATGATAATGCAGATCGCGCGGGCCCGAAGCCGGCGGTGCGACGCCGGCTCGCGCGTGCTTCGCCGGGCTGCGCTACGCACGCCGTCCGGGCAGCGGCACGGACGGACGGCTGGGGGCTAACGACGGCGGCCCGGCCTGGCCGCACCCGAGCCGCCGTTACGCGGCCGGGCTCGCGACGCGCACCGCGCCGAACGCCGCCGCGGCGGCGGCGAGGATCGCCGGCCTTCGTTTCATGCGGGCCGCCCTTCCGACGACACGACGAAGTGCATCACGTCCGTGCGCCGCTCGGCGAACGCGGCTTCGCAATAGGTGAGGTACAGGCGCCAGGTGCGGATGAAGGTATCGTCGAATCCTTGCGCGCGCACGGCGTCGACGCTGGCCTCGAACGCGGCCCGCCACGCGTGCAGGGTGCGCGCGTAGTCGAGCCCGAACGCGAACACGGGTTCGGCCGCGAGGCCGGCGCGGCGCGCGGCGTCGACGAAGCGCTCCGGGCTCGGCAGCATGCCGCCCGGAAAGATGAACTCGCGGATGAAGTCGCTCGACGCACGGTAGGCCTCGAACCGCGCGTCGTCGATCGTGATCGACTGGATCAGCGCCCGCGCACCCGCCTTCAGGCGCCGTCCGAGCAGGTCGAAATACACCGGCCAGAACGCTTCGCCCACGGCCTCGAACATTTCGATCGACACGATCGCATCGTATTGCCCGTCGATGTCGCGGTAGTCGCGCAGCTCGACGGTCGCGAGGCCCGACAGTCCCTCGCGCGCGATGCGCTCGACCGCCGCCGCGTACTGTGCGTGCGAGATCGTCAGCGCATGCACGCGGATGCCCAGGCGCGCCGCGTGGATCGCGAAGCCGCCCCAGCCGCAGCCGATCTCGAGCACGCGCATGCCGGCGCGCAGGCCGAGCGAATCGACGATGCGCCGATATTTCGCGGCCTGCGCGTCGGCGAGCGGGCGCTGTGCGTCGCCGTCGAAGCAGGCGCTCGAATACGTCCAGGTATCGTCGAGCCACAGCCCGTAGAAGCGGTTGCCGAGGTCGTAGTGCGCGTGGATGTTGCGGCGGCTGCCGGTGCGCGTATTCGTGCGCATCCGGTGGCGCAGCGCATACCAGAGGCGGGCGAGGCGGCCGCCCGTCACGGTCTGCGCGATCGCCGGCTCGTTGCGGATCGCGAGGCGCAGCAGCGCGACGAGGTCGGGCGTGTCGACCCAGCGTGCGCGATACGCTTCGGCGAAGCCGATGTCGCCGGCGCGCAGGATCGCGCGGCACGCTCGCCAGTCGAGGATCTGCAGCGTCGCGGCCGGCTGGCTGCGCGGGTCGCCGAACACGGTTTGCCGGCCCTCGGGCGTGACCAGCGTCAGGTGGCCGTCCCGGAGCCGCCGCAGCAGCGCGACGAACAGCCGGGACGAGAGCGGCATCGGCGGTTGCGATGCGCAGGAGCAGCCGCGCAGCAGGGTCATGGGTGGGCCTCGTGATCGGAGATCGCCGGACGGTGTGGCGGCGCGGGGGGCAAACCCGCATCGGCGCGGGGCGGCCGGGTCGGTGGCGTCCGGCCGTGAAACGGCACGCGCTTGAGCCAGAGCCGCAGCGCCTGCCAATGGATGCGCACGACGACGCCGAGCGCGTTGAGCGGTTGCCGCGCGAGCGCGCGCCACGCGCGCGCGGCGGTCAGCGGTTCGGCGCGCATGTCGAGCGCCGTGCGCAGCAGCAGGCCGTCGCGATCGCGGTAGTCGATGGCGACGGTCAGACGATCGCCGCGCTGCCGCACGCGAAACGCGTAATCGCCGACGACGTCGCAAAACGGCGAGACGTGGAACGTCTTGCGGCACACGAGGACGGTGTCGCCGCCGATCGGCGCATGGCGCGGCGCGCTCAGCAGGTAGCCGTGGCGCGCGCCGAACGTGTTGCGCACGTCCGCATACAGCGCGCGCAGCCGGCCCGCGCGGTCGTAGCAGTACCAGAAGCTCACCGGATTGAACGCGTGGCCGAAGATGCGCGGGATCGTCTGCAGCCAGATCGGGCCGTCGGCCGGAATGCCGGCGTCGGCCAGGCGGGCGCGCATCCACGGCGCGAGCGGCTGGCCGTCGCGCGGGCCGTAGTCGCGCACCGCGAGCGCGAGCGGCCGCCAGCGGTCGATCCCGAGCCCGTTGCCGTCGATCTCGCGGAGCCGCTCGACGTCGCAGCAGACCTGGAAGAGCGGATACGTGAACGCATGGCGCACGGGCCGCAGGCGTTCGTGCATCACGCGCCCGACGAGAAGGCGCGCGGCGCTGCCGTCGCGGGCGAAAGGCGCATTCATGGCGTGGCCCAGGCCGGCCTGACGCCGAAATCGCCGGCCACGCGCAACGCGGATTTCAGGCCGTCCTCGTGAAAACCGTAGCCGGTCCACGCGCCCGCGAACCACGTGCGGCGCTGCCCCTGCAGCGCGGGCAGGCGGTGCTGGGCGTCGATGGCGGCGAGGTCGAGCAGCGGGTGCGCGTAGTCGTAGCGCCCGAGCTGCGTGCCGGGCGCGGGCGCGTCCACCGGATTCAGCGTGACCACGACCGGCGTGCGGAACGGCAGCGGCTGCAACCGGTTGAGCAGGTAGCTGACGCATACGGGCGCTTCGCGGTCGGTCGACAGCGCGGGCCGGCGGCTCAGGTAGTTCCACGCGGACCACACGCGCCGGCGGCGCGGCAGCAGCGCCGGATCGGTATGCAGCACCGCGACGTTGCGCTGGTAGCGCACGGCGCCCAGCACGTCGCGTTCGGCGTCGCCGGCGTCCGCGAGGAGCTGCAGGCTCGTCGGCGCGTGGCAGGCGAGCACGACGGCGTCGAAGCGTTCATGGCCTGCCGCGTCGGTCGTCACCGTGACGCCGCCTTCGTCGCGCCGGATCGTGCGTACCGGCGCGTTCGTGCGCACGTCGTCGAGCGTCGCGGCGATGCGCTCCACATACAGTCGCGACCCGCCCTCGATCGTGCGCCACGGCGGGCGATGGCCGACCTGCAGCAGTGCATGGTTCAGGCAGAAGCGCAGGAACGTCGCCGCCGGAAAGCGCAGGACGTCGCCGGCCGCGCTCGACCAGATCGCGGCCGCCATCGGCAGCAGGTAGTGATGCTGGAACGGCGCGCCGTAGCCGCCGGCGGCAAGCAGCTCGCCGACCGACAGGCGCTGGCGGCTCGCGGCTTCGAGGTACTGCTGCGCGGCGGCATTGAAACGCAGGATGTCGCGCAGCATGCCGAGGAACGACGGCGACCACAGGTTGCGGCGCTGCGCGAACACCGTGTTGAGGTTGCTGCCGGCCCATTCGAGCCGGCCGCCGTCGACCGACACCGAGAACGACATGTCGCTCAGGTGGGCGGCGACGCCGAGCTCGTCGAGCAGCGCGATCAGGTTCGGATAGGTCCGGTCGTTGAAGACGAGGAAGCCGGTGTCGACGGGATGGCTCGTGCCGTCGAGTTCGACGTCGACGGTGTGCGCATGGCCGCCGAGACGGGCGGCGGCCTCGAACAGCGTCACGCGGTGACGGCGGGCCAGCAGGTAGGCGCTGGCGAGGCCCGCGATGCCGGCGCCGACGACGGCGACTCGCTGGCCGGGCATGGGGGCTAGGGGTTCCGGATGCATCGCGCAAGGTCTCCGTCAGGCGGCAGGGCGGTCGCGGGATCGCTCTTTCCCGAGATACGAAGCAGGGCGGGCGGCGGATGCGCGGCACGCGCCGCGAGCGGGACGGCGCGGCGGCGCATGACGGCCTTCACGCGCGTAGCGGCCGCTTGTCGAACAGGTAATGGGCGACGCCCCATTCCTGCCCGCCGGCATAGCCGAACAGTTCGGCGACCGCCATGTAGAACATCCGCCAGCGCTGAAACCAGATGCGCGCGTCGGCGCCGTAGACGGTTTCGAAAATCGGCATGATCCGGCCGCGCGCGGCGTCGAGCGACGCGAGCCACTGGTTGGCCGTGCGCGCGTAGTGGGTACCGTCGATCCACCATTGGCCGGCGATGCGCACGTCGTCCTGGAACTGCGGCAGCAGGTCGGCCGACGGCATCGTGCCGCCGGTGAAGAAATGGCGGGACATCCAGTCGCTGCCGTCGCGCGCCGCGAAGTGATAGGCGAGGCGCTTGTGCGCGAACAGGTGCACGAACAGCTTGCCGTCGTCGCGCATCCAGCGCGCGATTTTCGCGAGCAGCTGCCCGTAGTTCTTCATGTGCTCGAACATCTCGATCGACAGTACGCGGTCGAAACCCGCGTCGCCGGGCGCGAAATCGAAATCGACCACGTTGCCGGTGACGATCCGCAGGTTGGTCAGCCCGCGCCGCGCCGCGTATTGCTCGATGAAATGGCGTTGACCGTGCGAATTCGACAGGCCGACGATCTCCGCGTGCGGATAGCGCTGCGCGAGCCACAGCGACAGGGCGCCCCAGCCGCAGCCGAGATCGAGGATGCGCTGGCCGTCCGCGAGTTCGGCGCGCTGCGCGTACAGCGCGAGCATCGCGTCCTCCGCGTGCGCAAGCGTTTCGTCGCCGGACGGGTAATAGCCGCACGAGTATTTCAGCCGGGGGCCGAGATGGGCTTCGAAGAAGGCGCCGGGCACCTCGTAGTGCTGCGTGTTGGCCGCCTGCGTGTCGATCGCGATCGGGCTCGCCCGCAGTTCGCGCAGCAGCGTGTCGCGGGCGATCGCGCGCCGCTCGCCGTCGTCGGCGTGTTCGTCGCGCAGGCGCTGCCGCATCAGCGCGCGCATCCCGGCGCGGATCAGCGGGTCAGGCAGCCAGCCGCGCTCGCAGCAGCGGATCAGCCAGGCGTCGCCGGGCGCGGGTGTGGGTGCGGGCGGCCGGGCGGGCGACGGTTGCGAGGCGGTAGCGGTCATGATCGCGTGCTCCTGTCTTCGGGTCGGTCGGGTCGGGTGACGGGCAGGTGCGCGGCCCGCCTGGGCGGCCACGGCACGAGGGCGCTGGTCGTCCGGATGTATTCGCGGTAGCCCGGCCGCGTTTGCATGAGACGCGCTTCGAGCAGCGGCAGGCCGGACACCCTGAGCAGCAGCCACGCCATCAGGAACGGCGGCAGCAGCGTCAGCCAGCCCCATCGCATGCCGATCGCCAGGGCCGCGTACGCGACCCAGTGCAGGCATTCGAAGAAATAATTGGGATGCCGCGAATAGCGCCACCAGCCCGCCCGGCAGACCTGGTCGCGCCGGCCCGGGTCGGCCAGGAAGCGCTTGAGCTGGCGGTCGGCGGCCGCCTCGCCGGCCACGGCGGCGAACCAGATCGCAACCGCGGCGGCCAGCGCGAACCGGGACGGCGCGTCGCGGCTGTATGCCGGGACGAAGAACGCGAGCGACAGCAGCATCGAGATCAGCGCCTGCAACTGGAACAGCCAGAACAGGTTGCGCGGGGCGGCCGCGCCCCATTGCGCGCGGAACTGCCGGTAACGCGGATCTTCCGGCTGCCCGGCATTGCGGCGCCACAGGTGCCGCGCCAGCCGCAGGCCCCAGATGCCGCCGCCCAGCGCGACGAGCATGCGGTTCGATCCGGCGCCGGTGCCGAGCCCGGCGACGAACACGGCCACGCCGCCGAGCGTCGCGGCCCAGACCGGGTCGATCATCCCGGCATTCCGGGTGCGCAACTGGACGATCCACACGGTCGTGAACGCGAGTATCAGTCCGGCGCAGGCGAGGAGGGCGACGACGGCGGCAGGCATGCGGACTCCGTGGACGGGCTGTTCGTCATATACGGAGCCGGAGGCCGGATGGATGCGGCCGGAACTGAGCCGGAAGCCGGATGGATGCGGCTTGACGCGAGATGCGATGCGATGTGATGCGGCCGCGTGAAAGGCCGCGCCCCGCGCCGCCGCGCTTGCGGCGGGCGACGGGTGCGAGGGCGAAGGCGCGCGTTACGCGGCGTGCATCGCGCCGGTGGCGAGTACCGGGCCGGTCGGCTGGCCGGTCGGCGAGCCGCCGCTCGGCTCGATCGACACGGCGAGCACCGCGCGCGCGTCGAGTTGCGCGACGACCGCGGGCGGCAGCGTCATCGACGCGGGCGCGTCGGGCGGGAAGACGCCGAGCGGAATCGGTTTCGCGTTCGGCGGAATCAGCCAGAGCTCGGTCGAGCGGTTCGCGGCGATCGCCGGCTTGTCGGCCGGGACCACGACCATCCGGGCGTGCCGCAGGTCGACCGTGGCGGTCCAGTGCGCGACGCCGTCCGGCCGGGCAATCGTCGCCACCAGGTAGTTGTGCCCGACCGCGGCGGCTTGCTCGGGCGCCTCGCGAACCCGGACCAGGTTGACCGCGAGCAGCCCGAGCGCGACGGCGCTCGCGCCCATGCCGACCCAGCGCCACAGATCGAGGCTGTTCCACCAGCCGCTGGCCGGTTTCGGCGCCGGGTCGGGCGCCGGCGGCGTGAGGAAGAAGCCGAGATCGCGCTGAATGCGGGTCCACACGCGGCCGGGCGGCTCGACGGGGGCGACGTCCTCGCCGAAGGGCGCGAAGTGTCGCTGCCAGCGATCGAGCGTGGCCTGCAACGCCGGGTCATGGGCGACGGCCTGCTCCAGCGCGCGGCGCTCGCCGGCATCGAGCACGCCGAGCGCGTATTCCGCGCAGCGGAGTTCGGAATCGTGATCGGCCGGCGTATTCATTGCTCGAGACATACCTTCAGCTGCATCAGGCTGCGCCGGATCCAGCTTTTCATGGTGCCGAGCGGCACGCGCAGTCGTTCGGCCAGCTCGCCGTAGGTCGCGCCGCTGAAGAACGCTTCGCGCACGGCGCGGCGCTGGGGCGCTTCGAGCCGCTCCAGGCAGCGTTCGAGACGCCGCCGCTCCTCGCCGGCTTCCGCCAGCGCGGCAGGGGTCGGGCCTTCATCGGGAAGGTCGGGCAACTGCTCGTCGTCGAGCGGCACCTCGCGATGCTGCCGCAGCCGGTCGATCGTCCGGTTGCGCGCCAGCGTGATCAGCCAGGTCATCGCGCCGCCGCGCTCCGGGTCGAATGCCTCGACACGGCGCCAGACGGTGGTGTAGACCTCCTGGAGCAGATCCTCGGCCTCGCCCTGGTCGTGGAGCATGCGGACGATGACGCCGAACACGCGCGACGAGGTGAGCCGGTACAGCTCCGCGAAAGCCGCCTGGTCGCCTCGTGCGACCCGCAGCATGACCTGGTTCAGGTAAGCGCGCCGCTCGGCGTCGGCATCGCGCGATGACGCCGACTGGTCGAAGCGCGTGGCACGATCCGGCGTGTCGTTCATGCGGAGAGAATGGCGGCGATCGCCATGGCGTGAATGTCGGATCGAATATAGCACTCCCGGATGCGCCCGGCCGGGCGATCGGCGATTGACGCGTTGTCCGCTGTGCATGATGGCGGCCCGGATGATGTCGATGCGTTCAGATACGGGCGGCGCGGGCGCCGGGATGCGGGCGGGTGTCCGGTCCGGATTCCGGAGTGCGGTCCGTCGGGCCGACGCGGGCGTCCGAACCCTGGCCGCGCGCGCACCGCCGGGCCGGCGGCCCGAAGCGACGGGCCGCGCGCCAGGTCAGGCCGACCAGGCGTCGCTTTCGCCGTGCCAGCCGATCGCGTGCACCCGTTCGATGCGCGGCGCGGCGACGGTCGCCGCGTACATGGAGCCCGTCATCGGCACGTCGAGCAGGTTCCAGTTGCCGCCATCCGGCGTTTCGGCCCGGAACAGCGACTGGTGCGGCACCGGCTGAATGTCGATCGCCGCTTGCCGCGCGTGGCCGCACGCGTGTTCGACGCTTTCGCGGCGCACCTGCATCCGGCTGGCCGGGTCGCCCGGCGCGCCGTGCTGCAGGATGCCGAGCCCGACCGGCCCGTGCGTGATCGCGATGACGATCCAGATGCCGGCCTGCGCGATCGCGGCGCTCGTGGTGTTGAACGCGTCGCATTCGGCAAACCCGACCCGGCCCGCGGCGAGGTCGACCAGCGGGAGCGTCTGCGGCGCGCGGTCCGTCATGATCCCCAGGATCGTCCGCAACGCCGAGCGCTCGATGGCGTAGCGGCGGCCGGACAGGCGATTCGGGTGCGTACGGGCGCGCCTGAGCTCGATCGACGACAGGCGCGCGTGCCCCTGCTCGCGCGTCATCAGCTGCCAGTCGGCGCGCAGCCGCCAGAGCAGCAGATCGCCCGGCCGGGGCAGATCCGGCGGGCATGACGAGATCGCGAAGGAGCGGACGAGCGAGATGGTCGGTGCTGGCATCGACGGTCAGGGTGCACGGGGTGGGTGGAGGCGTCCGCGTCAGGCGCCGACGGCGTTGCGGGCGGATTCCTCCGCCGCGTGCGAGGTGGCGCGATCCATCACGATCTGCCCGTCCTCGAGCTTGATCAGCCGGTCGGCGAGCGGGAAGTAGCGATCGTCGTGGCTGATCGCGATCACCGTCTTGCCGCGCGTGCGCAGTTCGGGCAGCAGCATGTTGTAGAACACGTCCTTGAACACCGGATCCTGGTCGGCGGCCCATTCGTCGAATACGTAGAACGGGCGGTCTTCCAGATACGCGACGACGAGCGCGAGCCGCTTGCGCTGCCCTTGCGACAGGTCGCGCGTCGAGAATGCGCCGTCGCGCACCTGCACCTTGTGATCGAGATGGAGCTTCTCCAGCAGCGCGTTGGCGAGCTGGTCGAGGCCGTCGCGCGACACGCCGAGCAGCGAGTCGAACAGGTGGAAATCCGAGAAGATCGTGCTGAACTGCTGGCGGTAGGTATCGCGGCTGGTACCGTCGACGAGTTGACCGTCGATCCGGATCTCGCCGTGCTCGGCGACATAGAGGCCCGTCAGCAGCTTGGCGAGCGTGGTCTTGCCGCTGCCGTTGCCGCCGACCAGGAACACGAGCTCGCCGGGCCGGAACGACAGGTCGATCGGGCCGAGCTGGAAGATCTCGTCGGCGCGCTCGTGGTAGTAGCTGTGCCGGAGGCCGCGCACGTCGATGTGCGAGAACGGCGCGGGCGCGGTGCGCGAGGCGGGCGCCTCGTCGTTGTGAAGCTGGCCGACGGTCTGCTCGATCCGCTCGAGCGCGACGCGCGCGAGCTGGACCTGCGGCAGGTTGTTGAGCAGGCTGTCGAGCGGCACCATCAGGTACAGGAACACGACGACAAAGCCCGAGCTCGTGCGGGCGTCGAGGCCCGCATAGCGCGTGAAGAAGAAGGTCGTCACGCCGATGATCACGTAAAGCAGGAACAGGCCGAAGTTGCTCGCGCCCGTGTAGATCAGCATCCCGCGCACGCGGGTCGTGCGCACCGCGTCGAGCGCGGGGCTCAGCACGCCGTCGAGGAAATCGTCGCCGCGCGCGCGGTTCAGCTTCAGTTCCTTCGCGCCCGCGATCAGCGAGCTGAAATAGCCGAGCGACGCGTCCTGCAGCTTGCCGGCGGCGCGCAGGTGCACCATCGCGCGGCCGTGCGCCAGGTGGAACGCGAGCGAGCCGAGCGCGATCGCGATCGCGACGAAGATCAGCGTCCGGAACGACAGCATCCCGAGATAGACGAGGCTGCCGGCGACGATCGCGCCGTTCATCACGATGATCGGCAGGCTGGCGAACAGGGTCGCGACGAGCGCCGCGTCGTCGCTCGCGAGCGACTGCAGCCGCGCCGCGCCGATGGTTTCGAGCTTGCGGTACGGCGCGTTGCGGATGTGCGTCGACAGGTAGTGGCGCAGCGTCGCGAGCGTCGTCTGCGTGAGGTTCACGAAAATCGAGCTGGCGAACAGGCGCATCGCGAGCGCGGCCGCGCACAGGCCGAGGAAGCGCCAGCCGAGGCCGGGCAGCGCATCGGCCGGCGCGTTGATGGCCGTGTTCAGCAGCGCGACGAGCGCGACGCCGGCAAGCCCGCTCAGCGTGCTGGCAAGGGTTGCGAGCGCGAGCCGTCCGCGCACCTTGCCGATCAGCATCGAAAGCGTGCGGGGCGGAGAAGAGGGGGTGGATGTCATGAAACTCCCGGTCTGGATAAAAGGCCTGCGAACCGGCCGGCTGGCCGCGTCGGCGGTGGCGCGGACGATCCGCGGATCGGGCCTCGCTACTGACAAGACGAACGAGGCCGCAAAAAAAAAAGTCGGCGCGCGGGCTGTACATTTTCGTGCGCCAATCGTCATCAGGGTATCGCTTGTTCTCTTGCCGGCTCGCGCCGGATCGACATGGCCACCCAGACCGCACTTTCCGCTCATCCGACCCCCATTCCGGCGGCGCCGGTCCACGACCTGATCCGCGAACGCGTACGCGAGCGGCCCGACGCGCCGGCCGTCATCGACGGCGCGCAGCGGCTCACCTACGCCGAGCTCGATGCGGCCTCCGATGCGCTCGCGGCGCGCCTCGTCGCGCGCGGCGCGGGGCCGGAAACGCCGGTCGGCGTGACGGTCCGGCGTTCGACCGGCCTGTTCGTCGCGTTGCTGGCCGTGCTGAAGGCCGGCGCCGCGTTCGTGCCGCTCGACGCCGCGTATCCGCGCGAGCGCCTCGACTATATCGCCGCCGACGCGGGGATCGCGCTGTGGCTCGTCGGGCCCGGCGTCGACGTGTCGCCGGGCTTCGACGCCGCGCGCGTCGTGCGCCTCGACGCGACGGACGACGGCGCGCCGGCGGCCGCCGCGCGGCTGCCGGCCGCCGTCCACGAACGGCAGCTCGCCTACCTGATCTACACGTCGGGCTCGACCGGCGCGCCGAAGGGCGTCGCGGTCGAGCACGGGCCGCTGTCGATGCACTGCCGCGCGATCGTCGAGCGCTACGGCATCGTCGAGCGCGACGTCGTGCTGCATTTCGCGTCGGTGAACTTCGACGGCGCGCACGAGGGCTGGCTCGCGCCGCTGGTCGCGGGCGCGGCGATCGTCGTGAGCGGCGACGCCCTGTGGGACGCCGCGCAGACGGTCGACGCGATCCGCCGCGAAGCCATCACGGCGGTGGCGTTCCCGCCATCGTACCTGCGCCAGGTCGCCGAATGGTGCGCGGAGCACGACATCCGGCTGCCGAGCGTGCGCTCGTATACGACGGGCGGCGAGGCGATGTCGCGCGAAACGCATGCGGTGATCGACGCCGCGCTCGCGCCGCCGAGGCTCGTCAACGGCTACGGGCCGACCGAGACGGTGATCACGCCGCTGCTGTGGACCAGCCACGATCCGTCGGGCCTCGGGGACAGCGCGTATCTGCCGATCGGTACGCCGGTCGGCGCGCGCCACGTCGCGCTCGATCCGGCGGCCGGCGACGACACGCCGTCCGATCGGCCGCGCGGCGAGCTGCTGATCGGCGGCTACGGCGTCGCGCGCGGCTATCACCGGCGCCCGGCGCTCACGGCCGAGCGCTTCGAGCCGGATCCCGACGGCGCGCCGGGCGCGCGCCGCTATCGCAGCGGCGACCTCGTCGAAGCGCTGCCGGCCGGCGGTTACGCGTATCTCGGCCGCACCGACGACCAGATCAAGCTGCGCGGGCTGCGCATCGAGCCGGGCGAGATCGAGCGCTGCCTGCTCGGCTGCGACGGCGTGCGCGAAGCGGCCGTGGTGGTGCGCGACACGCCGGCCGGCCGCCAGCTCGTCGGCTATCTCGCGTCGGGCCGCGCCGCGCTGCCCGATGTCGACGCGGCGCGCGAACGATTGCGCGCGAGCCTGCCGCCGCACATGGTGCCGTCGAGCCTCGTCGCGCTGGCCGCGCTGCCGCGCCTGCCGAACGGCAAGCTCGACCGGCTCGCGCTGCCCGCGCCCGTCGCGCCGCGCGCCGCCTACCGCGCGCCGTCGACCGACGTCGAGCGGGCGCTCGCCGCGCTCTGGCAGGCGCTGTTCGGCGTCGAGCAGGTCGGCGCGGACGACCACTTCTTCGAACTGGGCGGCGACTCGCTGAGCGCCGCCAGCCTGCAGGCGCGCATCCGCGAAAGCCTGCACCCCGAATTCGAGCTGGCCGCGTTGTTCGACACGCCGCGGCTCGCGGACCTTGCCGCGCGCATCGCGCGCGAGCGCGGCGCGGCGCAGGACGCCGAAGCCGATGCGCTTGCCGAGATCGACGCGTTGTTGAATGCAGAGGAGAGCGCCACCCATGCAGTCCCCCGATAAACACGCGCTCGCGCGCCGAATCGCCGCCCTCGCGCCCGACGCGCGCGCACGCCTGCTCGACGCGCTCGCGCAGAAGGGTATCGCGTTCTCGATGCTGCCGATCGTGCCGGCCGCGACGCGCCATGCGGCTGCGCCGCTGTCGTTCCAGCAGCAGCGGATGTGGTTCCTGTCGCGCGTCGGCGGCGCCGAGGCCGCGTTGCACATCCCGGGATTGCTGCGCTTCGACGGCGCGCTCGACCGGGCGACGCTGCAGCGCAGCCTCGATGCGCTGGTCGCGCGTCACGACACGCTGCGCACCCGCTTCGCGGAAGACGACGCGGGCGTGCCCTGGCAGACGGTCGACGCGCATGCGGGCGTGCCGCTCGACGTGACCGACCTGCGCGACACGCCGGCCGACACGCGCGAGGCGCGGGCCCGCGCGCTCGCCCGCGACGACGCGAACCGGCCGTTCGATCTCGGCCGTGCGCCGCTGCTGCGCGCCCGCGCGATCGTGCTGGCCGACGATTGCCACTGGCTCGCGCTGACGATGCATCACATCGTGTCCGACGGCTGGTCGGGCGACATCCTGCTGCGCGAGCTGGGCGCGCTGTACGCCGCGTTCGCGCGCGGCGACGACCCGGCGGCGGCGCTGCCGCCGCTGCCGCTCGGCTATGCCGACTATGCGCTGTGGCAGCGCGACCTCGCGTCCACCGGCGTGTTCGAACGGCAGCTCGCGTACTGGCGCGAGCGGCTCGGCGCGCAGGCCGCACGACTGCCGCTCGCGACCGACCGGCCGCGCGGCGCGGTGCAGAGCTTCGAGGGCGCGCGGCTGCGCTTCACGCTGCCGGCCGCGTTGTCCGCGCGCCTGCGCGCGCTTGCGCAGGCGCGCGACACGACGCTCTTCAACGTGCTGCTCGCGGTGCTGCATGCGACGCTCGCGCGGCTGAGCGGCGAGACCGACATCCGGATCGGCGTGCCGAGCGCGAACCGCGCGCGCGCCGAACTCGCGCCGCTCGTCGGCTTTTTCGTCAATACGCTCGTGATCCGCGCGACGCCCGCGCCCGATACGCCGTTCGACGCGCTGCTCGCGGAAGCCGGGCAGGCGATGCGCGACGCGCATGCGCATCAGGACGTGCCGTTCGAGCAGATCGTCGAGGCGTTGCAGCCGGACCGCAGCCTCGCCGCGAACCCGCTGTTCCAGGTGAAGTTCACGCAACAGCTGCCGCTCGTCGCGCATGCGCTGGCCGACGGCCTGACCGTGACGCCGCTCGCGCTCGACGACGACGCGACGCGCTTCGATCTCGGCCTCGACGTGACCGATCTGCCGGACGGCGTCGAAGGCGTCGTCAGCTATGCGCGCGCGCTGTTCGACCCGGCGACCGTCGCACGCTTCGCCGACGCATTCGCGGGCATCGCCGCGCAGGTCGCGGACGCGCCGGACACGCCGGTCGGGCAGCTCGCGCTGCCCGGCGCGCGCGACGGCGCGCACGGCGCCGCGCGCACTTGGCCGCATGGCGACGTGCTGGCCGCATGGCGCGCGCATGTCGCCGCGCGTCCCGATGCGCTCGCGCTGCATGCGGAAGGCGCCGGCGAAGTCAGTCGTGCGGCGCTCGACCGCGCGACCGACCGGATCGCGGCCGTGCTCGCCGCTCGCGGCGCGCGCGCCGAAACGCGGGTGGCATTGTGCGCGCCGCGCTCGGCCGCGTTCGCGATGGGCCTGATCGGCATCCTGAAGACGGGCGCCGCGTACGTGCCGCTCGACCCGATGCTGCCGGCCGCACGGCTTGCCGAGATGGTGGCGGACAGCGGCGCCGTCGCCGTGCTGGGCTTCGGCGCGGGCGCCGATGCGCTGCGCGCGGCCGGCTGCACGCCGGTGCTGCTGACCGACGATCCGGCCGCGCCGCTCGCGCAGGCCGACGCGGAGGCAGTGGCCGGCGCGCCGGCCTTCGTCGCGCCGCCGATCGATCCGCGCCAGGCCGCCTACCTGATCTACACGTCGGGCTCGACCGGCAAGCCGAAGGGCGTCGTCGTCAGCCACGGCGCGCTCGCGGACTACGCGCTCGGCGTCGTCGAGCGGTTCGGCTGGGGCGACGACCTGCGCATGGCGATGGTGTCGACGGTCGCGGCCGATCTCGGGCACACGGTGCTGTTCGGCGCGCTTGCCAGCGGCTCCGCGCTGTACCTGCCCGACGCCGAATGCGCGTTCGATCCGGGCCGGTTCGCGGACTACGTCGCGCGCCATGCGATCGACGTGCTGAAGATCGTGCCGAGCCACCTGGCCGCGCTGCTGCAGGGCGACCGCCCCGAGCGCGCGTTGCCCGCCCGCGCGCTCGTGCTCGGCGGCGAACCGCTGCCGATGGCGCTCGCCGAGCAGGTTCGCGCGCTGCGGCCCGCGTGCCGGATCTTCAATCACTACGGGCCGACCGAGACGACGGTCGGCGTGCTCGCCGCGCAGGTCGAGCCGCGCGCGGGCGGGGCCGAGGTGCCGGTCGGGCGGCCGCTGCCGAACGCGTACGCGCAGATCCTCGACGCGCGGCTCGAACCGGTGCCGGCCGGCGTCGACGGCGAGCTGTATCTCGGCGGCCCGGGCGTCGCGCGCGGCTATCTCGGCCGCCCGGCGCTGACCGCCGAGCGCTTCGTGCCCGACCCGCGCGGAACCGGCGAGCGCCTGTACCGCAGCGGCGACCGGGTGCGCTGGACCGACGACGGGTCGATCCTGTTCGTCGGCCGCGCGGACGATCAACTGAAGATTCGCGGCTACCGGGTCGAGCCGCGCGAGGTCGCGCACGTGCTGCGCAACCATCCGGACGTCGCGCAGGCCGAGGTGATCGGCGCCGCGCGCGACGACGGCGCGCAGCAACTGCTCGCGTACGTCGTGCCGCGGGCCGGCGTGTCCGCCGATCCGGCCGCGTGGCGCGCGCATCTCGCCGCGCATCTGCCCGACTACATGGTGCCCGCGCACGTGCTCGCGATCGAGCGCATGCCGCTCACGCCGAACGGCAAGCTCGACCGGCGCGCGCTGCCGCAGCCGCAGCCGGCCGCCGCACCGGCCGCGGACGACGCACCGCCCCAGGGCGAACTGGAAACGACGCTCGCGCAGCTCTGGCAGCAGGTGCTGCGCGTGCCGTCGGTCGGCCGCCACGCGAATTTCTTCGATCTCGGCGGCGACTCGATCCTGAGCCTGCAGATCATCGGCCGCGCGCGTCGCGCGGGGATCAAGCTGACGCCGCGCCAGGTGTTCGAGCATCAGACGATCGCGGCGCTCGCGCAGGTCGCGACGCCGCTTGCGGCGGCGCCCGCCGCCGGCGCGCCGCGCGCCGCCGCTCCGGCGGCGAACGCGGGCGGCGACTGGACGCCGACGCCGGCGCAGGCGCGCTTCTTCGCGCTGGATCTGCCGAATCCCGCGCACTGGAACCAGTCGGTGCTGGTGCGCACGACCGCGTCGCTCGATCCGGCCGCGCTGGACGCCGCGTTCCGGGGGCTCGTCGCGCGTCACGCGGCGCTGCGCCTGAGCGCGCAGCGCGATGCGGCCGGCGCCTGGCGCATGCGCGAAGCGTTCGACGCCGCGCAGGCCGCGAGCCGCGCGTCCTGCGTCGCGCAGGTCCGCGCGCGCGATCTCGCCGACCTCGACGCGCAGTGCGATGCCGCGCAGCGCAGCCTCGATCTCGCGGCCGGCACGACGCTGCGCGCGCTGCACGCGACGCTCGACGACGGCGGCGCGTACCTGTTCGTCGCGATTCACCATCTGGCGATCGACGGGGTGTCGTGGCGCGTGCTGTTCGACGAACTCGAGCATGCGTACCGGCGCATCGTCGCGGGCGACACGGCCGCGTTGCCGGATGCCGGCGTCGCCGCGCATGCGTGGGCGGCCGACTGGCGCGCACGGCTCGCCTCCGGCGCGCTGGCCGCGTCGGCTGACGCATGGCTGCGGGCCGGCGACGGCGCCCGCGCGTGGCCGCTCGACAGCCTCGCGGGCACGGCCGGGCCGGGCGCCGCCCGCACGGGCCGCGCGCATCGCGCGCTCGACGCGTCGTTGACGCGCGCATTGCTCGCGCTGCCGGGCAGCGCGCGCCGGCTGCACGTCGACGATCTGCTGCTGACCGCGTTCGCGCAGGCGCTCGCGCACACGGCCGGCGTCGCGGACGCCGACGTGTGGGTCGAGGTCGAGGGCCACGGCCGCGACGAGCTGCCCGGCGCGCCGGATTGCGCGCGCAGCGTCGGCTGGTTCACGAGCCTCTATCCTGTCGCGTTGCGCGCGTCGGCCGACCCGGCCGCGGCGCTCACGCACAATCGCCAGCAACTGCGCGCGACGCCGGACGACGGCGTGAGCTTCGGCCTGCTGCGCGAACTCGGCGACGACGCGACGCGCGCACGGCTGCGCGCGCTGCCGCTGCCGAACCTGCGCTTCAACTATCTCGGCCGCGTCGACGCGGGGCTCGACGGCGACGCCGACGGGCTGTTCGCGCTGGCCGATGCGCCGCACGGCGCGGAACGCGATCCGGGCGCCGCGCCGTCGGCCGCGCTCGCGCTCGATGCGCGCGTGCAGCGCGACCGGCTGCGGGTCGACCTGACCTTCGACACGGCGCGCTGCGACGCGCAACGGGTCGACGCGCTCGCGGACGCGTTCGCCAACGCGCTCGCCGCGCTGGTCGAGCGGGCCGGACGCGACGATTTCGCGACGCTCGCGCCGGCCGATTTCCCGGTCGCGGCGCTCGATGCCGCGGGCCTTGCGGCACTGGGCCTGCCGCCCGCGCGCGTCGAGGATATCTATCCGCTGTCGCCGATGCAGCGCGGCATCCTGTTCGAAGTGCAATACGCGCCCGACGACGCCCGCTACCTGAACCAGTTCGCGCTGACGCTCGACGCGCCCGACCTCGCGCGCTTCGAGGCCGCGTGGGATGCGACGGTGGCGCGCCATCCGGTGCTGCGCACCGCGCTCGCGAAACCGGCGGACGACGGCGCCGCGCCGATGCAGTGGGTCGACCGCACGGCGCGGATGCCGCTCGCACGCGTCGACTTGCGCGCCGCCGCCGATCCGGCGCGCGCGCTCGACGAATACGCGGCGAGCCAGCGCGAGACGCCGTTCGACCTCGAACAGGCGCCGCTGATGCGCGCGGCGCTCGTGCAGTTGCCGGGCGAGCGCTACCGCTTCCTGTGGACGCGCCATCACCTGCTGCTCGACGGCTGGAGCAGCGCACGCGTGCTGGCCGAAGTCGTCGGCCGCTATCGGGCGCCCGACACCCCCGACTGGGCGGGCGCGCCGCCGCGCTATCGCGACTATCTCGGCTGGCTGGCCGCGGACCCGGAACGCAGCGGCGACGGTGCGTCGCTCGGCGCCGCGAGCGCCGCGTTCTGGGCGCCGCGCATCGGTGCGCCCGATGAGCCGACGCTGCTCGCGGGCGCGCTGGCCGCGCCCGCCGTGGCGCCCGCCGTGCGGCACGCGCAGGTGGACGTCGCGTGGAGCAGCGACGAAACGGCCGCGCTGGCCGCATTCGCCCGCACGCGGCGGCTGACGCTGAACACGCTGCTGCAGGGCGCGTGGCTCGTGCTGCTCGCGCGCTACACGGGCCAGTCGACCGTTGCATTCGGTGCGACCGTCGCGGGCCGCCCCGATGCGGTCGCGGGGGCGCAGGAGATGGTCGGCCTGTTCATCAACACGCTGCCGATCGTGCGCGACGTGTCGCCCGGGCAGGCGCGCGACGCATGGCTGCACGCGCTGCAGGACGAAAACCTCGCGCTGCGCGAGCACGAGCACGTGCCGCTCGCGGCGATCCAGCGGCTGCGGGCGGGCGCCGGCGCGGCGTTCGACACGCTCGTCGTGTTCGAGAACTATCCGCTCGACGCGTCGCTGCTCGCGCACGGCGACGACCCGCGCGCGCTGCGCTACACGGACCTCGCGACCGCCGAGACGACCGGCTATCCGCTGAGCGTCGTCGCGACGGTGGAGTCCGCGCTGCGCGTGCGCTTCAACTACGACGCGACGCGTTTCGCGCCGGACGCGATCGACCGGCTCTGCGCGCATCTGCGCGAAGCGCTGCGGGCGCTGGCCGCACCGTCGACCGCGACGCTCGGCGACATCGCGCTGCTCGACGCGCCGCAGCGCACGCAGATCGCCGCGTTCAGCCGCGGCCCGCGCCTGCCGGATAACGCGCGGCCGGTGCCGGAGCGCATCGCGGCGACGGCACGGCGCGTGCCCGGCGCGGTCGCGCTTCTCTGCGGCGATACGCAGCTCGATTACGCGACGCTCGAGCAGCGCAGCGACCGGCTCGCCCGGCGGCTGCGCGCGCTCGGCGTCGGCGTCGAGGATCGCGTCGCGATCGCGATGCAGCGCGGCGTCGACATGCCGGTCGCGATGCTCGCGGTGTGGAAGGTCGGCGCGGCCTATGTGCCGCTCGACCCCGAATATCCGCTCGATCGCATCGCCTACGTGCTCGAGGATGCGGGCGTGCGCGCCGCGATCGCGGACGACGCGGGCCGCGCGCGCCTGCCGGCCGGGCCGGGCGTGCCGATCGTCGCGCCGGAGCAGGATGGCCCGGACGACGGCGGCGACGCCGCGCCGTTCGCCGCGGCCCGCATCGCGCCGGGGCAGGCCGCCTATGCGATCTACACGTCGGGTTCGACGGGGCGTCCGAAAGGCGTCGTCGTCACGCACGACGCGCTCGCGAACTTCATCTGCGCGATGCAGGCGGCGCCCGGCCTGGAGGCGAGCGACACGCTTGTCGCGGTCACGTCGCTGTCGTTCGACATCGCGGTGCTCGAACTGATCCTGCCGCTCGTCGTCGGCGCACGCGTGCACATCGCGCGTCACGACGAGGCGCGCGATCCGGCCTTCCTCGTGCGCTCGCTCGCCGCCGCACAGGTCATGCAGGCGACGCCCGCGACCTGGCGCATGCTCGTCGAGGCCGGCTGGCGGCCGGCGCCCGGGCTGCGGATGTTCTGCGGCGGCGAGGCGCTGCCGGCCGATCTCGCCCGCGCGCTCGCGGCGCCCGGCACGCAGCTGTGGAACCTGTACGGCCCGACCGAGGCGACCGTGTGGACGAGCGCCGCGCGGATCGACACGGTCGAGCCCGTCAACCAGTCGATCGGCGGCCCGATCGCGAACACGACGCTGTACGTGCTCGATGCCGCGCTGCAGCCGGCGCCGCTCGGCGTCGCGGGCGAGGTGTATCTCGGCGGCGCGGGCCTCGCACGTGGCTATCACGGGCGGCCGTCGCTCACGGCCGAGCGTTTCGTGCCCGATCCGTTCGCGGCCGACGGCACGCGGATGTACCGCACGGGCGACCTCGCGCGCTGGCGCCCGGACGGCGGCGTCGAATACCTGAGCCGGATCGACCATCAGGTCAAGGTGCGCGGCTTCCGGATCGAGCTCGGCGAGATCGAGGCGGTGCTCGCCGCGGCCGAGGGCGTGCGCCAGGCGGTCGTGATCGCGCGCGACGGCCCCGGCGGCCCGCGCCTGCTCGCGTACGTGTGCGCGGCGCCGGACGTCGCACCCGATGTCGCGCGGCTGCGCGACGCGCTCGCGCAGCAGTTGCCGGCGTACATGCAGCCTGCGCACATCGCGGTGCTCGACGCGCTGCCGCTCACGCCGAACGGCAAGCTCGACCGGCGCGCGCTGCCCGAGCCGCCCGCCGTGCGCGGGCCGGCCGGGCAGGCGCCGCGCAGCGCGTTCGAGGACGAGATGGCGGCGGTCTGGGAGCCGCTGCTCGGCGTCGACGCGATCGCGCCGGACGACGATTTCTTCGCGCTCGGCGGCCATTCGCTGCTGGCCACGCGGCTCGTCGCGCAGGTGTCGCGGCGTTTCGCGGTCGACGTGCCGCTGCGCGCCGTGTTCGAGGCGTCCACGCTGCGCGCGTTCAGCGCGCGCGTCGAGGCCGCGCGCGGCGACGCGGGCGTCGCGCTGGCCGGGCTCGGGCAGCTCGACGCGCTGCTCGATGCGCTCGGCGCCGACTGAGCGGGGCGGCCGGGCCGCTCAGTCGGCCCGGCAAATAGAATTAGTGTTGCGAATAAGAGTGATTATTATTTACAATTCCGGGGTTATTTTTGGGATGCCGGTCTGTTACCGGTCGGGGCAGGGGGGCGCCAGGGCGGTTTCGGCGCGCAATGGATAAACGGGGAAGCGATGCGAGCAGGGATGCAGAAGAAGACGATTGCCGTGCTGGTGGGTATGGCGGTGAACATGGTGCCGGCGGGGGCGGCGGATGCGGGCGCCGATGCGGCACCCGCCGCGCCGGCAGCGCCGGCGTCGGGTGCGGCGGCGAACGGCGTGCTGCCGACGATCGCGGTGAAGGATCGCAAGGAAACCGCGACCGGGCCGGTGCAGGGCTTCGTTGCGTACCAGGGCGCGTCGGCAACGAAGACGGATACGCCGCTGCACGAAACGCCGCAGTCGGTGTCGGTGATCGGGCGCGACCAGCTCGACGCACGCAACGTGACGAACCTGAACGACGCGCTGCACTACACGGCCGGCGTGACGACCTACTACAGCAACGACACGCGTAACGACGCGTTCAACATTCGCGGCTTCAGTTCCGACTTCTTCTACCTCGACGGCACGCGGATGCCCGCGGTGGCGGGGCGCGCCCTCGACCAGTGGCGCGTCGACCCGTACCAGCTCGAGCGCATCGAGGTGCTGAAGGGGCCGGCGTCGGTGATGTACGGGCTCGGCGAGCCGGGCGGCGTCGTCAGCATGGTGTCGAAGATGCCGACCGACTACCAGCGCGGCCAGGTCGACCTGCTGGCGGGCAGCTACAACCACTACGGGGTCGGCGTCGACACGTCGGGCCCGGTCGATGCGGACGGCCGCGTGCTGTACCGCTTCATCGCGCAGGAAACCTATTCGCAGAACCAGGTCGATTCGGTGCACGGCACGCGCACGCTGGTGGCGCCGTCGGTGACGATCCGGCCGAACGCCGACACGTCGCTCACGCTGATGGCGAGCTATCTGCGCGACGACACGATGGACTCGAACAATTTCCTGCCGTACTACGGCACGGTCGCACCGACGAAGTTCGGCCAGCGGATCCCGACGAGCCTCGCGACCAGCAACCCGAACTACGAGAACTACGACAAGACGCAGTACTCGTTCGCGTACCTCTTCGAGCATCATCTCGGCACCGACTGGACGTTCAAGCAGAACTTCCGCTACTCGCACCTGGACCTCAACAACCAGGCGCTGTTCGGCTATTCGCTGAGCGCGGACCAGCAGACGATCCAGCGCGCGGCGATGAACCTGCAGTCGAGCTTCAACGTCGTCGACATCGACAACCAGTTGCTCGGCAAGGTCCGGACGGGCCCGGTCGAACACTCGCTGCTGTTCGGGTTCAACTACACGAACCAGAACTTCATGGACAACGAGGGGTACACGTACCGCGGCTACGCGCTGAACCTGTACAACCCGACCACCCTCAACGATCCGGTCATCGCGCCGTCGTTCAACGACACGCAGATGCGCCAGGTGCAGCGCCAGTTCGGCCTGTACGTGCAGGACCAGATGAAGTACAAGCGCTGGGTGCTGGTGCTGAGCGGGCGTGAGGACTGGGTGTCGTCGCGCACCGACGACAATCTCGGCGGCACGAGCACGTCGCAGCGCAACAGCGCGTTCAGCGGCCGCGCCGGGTTGATGTACCTGTTCGATTCGGGCTTCGCGCCGTACGTCAGCTATTCGACGTCGTTCCAGCCGGTGATCGGCAACGACGCGTACGGCAACCCGTACACGCCGCTGCGCTCGAAGCAGGTCGAGGTCGGCGTCAAGTACCAGCCGACCTTCATGAACGCGACGCTGACCGCCGCGCTGTTCGACCTGCGCCAGAACAACGCGCTGACGGCCTCGCCCGATCCGGCTTCCACCGGCAACGTCCAGACCGGCCAGATCCGCAGCCGCGGCCTCGAGCTCGAGGCGACCGCGGAGCTGACCGACAACCTGAAGCTGCTTGCCGCGTACACGCTGCAGGACGTGAAGATCACGCAAGGCAGCTCGGCGGACCCGACGGTCGGCAAGACGCCGACCGCGACGCCGCGCAACGTCGCGTCGCTGTGGCTCGACTACACGCTGTCGGGCGGCCCGCTGCGCGGCATGGGCTTCGGCGCCGGCGTGCAGTACATGGGTTCGAGCTATGCGACGAGCGACAACTCGCTGAGCGTCGGTTCGTTCACGGTTGCCGATGCGGCGGTTCACTACGACATTCCGCACTGGCGCTTCGTGCTGTCGGCGAACAACCTGTTCGACCGCACCTATGTCGCCCGCTGCGGCAATACCACGCGCTGCCAGTACGGTCAGCGTCGCAACGTGCTGCTGACTGCGCGCTATTCGTGGTAAACAGCATGATTTTGTGCTCGCAAGCCGTCGCCAGGGAGCCGTCATGCGCATGAACGATGTCCAGGTCGCGCCCGTCCTGCGCGCCGAAGGTCTCCACGTGAGGCTCGGCGCGCGGGTCGTGCTCGACAATCTGTCGGTCGGCTTCGAAGCCGGCCGCATTACCGCGCTCTGCGGGCCGAACGGCTGCGGCAAGAGCACGCTGCTGCGCTCGCTCGGCGGCCTGATCAAGCCATCCGCCGGGCGCGTGTGGCTGGACGGCCGGCCGCTCGGCGAGTTCGCGCCGCGCGAGCGCGCGCAGCGGCTCGCGATGCTCGCGCAGAATCCGCTCGTGCCGGAAGGCATGCTCGTCGAGGAACTCGTCGCGACCGGGCGTTATTGCTACACCGGGATCGCCGCCCGGCCGGGCGCCGACGATCGCGACGCCGTCGAGCGCGCGATCGAGCGCACCCATCTTCACGCGCTGCGCAAGCGCGATCTCGCCGAGCTGTCCGGCGGCGAGCGGCAGCGCGCGTTCATCGCGATGGCGCTCGCGCAGGGCGGCCGCGTGCTGCTGCTCGACGAGCCCACCACCTTCCTCGACATTCACCACCAGGTCGACGTGCTGAAGCTGATCCGCGATCTCGCGCGCGAGATGGGGCTGACCGTCGTATGGGTGCTGCACGACCTGAACCAGGCCGCCGCATTCAGCGACGAGATCATGCTGATGCGCGACGGCGCGATCCGCGCGCGCGGCGAGCCCGACGCGATCATGCAGCCGGACGTGCTCGAACCCGTGTTCGAGACGCCGATGCGGCGCTTCACGGTCGACGGCGAACCGGTCTGCCTGCCGAGGCTCGGTACATGAGCGGCGCGGCACCGATTTCCGCCGCCGCGCGCGTGCGCGACGGCGCGGGCTTTGCCGCCCTGGTCGCGGCCAGCGTCGTCGCGCTCGTCGCGATGCTCGCGTGGAATGCGCTGTTCGCATACGGCGCGCCGGTCGAACGACTCGCGGCGCTCGCCGATCCGCACGGCGCGGCGTGGCGGCTGTTCGTCGACGCGCAGTTGCCGCGCGTGCTCGCCGGCGCGCTCGCCGGCGCCGCGTTCGGCATCGCGGGCGCGATGCTGCAGGCCGTCACGCACAATCCGCTCGCATCGAGCGACCTGCTCGGCGTGACGACGGGGGCGCAACTCGGCCTCGTCGCGACCTTCATCTGGCCCGCGCTGCCGGTGTCGCCCGCGATATTCGCGGGCGGGCTCGCGGCCGCCGCGCTGACGTTCGGCGTCGCGGGCGGCTGGCGCGCGTCGCCGCTGCGGATGACGCTGGCCGGCGCGGCCGTCGCGCTCGCGCTCAATGCATTGCTGACCCTCGTGCTGACGCTCAGCGACGATTCGGCGGTGAGCGTCGTGCTGTGGAGCACGGGCTCGCTGCAGCAGATCGGCGCGGACGGCGTCGCGATCGCGTGCGTGCTGGCGCTGCCGGCCTTCGCGCTCGTGCTGCTGCTCGCGCGCGGGCTCGACCTGATCCGCCTCGGCGACGATCAGGCCAGCCTGCTCGGGCTGCGGCCGCAGGCGCTGCGCGCGCTGTGCGTATTGCTCGCGACCTGGCTGACGGCGGTCGCGATCGGCCGTGCGGGCCCGGTCGGCTTCGTCGGCCTGATCGCGCCGAACCTGCTGCGCAGCGCGGGCGTGCACCGGCCGTCGCGGCTCGTGCCGCTGTCGGCCCTGTGGGGCGCGGTGCTGCTGCTCGTCGCCGACGCGGTCGTGATCGCGGCCGGCGACGACGGACTGATGCCGCTCGGCGTGACGACCGCGCTGATCGGCACGCCGGTGCTGCTGATGATCCTGCGCCGCACCGCGGCGCCGACGCCGGCGCGCCTGATGATGGGCGCGGTCGAACGCACGGCCCGCACGCGCGCCGCGCCGCGCGGCTTCTTCATCGCCGGGGCGCTGGCGCTCGTCGTCGTCGCGTTGCTGACGGCTTCGCACGGCGCGAGCGGCGTGCCGTTCGGCGTGCTGGTGCGCGACTTCATCGCGGGCCGGCCGGAGGCGCTCGAGATCGTCGGGCTGCGCGTGCCGCGCACGCTGATCGCGATGCTGGGCGGTGCGTTGCTCGGCGCGAGCGGCATGCTGCTGCAGGGCATGACGCGCAATCCGCTCGCCGGCCCCGAAATGTTCGGCGGCACGGCCGCCGCGAGCCTCGTGATGCTGATCGTGATGCTGGTCGCCCCGGGCGCGACGGCGTCGGTCGCGTGGTGGGGCGTCCCGCTCGCGTGGGCCGGTTGTGCGGCCGCGCTCGGGTTCGTCGTCGCGCTGAACTGGCGTACCGGGCTCGAGCCGATGCGGGTGACGCTGACCGGGCTCGCCTGCGCGGCGCTGCTCGCGGCGGTGCTGAACGTCGTGCTGCTGCAGTTTCACGTGCACATCACGCAGGCGCTGAGCTGGCTCGTCGGCAGCACCTATGCGCAAGGCTGGGGCGCGCTCGCCGCGATGCTGCCGTGGGCGCTCGCGAGCCTGCCGTTCGCGTGGCGCGCGGGCCGCTGGCTCGAGCTGCTGTCGCTCGGCGACGCGTCGGCATCGGCGCTCGGCCTCGACGTGCCGCGCGCGCGGCTCGCGCTGCTCGCGGTCGCGAGCCTGATGACGGCGACGGCCGTGGCCGGCACCGGGCCGGTCGCGTTCGCCGGGCTCATCGCGCCGCACGCCGCGCGCCTCGCGGGCCTGCGCGGGCAGCGGGCGCAGATTGGCGCCGCGATGCTGATCGGCGCGCTGCTGCTCGGCGTCGCAGATTGCGTGGGCCGCGTCGCGTTCGCGCCGCGCGACCTGCCGCTCGGCATCCTGACGGCCGCGCTCGGCGCGCCGTATTTCCTGTGGCTGCTCGCACGCAGCTATCTGAGGCGGGCGCGATGATGACGGCCACCGCTCCGGATTTCGGCGCGCTGCTCGCGCGCCCCGCGCTCGCGGAGCTGCGCGACTATTGCACGTTCGAGGACGACGGCCGTCGCACGGTTCCGGGCGCGATCCTGCGCGACCCCGACGCGCTGGCGGCCGAACTCGCCCGCGCGGCCGAACGCGATCGCGAGGCGGGCGAGCGATCCGCGTGCGCGGCGAGCGCGACGACTCCCGCGCGCCGTGCGGCGCTGATGCGCGCGTATGCGTCGGAATGGTCGATCTACTTCGCAGGCACGATGCTGTATCTCGTCGCGGTGCCGGCGCTCGTTGCCGACGCCGTTCCCGACCTGTCGCTCGACGCGCTCGCGTTCGCGCCGGACGGCTATCCGAAGCGCGCGCGCATTGCCCGCACGCTGCGGCCGACGCACGGCAGCCGCGCGGCGCGTTACGGCGCGCTGCTCGGGGAAACGTTTCCGGCCGCCGTCGACGCGCTGCATCGCGCGAGCGGGTTGAGCCGCGAGATTCTGTGGGTGAATTTCGCGTCGCGGATCGATTCGGTGTTCCTGTCGCTTGCCGAGCACGTGCCGGCGTTCGCCGAGGCGGCGCTGGCCGAGCGCGATGCGCTGCTCGATGGCGCGCACCTGTTCGATGCGCATACGGCGAATCCGTACCGCGATGCGTTCCGGATGCAGCACGACGTGCATCCGCTCGCGCCCGAGCCGTTTCGCGTGCGGCGCAACTGCTGCCTGCGCTACGCGTTCGACGACCACTACAAGTACTGCACGACCTGCCCGTTGCTGAAGAAGCTGCCGATTGCCGAGCGCGACGCGCATTTTGCGCGGCTCGCCGAGTACGTGGATCATCACGACCACGACCACGACCACGACCACGACCACGACCACGACCACGACCACGACCACGACCACGACCACGACCACGGGCACGGTCATGGGCATGACCATGCCGACGCGGGGAGGGCGCATGGTGAATGAACATCGCCGTCGCGTGATCGCGGCCGCGCTCGCGCTGCCGCTCGTCGGCTGCTCCGGCAGCGGACGCGTCGTTGCGACGCCGCTCGGCGTGCGCTCGCCCGATCTGCCCGCGCGGGCGCGGCGGATCGTGTCGCTCGAATTCGTGTTCACCGAAGCGCTGCTGAGCGTCGACGTGCCGCTCGTCGGCGCGGCCGACCCCGACGTCTACCGTAGCTGGGTCGGCATCGACGCGAACAAGCTGCAAGGCGTCGTCTCGGTCGGCACGCGCCAGCAGCCCGACCTCGAGGCGATCGCCGCGCTGCGTCCCGACCTGATCGTCGGCTACGCGCAGCGTCACGCGCGGATCGCCGATCGGCTGGCCGCGATTGCGCCGACGGTGATCTACGATCTCGAACCGGCCCCCGGTGAAGAGGATGCGTATGTCCGGCTGACGCGCGTGTTCGACGATCTCGTCACGCGGGTCGGCGCGGACGCGGCTGCCCGCCCCGTGCGCGACCGTCTCGATGCGGCGATCGCGGCCGCGCGTGCGCACGTGCATGCGGCGGGGCTCGACGGCCAGCCGACCGCGCTCGTCAATCCGCTGTCGGGCGGAGCCGGCTTCTGGGGCTTCGATCGCCGCAGCTCGGTCGGCGCGCTGCTCGACCACGTCGGCCTGCGTAATGCATGGTCGGGCACGTCGGAGCGGCGGATGGGCGTGCGGCTCGGATTCGACGCGCTCGTCGCGCATCCGGACTGGATGCTGCTCGTGCTCGACGGCGCCGACGCGCCGTTGTACCGCGAGCCGCTGTGGCGCGCGTTGCCGTCGGTGGAGGCCGGACGCGTCGCGTTCATGCCGCGCCGCACGTGGACGTTCGGCGGCCCCGTCGCGATGACCGCGTTCGTCGAGCGCGTCGACGCGGCGCTGAACGGCATCGCGCGCCGCCCGGCGGGCTGACGGGGCAGGCAGCGCACGCGCCGCGCGCGTGCGTCGTCTGCCGTTCGTCGCTCGTCTACCGAATCGATTGATCGAATCGGTTCACCGCGCCGCGTCGCGTCACGCGACCGGCGCGCGGCTGTCGTCGACACCGCGTTTTTTTCTTCAGACCCCGCCATTCCCGCGCGGTCCCGCGAACCCGCGCCGCGCGAAGCGGGCCGGCCTCCTGCCGGTTCGCGCGCCGGTTCGCGCGCGATTTTTCTGAATAATTTCCGTCGTCATTCGTCATCTGAGGAAGACGCCCATGTCGCTTTCGCGCGGCATGTCACAGATGCTTTTCACGACGCCATCATGAATCAGCCATCCGCCCAGGAATCCGCGGCCGCCGCCGCTCCCGATCGTCACGCGATCTCGCTGCGCTATGCGTCGCTGCCCGAAGACAAGCGGGCGCTGCTGCGCGCCCGCGTCGGCGAATTGCGGATCGATCCCGCGCAGCTTCCGATCGTGCCGATCGCCTCGTCGACGGCGCGCGCGCCGCTCTCCGACAGCCAGACCCAGCTGTGGTTCCTGTCGCGGCTCGAACCCGACAGCGCGGCGTATCACATGAGCGGCGGCGTCCGCCTCGACGGTCCGCTCGACGTCGCGCGGGCGGCGGCGGCCGTGGCGGCGCTCGTCGAGCGCCACGAGACGCTGCGCACGCGCATCGTCGAGCATGACGGCGAAGCCGCGCAGGTCGTCGATGCGTTCGATCGCGCCACTGCGGCGGCTTATTGCGAGTACCACGACCTGCGGGGCGCGGACGGTATCGCGCCGGCCGATCGCGTCGCCGCGTTCGCGCAAACGTTCGCCGCCCGGCCGTTCGACTTCGAGCAAGGCCCGTTGTGGCGAATTGCGCTCGTCGCGCTCGGCGAGCACGCGCATCTGCTGCTGCTGACGATGCACCACGTGATCTCCGACGGCTGGTCGATGAGCGTGCTCGTGCGCGATTTCGCACTGGCCTATGCGGACGGCGCCGCGGCGCATGCGCCGCTGCCCGTGCAGTTTCGCGACTGCGTCGTGTGGCAGCGCGAATGGCGCGACGCCGCGCGTGAAACGGCGGATCTCGACTACTGGCGCGAGCGGCTCGGCGAGCCGCTCGATCCGCTCGCGTTGCCGTACGACCGCACGCGCGACGGCGTGCGCGACACGCGCGGCGCGCGCGTCGTGCGCGCATTCGATGCCGCACGCACGCAGGCGCTGCGCACGTTCGTGCGCGAGCGCCGGGCGACCGTGTCGGCGGTGCTGCTCGCGATCTATGCGATCCTGCTCGCGCGTCACAGCGGCCAGCGCACGCTGCGCATCGGCATGCCGCTCGCGAATCGCGAGCGCGCGGAGACGGCCGACCTGATCGGCTGCTTCGTCAACACGATCGTCGTCGATGCGACGTTCGACGGCGCGACGACCTTCGATGCGTTGCTCGCGCAGATCCAGCAGCGCATCGCCGGCGCGCTCGCGCATCAGTCGGTGCCGTTCGCGCGCGTCGTCGAGGCGCTCCGGCCGGCCCCCGTGCCGGGCGTGACGCCGGTGTTCCAGGCGATGTTCAACCTGCTCGAGGTCGCGGGCGACGGGCTGCCGTCGCTGCCGGGGCTGCGCGCGTCGGAGTGGCGCGCCGATGCGCCCGTCGCGCGTTTCGACATCACGCTCGACATCCGCGACGACGCGCGCGGTATCGAGTGCGCGTTCATCTATGCGACCGACGTGTTCGACGACGCGACGGTCGCGCGCATCGCGGACGACTACGCGAGCCTCGTCGACCAGATCGTCGGCGCGGCGGGCGGAATCGCGCTCGGCACATTGCAGGTCGGTGCGGCGGCCCCGTCGCGGGCGCCGCTGTACTGGCCGTTCGTGTCGCTCGCCGAACGGATGTTCTCGATGGCCGGCGAACGGCCCGATGCGCGCGCGGTGCATGCGGCCGACGCGCAGCTCGACTATCGGCAGCTCGCCGGCGCGGTCCGCGCACTCGCCGCGCGGCTCGTGCGCGCGGGCGTCGGTGCGGAGGAACGCGTCGGCGTTTGCGTGCAGCGCACGGCGGTGCTGCCCGTCGCGCTGTACGGCGTGCTCGCGAGCGGCGGCGCCTATGTGCCGCTCGATCCCGAGTATCCGCCGGACCGGCTGCGCTACATCGTCGAGGATGCGGGCATTCGCCGTGTCGTCGTCGATGCGCCATCGCACGCGCGCCTCGCGGCGCTGCTCGCGGGGCTCGACTGCATCGTCGTATCGGACGACGACGTGCGCGCCGCTACAGCGCCCGCGACGCTCGCGCTGCCCGATCCGCAGCCGGACCAGCTCGCCTACGTGATCTATACGTCGGGCTCGACCGGCCGGCCGAAGGGGGTCGGCGTCACGCATCGCAACGTCGTGCGCCTGCTCGACGCGACCCATGCGGACTTCGGCTTCGGCCCGGACGACGCATGGAGCGTGTTCCATTCCTATGCGTTCGATTTCTCGGTCTGGGAACTGTTCGGCGCGCTGTCGTACGGCGGCGTCGCCGTGATCGTGCCGGTCTGGGTTGCGCGTTCGCCGCGCGATTTCCATGCGCTGCTGCGCGACGCGCGCGTCACCGTGCTGAACCAGACGCCGTCCGCGTTCCTGCCGCTCACGCAGGCCGAACTCGAACTCGACGCGCCGCTGCCCGACCTGCGCTGCGTAATCTTCGGCGGCGAAAAGCTCGAACCGTCGTCGCTCGCGCGCTGGCTCGCGTGGCGCGGCCCGCGCGCGCCGCGCATCGTCAACATGTACGGGATCACCGAGACGACCGTGCACGTGACCGCGCGCGACATCGCGCTGGCCGACGCGACCCGTGCGCACGCGCCGAGCTTCATCGGCGAGCCGATCGCCGACCTGAGCCTGCAGGTGCTCGACGCCGACCTGAACCCCGCGCCGTTCGGCGTGTACGGCGAACTGTGCGTGGGCGGAGCCGGCCTCGCGCGCGGCTACCTCGGCCGCGCGGCGCTCACGGCCGAGCGCTTCGTGCCCGATCCGTTCGGCCCGCCCGGTGCGCGCCTGTATCGCTCGGGCGACGTCGCGCGGCGCCATGCCGACGGCGAACTCGAATACGTCGGCCGCAACGACGCGCAGGTGAAAATTCGCGGCTTCCGGATCGAGCCGGGCGAAATCCAGGCCGTGCTCGCGACGCATCCGGACATCCGCTCGGTCGTCGTGGTGCCGCGCGCCGATCCGCAGGGCGGCAAGCGGCTCGTCGCGTACTGGGTCGGCGCGGTGCTCGACACGGGCGCGCTGCGTGCGTTCGCGGCCGAGCGGCTGCCCGCGCACATGGTGCCGGCCGCGTTCATGCAGGTCGATGCGCTGCCGCTCACGCTCAACGGCAAGCTCGACGTGCGCGCGCTGCCCGAGCCGGTCGCATCGGCCGGCGCGCGCGAACATGTCGCGCCGTCGACGCCCGCGGAAATCGCGCTCGCCGAGATCTGGCGCGACGTGCTCGGCAGCGCCGCGCCGGGGGCCGCCGACGATTTCTTCGCACTGGGCGGTCATTCGCTGAGCGCGGTCAAGGTCGTTGCGCGCGTGCGCGAACGGCTCGGCGTCGCGCTGCCGTTGCAACAGGTATTCAACCTGCCCGTGCTGCGCGACTGCGCGGCGGAAATCGCGCGTCTGAAGCACGGCGACGCGGCGGCCCGCCCGGACGGCGCGGTGCGCTCGATGCACACGCCCGCGCCGATCGCGCGGCGTCCCGATACCGACGATGCGCCGCTGTCGCTCGCGCAGGAACGGATGTGGGTGCTGTGGCAACTCGAGCCCGACAGCCCCGCCTATCACGTGCCGGGCGCGGTGCGCCTGAAGGGCGCGCTCGACGCGGCCGCATTGCGCGCGGCGTTCGATCGCATCGTCGCGCGTCACGACGCGCTGCGCGCGACGTTCGTCGCGGTCGACGGCCGGCCGGTGCAGCGCATCGGCGCCGACGTCCGCTATGCGTGGCGCGCCGGGGCGGTGGCGCCCGACGCGCTCGCCGACACGCTGCGCGCCTGCGTGCGCGAGCCGTTCGATCTGGAGCACGGGCCGCTGCTGCGTGTGGCGCTGCTGTCGACCGGCCCCGACGAGCACGTGCTCGCGGTCGTCATGCATCACATCGTGTCCGACGGCTGGTCGATGAACCTGCTGATCGACGAGCTGTGCACGTGCTACGAGGCGTCGCGGCGCGGCGTCGAGCCGGTGCTGCCGCCGTTGCCGATCCAGTGCGCGGATCACGCGTACTGGGAACGCTCGAGCGGCGTGCGCGAGACCGATCTCGCGTGGTGGCTCGAACGTCTCGCGGGCGACGAACAGCCCGTGCTCGCGCTGCCGCTCGCACGGCCGCGTCCCGCGCAGCGCACCGGCGCGGGCGCACGCAGCATTCGCCGGCTCGCCGGCGCCGACGCGCGCGTGTTGCGCGATGCCGCGCAACGTCACGGCACGACGCTGTTCATGCTGCTGCTGGCGTGCTATGAAGCGCTGCTGCATCGCTACAGCGGGCAGTCCGATCTGCGGATCGGCATTCCGGTCGCGAACCGCGAGCGGCTCGAGACCGAGTCGCTGATCGGCTTCTTCATCAATACGTTGGTGATTCGCGCGGACGTCGCGGCCGACCAGCCGTTCGACACGCTGCTCGCGCAGACGCGCGCCGCCGTGCTCGACGCGCAGGCGCACGCGTCGGTGCCGTTCGCGCAGCTCGTCGACGCGCTGCAGCCGCAGCGCGATCTCGGGCTCACGCCGCTGTTCCAGGCGATGTTCAACCTGCAGGTCGTGCCGCCGGGCCAGTTCGCGACGCTGTCGGGCATCACCGTCGATGCGCTCGACCTGCCGGTGCTCGGCGGCGAGACCGCCCAGTTCGACCTGATGCTCGACGTGACCGACCAGGGCGATGCGTTGCGGCTGTCGTTCGGTTATGCGACCGACGTGCTCGATGCGGCGACGATCGATGCGTTCGCCGATCACTTCGTCGCGTGTGCGCGATTCGTCGCGAACGCGCCCGCGTGCGCGCTCGGCGCGCTTCCGCTCGCCGTGCCGGCCGGGGCCGCCGCCGCGCGTCCGTACCGGTCGGTGCCCGCGCGCGTGCTCGAACAGGCGCAAGCGCAGCCGGGCGCGATTGCACTGCGTTCGCCGGCCACGCCGGCCGAGGCCGAATTCGACCGCGCGACGCTCGATGCGCGCGCCGCGCGCATCGGCGCCGCGTTGCGGGCGGCCGGCGCCGGCGTCGATACGTGCGTCGGCTTGTGCGTCGCGCGGTCGCCGTCGATGGTCGCCGCGCTGTTCGGCATCTGGCGCGCGGGCGCCGCGTTCGTGCCGCTCGATCCCGGATATCCGGTCGAACGGCTTGCGCAGATCGTCGAGGATGCGGGCATCGCGCACGTCGTGGTCGACCGCGCGAGCGCCGCGCAACTGCGCGACGTGCTCGCGGGGCTCACGCTGCACGTGGTCGAGGATCTCGCCGACGCCGCGCTGCCGGCCGCGCCGCCGCACGATCCGCATCCGCTGCAGCTCGCCTACGTGATGTACACGTCGGGCTCGACCGGCAAGCCGAAGGGCGTCGCGATGACGCATGCGGCGCTGTCGGTGCACGTCGACGACATGCTCGCGCGCTTCGGCATCGACGCGGCCGACCGCGTGCTGCAGTTCTCGACGATCAATTTCGACGCGTCGCTCGAACAGCTGCTGCCCGCGCTGACGGTCGGCGCGCGCGTCGTGCTGCGCGGCCCCGACCTGTGGAGCTGGCCGGAATTCAACGCGGTGCTGCGCGACGAGGCCGTCACGGTCGCGGATCTGCCGACCGCGTTCTGGCAGCAATGGCTGCGCGACCTGCCGGCCGACCCGGCCGCGATGCGGCTCGTCACGGTCGGCGGCGAGGCGCTGAACGGCGAGGCGCTGGCGCGCTGGTTCGCGAGCCCGATGGGGCGCGTGCGTTTCGAGAACACCTATGGCCCGACCGAAGCCGCGATCTCGGCGCTGAGCCGCCACACCGGCGCGGCCGATGCGGATGCGCCGGTCGTGACGATCGGCACGCCGTATCCGGGGCGCGCGGCCTATGTGCTCGACGCGGCCGGGAATGCGATGCCGGACGGCGCGGCAGGCGAGCTTTGCCTCGGCGGCGAGGCGCTCGCGCGCGGCTATCTCGGCCGCCCGGCGGCAACCGCCGAACGCTTCAGGCCCGATCCGTTCGGCGCGCCGGGTGCGCGGCTGTACCGGACCGGTGACCTGTGCCGCGTGCGCGCGGGCGATCCGGCGCGTGCGGTCGACTATCTCGGCCGCGACGACCGCCAGGTGAAACTGCGCGGTTACCGGATCGAGCTGCCCGAAGTCGAAGGCGCGCTGCGTGCGCTGCCGGGCGTGCGCGAGGCGGTCGCGATCGTCGGCGGGACCGGCGACGACCGCAAGCTGTTTGCGTACGCGGTGGCGGACGCGGCCGGCGACGCGCTGCATGCGGCGCTCGCCCTGCGCTTGCCCGCGTACATGATGCCGGCCGCCGTCGTCGTGCTCGACGCGTTGCCGCTCACGCCGAACGGCAAGGTCGACAAACGCGCGCTGCCGCAGCCGCGGATCGAGCCGGTCGCGACGACGCATGAACCCGCCGCCGCGCGCGATGCGCGCGAAGCGCGGCTGCTGGCGATCTGGCGCGACGTGCTCGGCCGCGCGGACATCGGCGTCGACGACAACTTTTTCGCGCTGGGCGGCGATTCGATCCAGGCGATCCAGGCGATCAGCCGCGCCCGCGCCGACGGCCTGATGCTGACGGTGCGCGAGCTGTTCGAGCACCAGACGATCGCCGCGCTCGCGCAGCGCGTGCCGGAGCAGGCCGTGGCGCGCGCGTATCGCGAGATCGCGGGCCCGCTGCCGCTCGCGCCGATCCAGCAATGGTTCTTCGCCGAGCATCCGGACGGGCCGCGTCACTGGAACCAGTCGGTGCTGCTGGCGTCGGATACGCGCCTGCCGGCCGATCGGGTGGAAGCGGCCGTGCGCGCGGTGACGAGCCGTCACGACGCGCTGCGTTTGCGCTTCGCGCGCGACGGGCAGGGTCGCTGGACGCAGCAGGTGGCGGCGCAGGAGCGTTTCGAGCTGGAACGTGTGGACCTGACGGGCGAAGGCGACTGGCGCGCGGCGCTGTCGTCGCACGGCGCGCGGGTGCAGGCGTCGCTGGATCTGGCGCACGGGCCGCTGTGGCGCGCGACGCTGTTCGACCTGCCGGAAGGCGGGTCGCGCCTGCTGCTGGTCGTGCATCACCTGGCGGTGGACGGGGTGTCGTGGCGGGTGCTGCTCGAGGAGCTGGGCCAGGCCTACGAACAGGTGTCGTCGGGCGCGCCGCTGGCGCTGCCGGAACGCAGCATGAGCTGGAGCGAGTGGAGCGACGCGCTGGCGGCGCATGCACAGAGTGATGCGGTTCGCGGCGAGCTGGACACGTGGCGCACGCAACTGGCGCCGACGTCGGGCTGGGATGACGCACGGCGCGCACGTGGCGGCCTGCCGCTGGCGGCGCCGCTGACGGAGGTGGACGCGACGCTGGGCGCGAGCCGGCTGATTCGCCGGAGCCTGGATGCGGCGAGCACGCGCGCGTTGCTCCAGGACGTGCCGGGTGCGTATCGCAGCCGGGTGGATGAAGTGCTGGTGGCGGCGCTGGTCGACGCGTTGTCGTCGTGGAGCGGCGAGCAGGGCGTGCTGGTAGAGCTGGAAGGGCACGGCCGCGAGGACGTGGTGGAAGGCGCGGACCTGACGCGCACGGTGGGCTGGTTCACGACGCGCTACCCGGTGTGGTTCGCGTCGCAGGGAGAGGGCGCACGGACGCTGGCCGGAGTGAAGGCGGCGTTGCGCGCGGTGCCGCACAAGGGGATGCACTACGGGGTGCTGGAATACCTGGCGCCTGAAGCGGAGCGGTCGGCGGTGCGCGCCTTGCCGCGCGCGCAGGTGAGCTTCAACTACCTGGGCCAGTTCGGACAGGAAGGCGACCGGCGCGGCCCGATGCGGCTGGCTACCGGCGAACATGCCGGCGACGCGCTGAGTGCCGACGCCGCATGCCATTACGCACTGGAAATGAACGCACTCGTCGTCGACGGCGTGCTGTCGATCGACTGGCGCTACCTGCCGGCGCTGATCGATGCCGCGCACGCGACGGCGATCGTCGACGCGTTCGACGTGCTGCTCGCCGCGCTGATCGCGGCGCGGCCCGACGGACTCGCGCCGTTGCCCGACGAGCCTGCGCCGTCCGGTTTCGACAGCGACCTCGCCGACGACGATCTCGACGCGCTGCTCGACCAGATCGGCGACTGACGCGACGCCGCCTTCGGGCGGCGCATTCCGACACAAAACGGTAACGATTCTTATTAACGATGAGCGAAACCAACCCGACGCAAGCGGATTTCCGCCGCAAGAGCAACATCGAATCCTTGCACCGGCTGCTCGGCGTGCAGCCGGGCCTGATCACGCAATCGCTGCAGGCCGGCGCTGACGATCCGTATTACTCGCAGTACGTGTTCGAATTCGAAGGCACGGTGTCCGAACCGGCGTTCGACGCCGCGTGGCGCGACGTGATCGCGCGCCACGAGATCCTGCGCGCCGATTTCCGCTGGGAAGGGCTGGCGCAGCCCGCGATGATCGTCTACCGGCAGACGGACGCCGGCTGCGCGTGCCACGACTGGCGCGGGCTGTCCGGCGACGAGCAGCGTGCGCGGCTCGCGAGCGACTGGGAGGCGCGCCGCGCCGCGGGCTTCGACCTCGCGCACGCGGCATCGCTCGACCTGCAACTGATCCGGGTCGGCGACGCGCGCTACTGGTTCGTGTGGCGCCTGCACCATGTGCAGCTCGACGGATGGAGCCTGCCGATCGTGCTGCGCGAGGCGATGACGCGCTACGTCGCGCGCACGGCGGGCGTGGGTGAGCTGCCGGCCGCGCCGCGCCTCGATGCCTATCGCCGCTGGCTCGGCGCGCAGGAAGCGGGCGCCGCGGAAGCGCGCTGGTGCGACGCGCTCGCCGACCTGACGGTGCCGACGCCGCTGCCCGAGAGCAGCGGCGAGCCGCAGGCGGAGCGCCGCTACGCGGAACGCCGCGTGCGGCTCGACGCGGACGAGGCCGCCGCGCTCGCGGAATTCGCGCGGGCGCAGCGCGTGACGCTCGGCACCGTCGTGCAGGCCGCGTGGGCGCTGCTGCTGGCGCGCCATGCCGACCGCGAGGAGGCCGTATTCGGCGTCACGGCGGCCGGCCGGCCAGCCGAAATCGATGCGATGGACGCGATGGTCGGGGTGTTCATCAACACGGTGCCGATGCCCGTGCGGCTGAACGCGTCGCAGACGCTCGGCGACTGGCTGCGCGCGCTGCAGGCGCAGGCGTTTTCGCTGCGCGCGGTCGAGCATGTGCCGCTCGCGCGCATCCAGGCCGTCGCGAACGGCGGCCGTGCGCTGTTCGACAGCATCGTCGTGGTCGAGAACTATCCGGTCGATGCGAGCGGCGCGCGGGCGGGCGACCTGCAGGTGCGCATGCTCGGCGCGGCCGATGCGGCCGAGCCCGGCATGCGCTACACCGACGGGCGCAACCCGTACCCGCTGAGCCTGATCGTCGCGCCGGGCGCGCGCTTCGACTACGTGCTCGCCTACGACACGCGCCGCTTTTCGCACGACACGATCGAGCGCGTCGGCGCGCAGCTTCGCGCGCTGCTCGCCGCGTTCGTCGCGCATCCGGCGCAACCGCTCGGCATGTTCGGCCTGGCGGCCGCGGCGGCGGGTTCCGCACGCGCGCTGCCGGCCGCGGATCAGGCGCTGGTCGCGCGGATCGCGTCGCATGTCGCCGCATGGCCGGATCGCGACGCGCTGTCCGACGGCGTCACGACGCTCGACTGGCGCACGCTGTGGGCGCGCGCGGGCGAACTCGCGCAGCGGCTCGTCGCCGCCGGCGTGCGGCGTGAATCGCGGGTCGCGATCGCGCTGCCGCGCGGTATCGAATTCGTGCAGGCCGTGCTGGCCGTGTGGCGCGCGGGCGGCGCATACGTGCCGCTCGATGTCGGCGCGCCGGCCGAGCGGCTCGCCTGGCAGGCCACCGACAGCGGCGCGCAATGCGTGATCGCCGACGCGGCCGCCGACGCGTGGCGTCCCGCGTCGCTCGCGCGCGTCGCGCCGCACGCCGAAGGCGCGGCCGCCGACGTGGCCGACGTCGCCGACCTCGACGCGCAGCCGCTGCCCGGCCAACTGGCCTACCTGATCTACACGTCGGGCTCGACCGGCCGTCCGAAGGGCGTGATGGTGAGCCACGATGCGCTGTCGGCGTATCTGCAGGGCGTCGTCGCGCGGCTGCCGGACGGCATCGCGCGCGCGGCGTACCTGTCGACGCCCGCGGCCGACCTCGGTCACACGACGTTGTTCGGCGCACTGTGGGCCGGCTGGACGCTGCACGTGCCGCCTGAGGCGCTGAGCTTCGATCCCGACGCGTGCGGCGAGTATTTCGCGCGGCACCGGATCGATCTGCTGAAGATCGTGCCGTCGCACCTGAGCGGCCTGCTGCAGGCCGCGCGTCCCGAACAGGTGCTGCCGGCGCGCGGCCTCGTGCTCGGCGGCGAATCGGCGGGCGCCGCGCTGCTCGACCGGATCGAGGCGCTCGCGCCCGGCTGCGTCGTGCTGAACCATTACGGCCCGACCGAGACGACGGTCGGCGCGCTGACCTGGCGCCGCAGCGACGATCCGGCGGCCGGCTGGCCGCTCGGCGTGCCGCTCGCGCATGCGCGCGTCGCGTTGCTCGATGCGCACGGCAATCCGGCCGGCGACGGCGCGCGCGGCGAGATCTGCATCGGCGGCGCGGCCGTTGCGCGCGGCTACGAGGGCCGGCCCGCGCTGACGGCCGAACGCTTCGTGCCCGATCCGGCCGGCAACGGCGCGCGGCTCTACCGGACGGGCGACCGCGGCCGGCTCGATGCACAGGGCCGCTTCGTGTTCCTCGGCCGCCGCGACGACCAGGTGAAGATTCGCGGCTACCGCGTCGAGCCCGAGGAAGTCGGCGCATGCCTGCGCGCGCTGCCGGGCGTGCGCGACGGCGTCGTGATCGCGCGCGAGGACGAGACGGGGCGCGTGCAGCTGCATGCGTTCGCGACGGGCGCCGGGCTGCGCGGCGACGCGCTGCGCGCGGCGCTCGCACAGACGCTGCCGGATGCGCTGGTGCCGGACACCTTCACGGTGCTCGACGCGCTGCCGCTCACGCCGAACGGCAAGATCGACCGTCGCGCGCTGACGCCGGCGGGCGACGCGGCCGACGGCCGCGCGCGGGTCGCGCCGCGCAACGATGCCGAGGCGACGCTGCTCGGCATCTGGCAGGCGGCGCTGGGTCGCGACGACATCGGCGTGACCGACAACTTCTTCGAGATCGGCGGCGATTCGATCCTGAGCCTGCGGATCATCGCGAAGGCGCGGCAGGCCGGGCTCGGCCTCACGCCGAAGCAGGTGTTCGACCATCCGACGATCGAGGCGGCCGCGGCCGTCGCGCGCCCGGTCGTGCCGAAGGCGCCCGGCGCGCGCAAGCCGGCCCAGGCCGGCGTGGCGCGAACGCTGCCGCTCACGCCGATCCAGCAACGGTTCTTTGCCGAGCATCCGGACGGGCCGCGTCACTGGAACCAGTCGGTGCTGCTGGCGTCGGATACGCGCCTGCCG
>NZ_JPGM01000038.1:0-100888 GCF_000731655.1 Burkholderia sp. MSh2 | reverse complement strand
GCGCGAGCATCATCGTGTCGGGCGGCCGCGGCCTGGGCAGCGGCGAGAACTACACGAAGGTGCTGGAGCCGCTGGCCGACAAGCTGTCGGCAGCACTCGGCGCATCGCGCGCGGCGGTCGACGCCGGCTACGTGCCGAACGACTATCAAGTCGGCCAGACCGGCAAGATCGTCGCGCCGCAGCTGTACATCGCGGTCGGCATCTCGGGTGCGATCCAGCATCTGGCCGGCATGAAGGATTCGAAGGTGATCGTCGCGATCAACAAGGATCCGGAAGCGCCGATCTTCGGCGTGGCCGACTACGGCCTCGTCGGCGACCTGTTCGCGCTCGTGCCGGAACTGGTCGACGAACTCTGACGGGAACGGCTGCAAGGGCACGCTCGCGCGAGCGCTTGCAGCCTTCACGACGCTTCAATCATCGAGAGCGCGAAACGACATGAGTGTCGAGCAACCCGAATCATTCGATGCCTGGATCGGCCGCAGCGAGGAAAGCACGGACCGGATCACCCACGCACCGATCCGGCTCCTGCAGGCGACGCTGGACTACGCGGATGCGTCCGCGCTGCCGGATGCCCTGCCGCCGCTGTGGCACTGGCTGTACTTCCTGCCCGGCGAGCGCCAGTCGAACATCGGTGTCGACGGCCACCCGCGGCGCGGCGGCTTCCTGCCGCCGGTCGCGCTGCCGCGCCGCATGTGGGCCGGCGGGCGGCTGCAGTTCCTGCGCCCGCTGGCTGTCGATGCGCCGGTGCAACGCCGGTCCACGATCCTGAACGTGCAGAGCAAGTCCGGCCGCAGCGGCCAGCTCGCGTTCGTGACCGTGCTGCACGAAATCGGCGATGCGCGAGGCGTGGCGATCCGCGAGGAACAGGACATCGTGTATCGCGATGCACCGCCGCCCGCTTCGCCCGGCGCAGCGGCACCGGCTCCGCAACCGGCCCCTGTCGACGAACAGTATTCGCGCACCATCACGCCCGACCCGGTACTGCTGATGCGTTTCTCCGCGCTGACCTTCAACGGCCACCGGATCCACTACGATCGTCCGTATGCGATGCGGGAAGAAGGCTATCCGGGCCTGGTGGTGCACGGCCCGCTGATCGCGATGCTTCTGATGGAGGAACTGCGCCGCACGCACCCCCGCAAGACCATCCGCACCTTCGAATTCAAGGCGGTCAGCCCGCTGTTCGACACCGCGCCCTTCACGGCGAACGGCGCGCTCGACGGTCACACCGCCCGTGTCTGGGCACGCGGCCCGCAAGGACAGCTGGCCATGCAGGCCAGCGCCGAACTGGAATAACGATCCGACCATGCAAGCTCGAAAAGGCCCCCTGAGCGGGATGACCGTCGTCACGCTCGAACACGCGATCGCCGCCCCCTTCTGCACCCGCCAGCTCGCCGATCTCGGCGCGCGCGTCATCAAGGTGGAGCGCCCCGGCGTCGGCGATTTTGCACGCGCCTACGATCACCGTACGCGCGGACTCGCGTCGCACTTCGTCTGGACCAACCGCTCGAAGGAAAGCCTCACGCTGGACCTGAAACAACCGGCCGCGCAGCACGTGCTCGGCGAACTCATCGCGCAGGCCGACGTGCTGGTGCAGAACCTCGCACCGGGCGCGGCCGCGCGCATGGGGCTGTCGTTCGATGCGTTGCACGCGAAACATCCGCGGCTCATCGTGTGCGACATCTCCGGCTACGGCGGCGACGGCCCGTATCGCGACAAGAAAGCCTACGACCTGCTGATCCAGAGCGAGGCCGCGTTCCTGTCGATCACCGGCACGCCCGACGAGCCGAGCAAGGCCGGCAACTCGATCGCGGATATCGCGGCCGGCATGTACGCGTACACCGGCATTCTCAGTGCGCTCCTGCAGCGCGGCGTCACCGGCGAAGGCTCGCACGTGGAAATCTCGATGCTGGAAGCGCTGGCCGAGTGGATGGGCTTCCCGATGTACTACGCGTACGACGGCCAGCAGCAGCCCGGCCGCAACGGCGCGGCGCACGCGACGATCTACCCCTACGGCCCGTTCGCGGCGGGCGATGGCCGCGTGGTGATGCTGGGCCTGCAGAACGAGCGCGAGTGGAAGGCGTTCTGCGACACGGTGCTGCGCGACCCGGCGCTGGCAACCGACCCGCGCTTCGACGCCAACGTCCGGCGCTCGGAACATCGCACCGAACTGAAGGCCGTGATCGAAGCGGCTTTTGCCGGCCTCACCGCGCAGGAGGTGATTGCCCGGCTGGACGACGCGCAGATCGCGAACGCGGCCGTCAACCAGGTGAGCGATCTGTGGACGCACCCGCAACTGCATGCGCGCGAACGCTTCCGCACCGTCGATTCGCCCGCCGGCGAACTGCAGGCGCTGCTGCCGCCCGCCACGATCGACAGCTTCGACATTCGCATGGATGCGGTGCCCGCGCTCGGCGAGCACAGCACGGCGATTCTGCGCGAACTCGGACGCTCAGACGCCGATATCGAACAACTGCGCGCCGCCGGCGCGATCTGAACCATGTCCACGCCCTCCTCTCCCGCGCAGCACGCGCGCAGTTTCCTGTTCGTGCCGGCCACCCGGCCCGAACGTTTTGCAAAGGCGCTCGATTCGGCAGCCGACTGCATCGTCATCGATCTCGAGGATGCGGTCGGCTTCGACAGCAAGGACGCCGCACGCGATCGGCTTTCGCAGCACCTGCCGCTGCTGACGCCGGAACAGCGCGCGCGCACCGTCGTGCGCGTGAATGCCGTGGGTACGCCGTGGCACGACGCGGACCTCGCGATGCTGCGCGACTGGACAACGTACGGCGTCGTCGTGATGCTGCCGAAGTCCGAAAACGCGGGCGCGCTGCGCCACGTTGCGCAACAGCTCGGCGACGCAGCACGCATCGTCGCGCTGATCGAATCGCTGGCCGGGCTCGATGCGGCCGATGCGCTCGCGCGCGATCCGCAGGTCGTGCGACTCGCGTTCGGCCATCTGGATTTCCAGCTCGACCTCGGCATGCGTGCATCGGCCGAAGAACCGGAACTGGCCTTCGCGCGCAACGCGCTCGTAGCCGCATCGCGCCGCGCCCGGCTGCCCGCGCCGATCGACGGCGTGACCGTGCGTACCGACGACGCCGGGCGCCTCGCGGCCGATGCCCGGCGTGCCCGCGCATTCGGCTTCGGCGGCAAGCTGTGCATCCACCCGGCGCAGGTCGCCGGTGTAAACGACGCATTGGGCTATTCGGATGAAGAACAGGCGTGGGCGCGCCGCGTGATCGACGAAGCCGCGAAGCACGGGGGCGCGGTGTTCAACCTCGACGGCCGCATGGTCGATCTTCCGGTGATCCGCGCGGCCGAGGCGATCGTCGCGAGCGTGCGGAAATAGGCGGGAGCTTCGCGATTCACACGCGACGTTGACGGCCCGGTATTCGAGGGTCAACGCGGAAAAGGATGGGCGGCGTCCGGTATCCCGGCGCCGCCCATTGTCTTGTGTGGCGCCCGCCCGGGGATGCGCATGGCGCCCCGGACGGCTCTCACGGTCAGCCTTCGACGGCCCACATCGCAGTCAGCTCGGCGGCCTTCGTCGCCGGATTCAGCTCACGCAGCGCGGCCAGCAGCGCGCGCGCGCGTTCGGCCCCCAGCACGTCGGCGGTCAGGTCCATGAACTTCGCATCCTGCTCGTGCTCCGGCATCGGGTTCGTGTCGGTGCCGATCGGGTCGCCGACGAACACGTGCTCGGTGCGGCCGTCCTTGAACGTGACGGTCACATCGGCCACGAACTTGCCCGGATGCTGCTTCTCCAGCTCGGGTTCCTCGGTGATGCGGATACCGCGCGCGACGTCGATCACCGGCGCCATGTCGACCTTGCCGGCCAGGTAGTCGCGATGCACCGGGTAGCCGTTGCCCTTGCCGAGCAGCGTGAACGCGGCCTGGATCGGCAGGCTGAACTGCACGTGCTCGATGTTCTTCGGCGCATACGCGTTGACATTGGCCGTGCCGACGACGACGTTGAAGTGCGGCGTGATCTTCAGGTGGATGTCGGCGATGTCGTCGCGACGGGCCGCGAACGGCCGCAGCGCGTCGATGTACGCGTGCGTGCAGTAGCACGCGCAATACGCCTTCAGCCACACCGTGCCGATCTCGAACGGCCGGTCGATGACGAAGCGCTTGTCGGCGTGGTCCCCGGCCGTGCGTTGCAGGAAGGTGCGGAAGAAGCCCTTGTTGCCGCTCAGGAACGCACGCGGGCCGGTGATGCCGGCGCGGGCCATGTCGGCCGCGGCCATCCCGTTGCGCGTACCGATGCCCGCATGGATGCGCTTGATCGAGCCGCCGGTCGACGTGTACTCGGTGGTACCCGACACGTGGCTCAGCGCGATCGCCAGCGCGTGCAGCGTCGTCTCGGCGTCGAACCCGCGCAGCTTGGCGGCCACGGCCGCCGCGCCGAAGTTGGACAGCGTGCCGTGCGGGTGATAACCGCGCTGCAGCAGCTCGGGTGCGGCCAGCATGCCAATGCGCGCATAGACTTCGTAGCCGGCCACCATCGCGACGATGATTTCCTCGAGCGACGAACCCAGTTCCTCGCCGATCGCGAGCGCGGCCGGAATCACGCAGCTGCCGGGATGGCTGTAGCTGGGGCCGTGCGCGTCGTCGTACTCGAAGCCGTGCCCGTACGAGCCATTGACGAACGCGGCGTCGGCGGCGCTCATCGTCAGCGCCGACGCGCTCACGCGGCTGTTGCCCGGGCGCTGCCGGGCCGTCGCATACGCGAGCAGTTGCTCGGACCACGGCAGTTTCGAAATGCCGACCTGCAACGCGATCTGGTCGCGCATCAACCGGCTGATGCCGGCATGCGCGCGCGCGTCGAGATGCTCGTATTTCAGTTCCTGGATGAAGCGCACCACCGCTTGCTCGAGCGGCGGGCAGTTGTCCGGCGCAACGGGCCGGGTGTCACGGGTGTCGATCATGACAGTCTCCTTGATGATCGAGAGATGAATGGCCCGGCGTGCGCGCGGGCCACGTCGGTTCATGCGGGGCGACAGGTGCGGCGCTGCCGCCCCACCGAAAGCGCGATGCCGGCGGCAAGCAGGGCGACGACGGCCATCAGCAGCAGCGCCGCCGCGTAGCCGCCCGTGCGGTCCCTGGTCACGCCCAGCAGGTACGGTCCGGCGAAACCGCCCAGGTTGCCCACCGCGCCGATCCACGCGATGCTGGCTGCCGCGGCGGCCCCGGACAGCAGGTCGGTATTGATCGCCCAGAACGCGGGCAGCGCGCCGAACACGCCGAACGCCAGCACGCAGAAGCAGCCGAGCTTGAGCACCGGCGCGTCGATCAGGCCGGCGCCTACCAGCGCAGCGGCGGCGATCAGCGCGGGAATCGCGATGTTCCAGCGCCGCTCGCCGGTCCGGTCGGCGCGGCGCGCCCAGAACACCAGGCTGGCCGAGCCGATCACGTAGGGGATCGCCGTGACGAAGCCGGTCTGCACGTTGGTCAGGCCGAAGGATTTGACGATCTGCGGCAGGAAAAAGCCGATGCCGTAGATCGTCAGGAAGAAGCCGAACGCCATCGCGGCCAGCATCCACACGCGCCGGTCGCTGAACACGCGCGCCACCGGGATGTCGTGTTCGTCGCGGCGCCGGTTGTCCTCGCTCGTCATGCGCGCGGCGAGCCACGCGCGCTCGTCCGCCTGCAGCCAGTGCGCGTCGCGCGGCGAACCCTTCAGGTAGCGCAGCGTGACGAAGCCCAGGATCACGGCGGGCGCCGCCTCGATCAGGAACATCCACTGCCAGCCTTGCAGCCCGCCCAGGCCGTCGAGCCCGCGCAGCCCCAGCAGCAGGCCCGAGATCGGCGAGCCGATCACCGACGACAGCGGCGCGGCCACCAGCAGGTAGCCCATCACGCGCGCACGGTACGCCGACGGGAACCACAGCGTGATGCAATAGGCCACGCCGGGGAAGAACCCGGCTTCGGCAAGGCCCAGCAGCAGCCGCACGGCATAGAAGCTCCACGGGCCGGTCACGAAGGCCGTGGCGCCCGAGATCAGCCCCCAGGTAATCAGGATGCGGGCGATCCAGATGCGCGTGCCCACCCGCACCAGCAGCAGGTTGGACGGCACCTCGAACAGGAAATAGAGCAGGAAGAACAGCCCCGAGCCCAGACCGTACTGCGCGGGCGTGAGGCCGATCGCATCGTTCATCTGCAGGCTGGCGAAGCCGACGTTGACGCGATCCAGGAACGAGATGAAATAACACAGCATGAAAAACGGGACGAGGCGCCGAAACACCTTGGCCATCGTGACCTGCTCGAGCGATTGCATGCGGTCTCCTCACATGTTTTTATGGTGCCGGGCGATCGCCGCGATTCGCCCGGCACGAACGTCCTGCTCCGGTTCCGTCCGGGTATCGATCAGTGCCCGGACGGAACGAGCGGATCGAGCAGCGCGGCGGCCACGTCGTCCACTTCGTCGAGGTGCAGGATGTCGCCGATCATCCTGTCGACGGTCTGCTGCGGCAGCTCAATCGCGGCATACGGCACGCAGAGCCTGAACTTGGCGACGAAGTCTTCTTCCGTGAACGGGTTGCGCGGGTGGCCCTTCACGTACACGCATTCCTGCTTCAGCACGCGCCCGTCGCGCAGCGTGACGGCGAGGCGCGCCCCCCAGTCGGATACTTCCGGGTTTTCCTCGGCGGTGATGCGCGTCATCAGCTCGCGCACCTCGGGCCGGCTGCGCGCGTCCTCGTTGTACGACTCGAGGAACACCTTGTCGTCGAACGCGGCAATGGCCACCACGTAAGGCAGGCTGAACTGGCACTCGGGCACCGTGACCGGATGCCACTTCTTCTCCCGTGGCTCGCACACGGCGCGCCAGCTCGGCGTGGACGTCTCGATGTGGATGCCGGCGATGTCGGCCGCGCCGAACCGGTGCGCCTTCATCAGTTCGCGGATGGCGTCGATCGACGAATGCGAGAAATAGCAGGCGCTGTAGCCCTTGGTGATGATGTTCTCCATCTCCCAGTGCTCGCCGAGCGCGTGCAGGATGAAGTCGGGATCGGTCTCCCAGCGCGCCGTGCTCAAATAGCCCTTGGGCCCGGTCAGCACCTCGTCGCGCGGGCCCGTGATGCCGCGCTGGGCCAGTTGGCAGCACGTGATCGCGGCCTGGCTCACCAGCCCGTGATGCATCCGCACCATCAGCGTGGCCGGCGAATAGATGCCCATCGTGTTGGGCTGCGTCATGGTCCGCGCGATGCCCTGCGCGTTTTCCAGCTGGTCCTGGGTCAGCCCGAGCAGCTTGCCCACGGCGGCCACCGCGCCGAAGATGTAGTGGCCGCCGCATTCGTGATGCTTGATCGCCCGGTTGATCACCTTGTAGGCCGTGCCGAGCCGCACCAGGATTTCCTGCCCGACCGCCATCGCCGCGAGGAATTCCTTGCCCGACACCTTGCCGCGCAGGCCGGTGGCGGCCAGCAGCGTCGGCACCACGTATTCGGTCACGTGGCCGGCTTCTTCGTGCAGGTCGCCGCAATCCATCGCGCGCGGCATCGGGCCGAGCGCGAGCGCCGCCTCGTGGGCCGGCACGCGGCCGCCGTAGAACGGCAGCGGCGTCTGCGGGTTGCCGCCCCGCTCCTTCACGAGCGCGACGATCTCGGGGATGCCCTCCATGGCCGAACCGCCGATGGTGACGCCCATCGCGTCGAGCAGCGTCTGCTTCGCATGGCGCGTGACGCCGGCCGGCAGGTCGGCATACCGCGTCTGCAGCGCCATCCGGCACAGCGTGGCCATCGGGTCTTCGATCCCTTGCCGTTCAAACTTCGCCATTGTTCCGTCTCCTTGTCGCGGGATGCCGTGGCGTGCTCAGAACAGGAACACGCCCTTGCCGCCCGCCTGCGCGTCGAACTGCCGGTAAGCCTCGTCGGCCTGCTCCAGTTTCCAGCGGTCGGTGAACAGCTTGTCGACGTCCACGCCGTGATTCGCGATGAAATGGATGCAGTCCTTCATCCCGACTTCCGAGAACGTGTAGGAGCCGATGATGGTGCGCTGCTTGCCGATCACGTCCTTCATGCCGTCGACGTTGAGGTTGCCCCCCACGGCCACCAGCGCGATGCGGCCCCACGGGCGCGTGCTGCGCACGGCCTGCTGCTTCGGCACGTCGCCGCCCGCGCAGTCGATCGCGCAGGTCACGCCGAGGCCGCCGGTGAGCTTGTGGATTTCCTCGATCGGATCCTGCTGGCTGCCGTCGATCACGTGGGTCGCGCCGAACTCCTTCGCGCACGCGACGCGGTCGGCCGCGATGTCGATGCCGATCACCTCCACCCCCATCGCCGCGGCGAGCTGCACGGCCGACAACCCGACCGGGCCGAGGCCGAACACCGCGAGCGTGTCGCGTGCGCTGATGTCGAGACGCAGCAGCGCACCCCAGGCCGTTCCGGTGCCGCAGGAAATCGCGGCGCCGGTGGCATACGACACTTCGTCGGGCAGGTGGACCAGCGACGTCACCGGCACCTTCATGTAGTGCGCGTGGCCGCCGTGCTTGATGACGCCGTGGATATCCGCGCCGTGGCTGCACATCTGCGTCCAGCCGGTGCGGCAGTGGTCGCAGTGCATGCAGCCCTCGTAGTGGAACACCGCGACGCGGTCGCCGACCTTGAACGCGCGCGGATCGACGCCCGCGCCGACGGCGACCACCTGCCCGCACGGCTCGTGACCGCCGATGATCGGCGTGTCCTCCGACATGCCGCGCGACGCGAGATCCTTGAAACCCAGCGAGCGGATCACGTCGGCCGGCTTGTTGCGATAGAAATGCAGGTCGCTGCCGCACATGCCCGACGCCTTCATCTCGATCACGGCATCGCCCGGGCCGGGCGTCGGGTCGTCGAACTCCAGGATTTCCAGCGTGCGCTCGCCTTTGAAAACTACGCCTTTCATGTCTTGTGTCTCCTGTGCGGTCGGGCAACGGCGTCGTGCCGGCTCAGACCAGGTTGATATAGGTGGCCTTCGGGTACAGGAAGCTCTCGACGTGCTCCTTCCCGCCCTTCCATCCGTAACCGCTCATCTTCGTGCCGCCGAAACCCACGGCCGGGTCGATCACGCCGTAGCAGTTGACCCAGACGGTGCCCGAGCGAATGCCCTGCGACACCTGGTGCGCGGTCGACAGGCTGCTCGTCCACACGCCGCCGGCGAGGCCGTACGGCGTGTCGTTCGCGAGCCGCAGCGCGTCGTCCATCGTGTCGAACGGGATCACCGACGCGACGGGCCCGAAGATTTCCTCGCGGGCGATCGTCATGTCGTTGCGGACATCGGCGAACACGGTCGGCTCGACGAAGAAGCCGCCGGCCGGCGCGCCGTCGGGGCGCCGGCCGCCGTGCACGAGCCGCGCCTCCGTGCCGCCGATGTCCACGTAATGCATCACGCGATCGAGCTGGCGCCGCGAGATCAGCGGGCCGATCTGCGTATCGGGATCGCGGCCGTCGCCGATCCTGATCGAGCCGGCGAACGCGGCCAGGCGCTGCACGAATTCGTCGTGGATCGCGCGCTGCACGAAGATCCGCGTGCCGGCCACGCAGACCTGGCCGGTGTTGGTGAACACGCCCATTGCCGCACCGGGCACGGCCTTGTCGAGATCAGCATCGGCGAACACGATGTCGGGCGACTTGCCGCCGAGTTCGAGCTGCAGCCGCTTCAGGTTGCCGGCCGACGCGCGCACGATGGCCTGCGCAGTGCCGACCGAGCCGGTGAAGGCCACGCGATCGACGTCCGGATGTTCGGCCAGCGCCTGGCCGACGTCCTTGCCGTAGCCGGTCACGACGTTGATCACGCCGTCGGGCACGCCGGCTTCCATCATCAGCCCGGACACGCGCAGCGACGACAGCGACGCATCCTCGGCCGGCTTCAGCACGGCCGTGCAACCCGTGGCGAGCGCAGGGCCGTAGATCCACCACAGCCCCATCAGCGGGCCGTTCCACGGAATGATGCCGCCGACCACGCCCACCGGCATCAACTGCTTGAGCGCGGTGAAGCCGGGTGCGATCGACATCGGCGGCGTTTCCACCGCGCCGGCGCCGGTTTGCGATGCGTAGAACTGCAGCAGTTGCGACAGCCATTCCTTGTAGCCGCGCGTGCGGGCGAGCGGCGCGCCCATGTCGAGCGTCTCGATCAGCGCGAGCTCGTCGAAGTGATCGAGGATCACGTCGTGCACGCGCAGCAGCAGCTTGCGCCGCTCATGCGGCGTGAAGCGGCTCCACGGCCCTTCGAACGCGCGGCGCGCGGCCGCGACCGCGCGGCCAACGTCCTGCGCGTTGCCCTGCGCGATATGGCACAGCACCTCGCCGGTGGCGGGATTGACGGCCTCGATGCGTTCGCCGCCGGCGGGTTCGACCCATTGCCCGCCGATCAGCAGTTTCTTGGTGCCGCGCACGAAATCCGGAATGCTCGGGTTGATGCTCAAGGGTGTCTCCTTCTGAATTGGTCCGGATGCCGAAATTACATGCGGAGCATGATCGACTTGGTCTGCGTGTAGGCCTCGATCGACTCCTGGCCGAATTCGCGCCCCCACCCGGATTGCTTGTACCCGCCGAATGCCATGGCCGGATCGGATTCGCCGAAGGTGTTGATCCACAGCCGCCCGGCCTTGAGCGCACGCACGACCTTGTGCGCGCGCGCCACGTCGCGCGTCCACACCGCGGCGGAAAGGCCGTAGGTCGTGTCGTTGGCCTGCAGCACCGCATCGTCCTCGTCCTTGAACGGGATGATCGACAGCACCGGCCCGAAGATCTCTTCCTGCGCGATCCGCATGCCGTTGCGCACGTTGTCGAACACCGTCGGCTCGACGAAGTAGCCGGCGCCGCTCCACGGCTGGCCGCCGAGCCGCAACGTCGCGCCGCCCTCGCGGCCCACGCCGATGTACGACCGGACGCGCTCGCGCTGCGTCGCCGAAATCAGCGGGCCGATCTTCGTGTCGGCCGCGAACGGGTCGCCCGCTTTCCATGCGGCCGCCACCTGCGCCACGCGCTCCGCCACCTGCTCGTGGACGCTCTCCTGCACGAACAGCCGCGTGCCGGCCGAGCACACCTGGCCCGAGTTGCCGCAGAAGGTCTTCACCGCGGCCTGCACCGCCTTCTCGATGTCGGCGTCGGCGAACACCACGTTGGGCGCCTTGCCGCCGAGTTCCAGCGTGACCTTCTTCAGGTTCCCCGTGGCGTCGCGCGTGATCTGCTTGCCGACCGCCGTCGAGCCCGTGAACGCGATCTTGTCCACACCGGGGTGCTGCGCCAGCGCCGCGCCCGCCGTCGCGCCGTAACCCGGCAGCACGTTGATGACGCCCGGCGGCAGGTCGGTTTCCTGGATCAGCTCCGCGAGGCGAATCGACGTGAGGCAGGCCAGCTCGGCGGGCTTGAGGATCACCGTGTTGCCGCAGCACAGCGCGTTGGCGAACTTGATCGCGGCCATCAGGATCGGCACGTTCCACGGGATGATCTGGCCGCATACGCCGAGCGGTTCGCGCAGCGTATAGATCAGCGTGCTGCCGTCCGACGGGATCGTGGTGCCGAGCACCTTGGAACACCAGCCCGCGTAGTAGCGCACGATGTCCACCGTGGCGGTCACGGCGCCCTGCGCGAACCATAGCGGCATGCCGTTGTCGAGCGATTCGATCGCGGCCAGCTCGTCGATATGGGCCTCGATCTTGTCGGCGATTTTCAGCAGCGCCCGCGTGCGCGCATGCGGCGACAGCGCCGACCAGGACGGCGCTTCGAACGCCTTGCGCGCGGCAATCACCGCGGCGTCCACATCGGCGCTGTCGGCCTCGGCGACCCGGCAAAGCAGTTGTTCGGTCGCGGGATTGATCGTCTCGAAGGTCTTGCCCGACGCGGCATCGACCCATTGCCCGCCGATCAGCAGGCGCTTCGCGCCCTGCCCGATCCACGCGAGCGCTTTCGTACGCGCGGCTTGCGCGGTGTCAGTGATGGTCGTCATGAATTCTCCAGTTGGTGTGGCCTGATGCCTCAGGCGAGCGGAACGTCGACGCGTGTCGACAGCACCGCGCTCAACGGATTGGCGCGGCGCACCTCCGGATTGAAATCGGCGGGCGTCACGCACATGAACAGCGTGCGGCCGTCTTCGCCGCCCAGCGCGCAGGCATAGCAGTTGCGCTCGCCGGTCTGGATCTCCTCGAGAATCCTCCCGCCGGGCGCCACGCGCAGCACGCGCGTCTTCGTGAAATCCGCAACCCAGATCGCGCCCTCGGCATCGACCTGCGAGATGCCGTCCGGCGCCACGACGATCTCGGCCATCGAGCGGATCACGTCCTCGTCCTGCGGCACCGGGCCGAAGGTCGCCCAGTCGCGGCGCGCGGAGAGCGAGCCGTCGGGCCGGATGTCGAACGCCGACATGCGGTTGCCCCAGGATTCGGACACCACCAGCGTGCGTCCGTCGACGATCGTCGCGCCGTTCGCGAAGTGCAGCGGCTCACTCACCATCGTGACCGTGCCGTCCGGATCGACGCGCGCGAGCCGGCCCGGGCGGCGCGGCGCAAGCTTCATCACGTCGAAGCCGAGGTTGCCGACCCACGTGCGGCCTTGCGTGTCCACCACCATGTCGTTGGGTTCGAATTCCAGATGCGGCGCCAGGTCGGCATGACGCACGACCGAGCCGTCGTGCTCGCGCCGCAACAGCGCGCGGTCGTGCATCGACACGACGATCAGGCGCCCGTCGGGCAGCCAGCCGATGCCGGACGGGCATTCGGGCACGTGCATTTCCTCGCAGAGGTTGCTGCCGTCCTCGCGGATCGAGTACACGCATTCGGTATAGAGATCGCTGAACCAGAAGCGGCCGTCGTGCCAGCGCGCGGCTTCGGTATGCGTCATGCCGTCGAGAAGCAGGGTGAGCTGTCTCATTTGACCTGTCGTTAGTTAGATTGAAGGATGCAGCGTGATCGCGGTCCGTGCGTTCGACCGGTCACGACTGCGGCAGCCGGGCCGACGGAAACTCGGGCTGGCGCTTGCCGCGCAATGCGGCGACGCCCTCCTTGACGTCCGCCCCGAGGAAACACAGCATCTCCAGCGCGAGCGAGTTGTCGAATACCGGCCCCGCCACGCGCATCCAGTTGTTGAGCGATTTCTTGGTCGCGCGAATCGCGGTCTGGCTGCCGCGCGCGAGGTTGGCCGCGATGGCCAGCGAGCGCGACAGCACCTCGGCGCGCGGCGCGCAAAAGCTGACCAGGCCGATCCGCTCGGCTTCCTTGCCGTCGACGAAATCCGCGGTCATCAGGTAATACTTGGCCTTGGCCATCCCGCACAGCAGCGGCCACACGATGGCCGCGTGATCGCCGGCCGACACGCCGAGGCGCGCATGTCCGTCGGTCAGTTTCGCGTCCTCGGCCATCACGCTCACGTCCGCCAGCAGCGCGACGGCGAGGCCGGCCCCGACGGCCGTGCCGTTGATCGCGGAAACGATCGGCTTGTCGCACGCGAGCATGTTGTAGACGATGTCGGACGCCTCCTTCATCACGCGCATCGTGGCCTCCTGGCTCGCCGCCATTTCCTCGACCACGGAAAGATCGCCGCCGGCCGAGAACGCGCGATCGCCGGCGCCGGTCACGACGACCACCTTCACGCCCGGATCGTCGCCGACGACGCCCCAGATCTTGGTCAATTCCCAGTGCATCCGGTCGTTCGTCGCGTTCATGACCTCCGGACGATTGAGCGTGACGAGCAGGACGCCGTCCGGCTGGCGATCGAACAGGAGGAACTGGAAATCTTCGTATTTCATGCTGGACCCTGGGATTGTCTGGAACGGCGGTCGACGTGTGTCGACACCCGCCGATGAAGTGACCTGCGTCGGTTCGCGGCACCGGGGAAAGCGCGAGGGATCGTCGAGATACCCTGCAATCTAACTAACAGTTGTTATTCTATTTTGCTTGCGGGGATTTCCCATCAGGGAATCCCCGCATGCTGCCGGTCGAGCGCGCGCCTTCCGGTGCGCGTTTTTCGACGCGCGGAACGTTTTCAACGCAAGCATTGCGCGCGGCGGATTCAGCGCCAACCCTGACGGCATTCGCGGACACGGAATCAGAACGAGGAGCGAGACACGTGAGTCACCCCACCCTCATCCAGCAACTGGCCGATTTCTCGGCCGGCGTCGATATCGCCCGATTACCCGACATCGTCGTGCAGGAGTGCAAGCGCGACATTCTCGATTCGCTGGGTGTCGCGCTGGCTGGCATCGATCATCCGAGGGGGCGTATCGGCATCGAAACGGGCCGTCGCATCGGCGGCAGCGCGGGAGACGCGACCATCATCGGCACCGGCGAGCGCTCGACCGTGTACGGCGCCGCGTTCGCCAACAGCGAATTGCTGAACGCGCTGGATGCGGACTCGGTGCTGTTGCCGGGCCACGTGAGCCCGTACGTGCTGCCCGGCGCATTCGCGACGGCCGAGACGCACCGGCGCTCCGGCCGCGACCTGATCGCCGCCGTGGCGGTGTCGCACGAGATGTCCTGCCGCTTCGGCGCCGCGATGAGCGGCTACCGGGACACCCGGGACGGCAAGCCGGCCAATCCCGCATCGGTCGTGGGCTACAGCAGCACCGTGTTCGGCGCGACCGCGTCCGCGGGCAAGCTCAAGCGCCTGTCGGCGACCCAACTGGCCAACGCGCTGGGGCTGGCCGCCGCATCGGCGCCGGTGAATGCGCAGCGCGCGTGGTTCACGCACGCGCCCACCGCCACCATCAAGTACCAGTTGGCAGGCGGCCTGACCAACATCGCGCTCACGGCCGCCGACCTGGGCGAACTCGGCCATCGCGGCGACGTGCGCATCCTCGACGACACGGTCAACGGCTACGCGAGCTTCATCGGCACCGACCGCTGGATGCCCGAGGTCATCACGCGGGATCTGGGCGACGAGTGGCGCTTCCCCGGCTTCCAGATGTTCAAGCCTTATCCGCACTGCCGCGTGATGCACGCGCCGCTCGACCTGCTGATCGACATCGTGACCCAACACGATCTGAAGCCCGACGAGATCGACGGCATCACGTCGTTCGGCGAAGGCTGGGCCTATGTGCTGCCCTGCTTCACCAGCCGCGAAATCCTGGAAGTGCACGACGCGCAGTTCTGCTTCTCGCACGGGCTGGCCGTCGCGGCCCACCGCATTCCGCCCGGCCCGCGGTGGCAGGACCCGGCCGTCGTGTTCGACCCGTCCGTGATGGCGCTGATGAAGCGCGTGTCGCTTGAAACCCATCCGGACTATTTCCAGTCGATCTCGGCGGACATCTCCAGCCGCCCGTCGCGCGTGGAAGTGCGGGCGCGCGGTCAGGTCTACTCCGGCGAGAAGATGTTCCCGAAAGGCACGCCGTCGGCGGATCCCGCGACCCGCATGACCACCGACGAACTGGTGAACAAGTTCCGCACGTTCGTCGACGGCCTGCTGCCGCCATCGACCATCGAGCAGGTCGTCGACAGCGTACTGAACCTCGAAAAGGTGGAGGACTTCGGCACCGTCATCCGCCGCTTCGTGCGGGCATCCGGCAACTGAGCGCCGGCATACGAACAATCAATCGATCACACGAGATCAGGAGGAGCAACGAATGAACACTGAATCCCACCACGCGGCACCGCACGACTGGATGATCCATTCACGCATCAAGGGGCTGGTCGCGCTGGTGGTCGGCGCGGGCAGCGGCATGGGCGAGGCCAGTGCGAAAACCTTCGCGGCGAACGGCGGCGCGGTCGCCGTTGCCGACCTGCATGCGGGCAACGCCGAACGCGTGGCCGGCGAGATCGCGCGACGCGACGGCCAGGCGCTCGCGCTCGGCCTCGACGTATCGAAACAGTCGGACATCGACGCGGCCATCGCCGGCACGGTCGAGCGCTTCGGCCGGCTCGACGTCGTCATCAACACGGCCGCGCTGGTGCGCTCCGGGATGCTCGAGGACGTGCCGATCGACGAATGGCGCAGCGGGTTCCAGGTGAACGTGGACGGCGCACTGATGCTCGCGCGCAGCGCGCTCCCGCACCTGAAGAAGAGCCCGCATGCGGCAATCGTGAACACGGCTTCGCTGGCGGGCGTGCACGGCTATTCGCAGGGCGGCGCCTATGGCCCGAGCAAGGCGGCGCTCATCACGCTCAGCCGGCAGATGGCGCACGAGTGGGCGCACTACGGCGTGCGCGTGAATGTCGTGCTGCCGGGCGTGATCGACACGCCGATGGCGCGCGGCTCGGTGCCGCAGGATCTGCTCGACCGGCTTGCGGCAATGCTGCCGATGAGCCGGGTCGGCCGGCCGGAGGAAGTCGCCGACCTGATCGTGTATCTCGCGTCGCCCGCGGCCGGCTACATCACGGCCCAGGCAATCGCATGCGACGGCGGCATGTCGCACATGATGTTCGCGAAACCGATGGGCAAGTAAGCGCGCGGCGCGAAGTACCCACGCCGTTGGCGGCGAAGTCCCGCCCGAGCCTTCGCCGCCGGCGCCCGCACTGTCAGCACCTCCCGCATCGCCCGGCGCGACCGCCCGGGCTGCGGGCAGCCGGCCCGATCCCCCGCAAGCGGGCCCCGGATCGCGGCTGACGTCCCCCTTCCCCTCCGTCTCTCCCGCGACACGCTGCCCGGGCCGCGCCAATCCGCACGCCCATCCGGCTTTCGATGACACCGCGCACGGTATCGATCGGGCCTCGCAGCTCGCGATGAAATACCGGCCAACGGACGAACACGCCGATTTCCGGTTCGGGCTGCGCTTGCAGCCCCGACGAGCCTGAAAAAGTTCGTTCCGTCGGATAAAACGCCATGCGACAGGGGCGTCTGCTTCGTATCACGTGAACATTGCCACCAACGCCAGGATGGAATCGCTTCCACACACATCATTACGTAGAACGGATCATGTTTCCGATCGCCACGATCGTTTGAATGCGTTGAAGTACGGAACGCCGAAATTCAGCCAACGGATCATTGCCTAAAAGCACGAATTCGCCTCGGGTTATACCCAATGGAGCTTCGATGTCTCGCGCTTCAATCTACCGAACGTTAGATTGTCTTGGCATCTGGAAACGACTATCCGCACCCGGATATCGAGTACCGACCGGCACGTCCATCCGGTCCTGAATCCGCCGCGCCGCAGCAGCAGTCCGACACACGCCGTTCCTTCACTTCTCATTGAATTCGGATAACGAAATGAATGTCAGCCGGTCATCAGGGTTGCACGCGAAGAAGACGATACTCGCGCTCGGCATGGCGCTCCTGCCCGCCTGGGCGTGGGCACAAAGCAGCGTCACGCTTTACGGCACGCTCGATACGGGCCTGCTGTTCACCAACAAGACGCTCAATTCGGCGACCGGTGCGAGCGGCGGCAAGCAGGTCAGTCTCATCAACGGCGGCCTGGAACCTTCCAATTTCGGCCTGTTCGGGCAGGAGGATCTGGGCGGCGGGCTGAAAGCGACCTTCAGGCTGGAAAGCGGCGTGAGTGTCGTCAACGGCGGCTTCGACAACAGCAACGGCAATTTCTTCGGCCGTCAGGCATGGCTGGCCCTCGACGGCCACTTCGGCCAGCTGAAGGCCGGCGTGCAGTACTCGCCGTTCGTGCTGGCGATCTACGAGGCCGACCCGCGCAACGCCGGCCAGTTCGGCACGGCGTTTTCCGTCTACGGCGCCAACACGTTCGTCGGCAGTTTCAATCCGAATGCGATCACCTATACGAGCCCGAAGTTCGCCGGGTTTTCCGCCAGTGCGATGTATGCGTTCGGCGGCGTGCCGGGCGACTATCGCGCGGCGCAGCAGTATTCGGTCAGCGCGCGCTACGAGTTTCACGGGCTGGTCGTGAACGCCGCGATGTACGACTCGAGTTCGGCCAGGAATTCCGCGGGGCTGACCATCTTCCAGCAGCCGTTCCTCGGCCGGATGATCGGGCTCGGCTACCACTTCGGCTCGTTCGCCGTGAAGGGCTCGTTCACCAGCTTCAAGCTGCCGACGACGGTCGCCGGCGGCGTGACGAACGGCGGCACCAACAACGTGTGGAATCTCGGCTTCGATTACTATCCGCTGCCGCAGCTCGATATCAACTCGGGCGTGTGGTACATCCGCGATCCGCAGGACTCGAACAATCACACGCTGCTCGGTGCGCTGACCACGCGTTACTTCCTGTCGAAGGCGACCTCGCTGTATGTGGAACTCGGCGCCGCGAACAATCATGGCCGGGAAAAATTCGGCCTGTCGATCGACAACGCGCTGTACGGCGCGCCGGGCACGACGATCGGCGCGATCGTCGGGATCAACAAGCGGTTCTAGTCGTGCGCCATGGAGCGCGACGCGACGTGCGCCGCCCCGTTCGGCCGGAGTACGGAACATTCCGGCCGCGTCGATTGACTCGCTTGCAAACCGCCGCGAACGTATGCGGGGGCGTGTCGAATTCCGTTCGACCGCATGACATTTCGGCAATTCAGCGCCGCACCCCGGCTGCAAAAAGGTCACGAATGGCGGGCGCTCCGGCCTGGGCGCGTGCAACGCAAATGCAATCGGATCATGAACAATGCGATGACGACGGGAACGCGCGCGGCCGGCCCGGCCGGTACGATGCACACATGGCAAGGCGCCGACGGAATCCGGCTCGCCGGCCGCTCGTGGGGCGACCCCGACGGCACGCCGGTCGTCCTGCTGCATGGCAGCGGGCAAACGCGCCATGCGTGGAGCGGCATGGGCCGCTCGCTCGGCGCGGCGGGTTTTCACGCCGTTGCCTTCGATGCACGCGGCCATGGCGATTCCGACTGGTCGCGCACCGGCAACTACAGCCAGGGGGCGATGATCCGCGATCTCGAGCGCGTCGTCGCGATGTTCGAAGGCCGGCGGCCGGTACTCGTTGGCGCGGGGCTCGGCGGCGGGACAAGCCTGCTCGCCGTCGGCGAAGGCTATCTCGACGCCGAAGCGCTCGTGCTCGTCAACATCGCACCGTACATCGAACCGGCGGGCGTCTTGCGCCTGCAGTCGTTCATGCGGCAGCAGCCCGACGGCTTCGGCTCGCCCGACGAAGCGGCCGACGCGATCCGCAACTATCGCTCGCACCCGGCGCACACGCTCACGCAGGAAAGCCTGATCCCGATCCTGCGCCGCGAGGACGGGAAATATCGCTGGCATTGGGACCCGCACTTTCTCGCCTGGCCGCGCGACCTGGCGCGCCGTCACGTGCGCTTTGCAGCCAGCGCGCGCCGCCTGAAGCTGCCGACGCTGCTCCTGCGCGGGGAAGATTCGGAAATCGTCAGCAAGGCCGGTGCGCGCGAATTCCTCGAACTGTGCCCGCACGCGGAATATGCGGACGTGCGGGATGCCGGCCACACCGTCGCGGGAGAGCACAACGATCCGTTCGCCCATGCCGTGCTCGGCTTTCTCGAACGCCGGATCCGGCGCGGCCCGGCGCTGCGGGATCGCGCGGTCGCGTGACCCGGCCGCGTGCGCGTTGAAGCGCACGGCCGGCCGGTCGGCCGTGCGGCGTCAGGAGGACGCGGCCAGTTCCGCCTTGCGGCTGCCGCGCCTGGCCTTCGCCGCGGGCTTTGCGCCTGCCGCGGGCTTCACGCCTTCGAAGAACATCGTGGCGAGCTGGTCGGCGACCTTGTCCAGCGACCCCTTCTTCGGATCGAACCAGGTCTGGACGGAGTTGATGCAGCCGAGGACGAACACACGGCACAGCGCGATGTCGACGTCCTCGCGCAGCCACCCTTCGGTGCGCAGGTCGTCGAACACGGCGGTCCACAGCTGTTGATGGCGCTCGCGCCGCTTGACCTGACGCTCCCGCACCTTGTCGGGAAGCTGGGTCAGCAGCCGGCCGTGCGCGAGCGCGTAGTCGCCGAACTTGATCAACGCGCTCATCTGCCCGACCAGCGCCGCCTTGAAGCGCGCCTCGGCCGTCGCATCGGGCGGCAGCGCGTCGAAGTGTTCCTTGATGTGCTGCACGATGCTGTCCGCGCCGTGCTCCATCACGACGTCGACCAGCTCTTCCTTCGACGAGAAGTGATAGTAGATGCTGGCCGCCTCGATCCCCGCCTGGTCGGCGATGGCCCGCATCGTCGTCGCGGCGTAGCCCTGCGTCGCGAATGAGCGCGCGGCAAGCTGCAGCAAGGTTTCCCGGGTATCCGCGCTGGGATTTACATTTCGCTTTCGCACGTTCGTGTATCAGCCGTCCGCTGTTGTCAAGATGAAGTGAAGAGCCCGATGCCGCCTGGGCGAAGCCACGGCCCGCGGTGCCCTGGAGGGCGCCGCGCGAGCGATCGCCCCGTGGCCGGTCGGGTTCGCCGATGGCGGCCGGCGGCATGCTTCGTCTCCCCGGGTACTGCCTGATCCTCTCGAATGCCGCCGTGCGGCACAAAACTAATGTTTGAGAGGGTAGCGCATTTTCATGGTGCGGGCCAGCGAACCCAAGCGCCGTCGGCGAGCCCGTCGCGCACGGTTCGCCGGCCGTGCGATTGCCTGAACCTCTCGCCGGCGGCTCGACATCGCGAAGCCGTTCGCGGCCAGCCGTCGAACGGCGCGTCGTCCGCACGCTCACTGTACGGAACGTCTTGGCCGCTCGCGTTGACACGCATGCGCCCACCGGCGAAGTTCGAAGTCGCGGCGCACCATGTAAGCGGCCCGCCGCTCTCCGTCCACCCTTCAACGCTCCGTCATGCCTTCATCGACCCAATCCGTCGTGCGCGCCGCGACCAGACCGGGAACCCGCCTGCCCGGCACCCCCGACCCCGCCCATCTGTGGCGCACCGCGGACGGCGTGCGGCTCGCCGGCGATACGTGGGGGCATCCGGACGCCCCGCTCGTCGTGCTGCTGCATGGCGGCGGCCAGACACGTCATGCGTGGGGTGACACGGGTGCGCTGCTGGGCAGCGCCGGCTACTTCGCCGTTGCCTACGATGCGCGCGGGCATGGCGATTCGGACTGGAGCGCCGCGGGCGACTACAGCCAGGACGCGTTCGTCGGCGATTTGCGCCATGTCGTCGACGCGCTCGGCGGGCGCCCCCCGATACTCGTCGGCGCATCGCTGGGCGGCGGCACCGGCCTCGTCGCGATCGGGGAACGCCGGATCGACGCGCGCGCGCTGATCCTGGTCGACATCGTGCCGTACACCGAGCCGGCCGGCGTGTCGCGCATCAGAACGTTCATGCAGCAGAATCCCGACGGTTTCGGCTCGCTCGACGAAGTCGCCGACGCGATCGGCCGCTACCGGTCGAGCCGGTCGCGGCCGCGCAATCCCGCCGGCCTGTCGAAGAACGTCCGGCTCGGCGACGACGGCCGCTACCACTGGCACTGGGACCCGCGCTTCCTGTCCGGCACGACCGATCTGCCGGCCCGTCACGCACGCTTCTCGGCTTGCGCGCGCAACCTCGCGCTCCCCACGCTGCTGGTGCGGGGCGGCAGCTCCGACGTGGTGAGCGAGGCCGGCGTTCGCGAGTTTCTCGAACTCTGCCCGCACGCGGAATACGTGAATGTCGCCGCGGCGGGACACATGGTCGCCGGCGACCGCAACGACGTGTTCGGCCAGGCAGCCGCGCAGTTTCTCGCGCGCCACGTCCCCGCGGCATGAACGCGACGCGCGGACGCCGGAGCGTCCGCGCATGTGGATCGGCCGATTCAGATCGGCGGCGTTGCGGGCGAAGTCGAAAAATGATGCTGGCGGACTTTCCATTCTCCCTGTTGCAACGCGATCACGAGCGTCGTGCGCAAACGCGAGCGCGACGTGTTGCCGTCGCCGAGGACGAACGTGAATTCGCCGTAGCCCTGCGCGAGAAAGCAATCGTCGGCCAACCGGATGAAGTGCTGGTCCACCAGCGCCAGCGCGGCCGACCGGATCACGCCGTCGTACGACGCGAAGTACGCGCGAATCGCGTCGCGGCCGGCCGAATGACCGGGCCGGCCGCCGAAGAACAATGCGTCCGCCGTGTAGATGCCCGTCAGTGCGTCGGGATTCCAGTCGCGCGCGGCCGCGTTCCACGCGGCCTGCACGATTGCCAGCGCGGGGCCGGGCGTGTCGTTCGTTCCCACCATCGTGTCCTCTCCTTTCCTGGGGCGCCGGCCGGCGCCGTTACCGGATGCGAGCGCCGATCCGCTCCGCCGTTGCCACGTTGCACGGGCACGGCGGATGCCGAGCGGAGCGCGACCGTTCAGACCATCCGCATCACGTCCGCCGTCGCCGCGCGCGTGGAGCGGAACGCGTTCGCCGGATGCGCCATGTCGGCGTAACCGAACCCGATGCCGCAGACGAATTTGCGCTCGTCGCCGATCCCGAAATAATGGCGGATGAATCGGGCGTGATGCGCCAGCGCCGCCTGCGCCGTCGTCGCAATGCCATGCGCGCGCGCCGCCAGCATGAACGATGCGACGAACGCGCCGCAGTCGAGTGCCGCATACGGCCCCAGCTCGGCCGGTATCGTCAGCAACGCGACGTGCGGCGCGCCGAACAGCCGGAAATTCTCCGCAACCTGCCGCTCGCGCGCCGGCCTGTCGCCGCGCGCGATGCCGAGCGCCGCATAGAGCGCATATCCGACCTCCCTGCGCCGCTCACCGTACACCCCGCGATATTCGTCCGGGAACGGCAGGTCGGAATCGATTCCGGGATGCCGCGCGGCATGCGCGGCGAGCGCCTCGCGGAAGCGTTCGGTCGTGTCGCGGGACGTCACGATCGCGTGCCACGGCTGCACGTTGCACCACGACGCCGCGCGTTTCGCGATGTCGACGATGCGTTCGATCGCGTCCGTCGGGACCGCATCCGGCAGATATGCACGGCAGGTGAACCGCTCGAACGACACGCGGCCGAGCGCGTCCGCGTCGGCTGTCGACCAGGCAGTTGAACCGCCGCTTCCGGCTTGCACTCGCATGTCACGTCTCCGGTTGTCGGCACCTCACGGCGCCTCGCGCATCAAATATAACGATCATTAGTTAGCCTTCCAAACCGGCCTGGCCCCTGCCCGCGCCAGGTTTTCAGGGCTCGCAGTCGACGTCGCTCAGGATGAAGGACAGCGTTTCGGCCGCCGCCTTCAATTCCGGCATCACGCGCTGGCGGATCGCTGCCATGTCGGGCTCCAGTTCCACGGCCCCGCAATTCAGCGCCATCAGCGTGCGGGTGCGGCCGACCACGATCGGCAATGCGATGCCGTACGCGTTGCGCTGATATTCGCCGACCGACATGCACACGCCCGATTGCCTCAGGTCGTCGAACGCCGCATCGAGGTTCTCGCGAACGGTGTCCGCATCGTCGCCCGCCGCGTCGAGCAGCTCGGCCATCAACGGCTCGCGCAGTGCGTCCGGCAGCCCGTACAGGTATGCTCGCCCGACCGAGGTCGTCGCCATCGGCAGCAGCGAGCCGACGCCGAGGCGCAGCGTCGCGATCCGGGCGCTCGCGCGCCATGCGATGTACACCATGTCGAGCCGATGCGGAACCGCGAGCGCGACCGACAGGTTCAGCCTGTCGGCCAGCTTCTGCATCACGGGTGTCACGAGGCGCGTGACGGGATTCGCTTCCAGGTAGGCGTGGCCGATGCTCAATGCGCCGGCACTGAGCTCGAACTGACGCCCGCCGCCCACCCTGCGCAGGTAGCCGATCGAGATCAGGGTGGTGGTCAGGCGCGACACCGTGGCTTTCGGCAGGCCGGTGCGCCGCACCAGTTCCGCGTTGGACAGCGGCGCGCGCGCCGCACGGAATGCGTGGAGTACCTCGAGCCCGCGTTCGACGGTCAGCGTGACGCCCTGTTGCTTGTCGGTCCGGTTCATGTTCGTGTCAGTCGACGACGACCGCCTGCTCCTGCAGATGCCGGGCCGCCGCGACCAGCCGGGGCCCGAGTTCGCGTTCGACCCGCGCGCGCCCGAGCCGCGCGCTGCGCCCGATGCAGGCGAGCACGAGCGGCGTGTGGTCCTGAACCACCAGCGGCACCGCGAGGATCGTCAGGTCCGGCTCCCACTCGCCGAGCGACATGCAATAGCCGACGTTGTGCACCTGCGAAATGCCCTCGCTGATGCGGCGGCGCAGGTTGGGCCAGTCGCGGCCCGTCTTGCGTTCGATGTTGCCGAGCAGGTAGAAGCGCTCGAGCTCCGGCAACGCAGCCAGCAACGCCCAGCCCATCGGCGACGACGCAATGCGCAGGCGCGTGCCCGCATACAGCTTCAGGTCGACCGACGCCGGCTTGCCGGCGCACGTTTCCAGCACGATCACGTCGAGACGGTCGCGCGTGCCGAGCATCACGTAGGTGTCGTTCGTGTTCGCGAACGCCTGCATTTCGAGGCGCGCGAGCAGTTGAACGTTGGAATGCGCGATCGCCGCATAGCCGAGCGACAGCACGGGGGCCGCCAGCCGGTACTTGCGGCGTTGCGGCGAGTAGTGAAGATAGCCGAGCGCGACGAGCGAGCGCACCATCCGCGACACGGTCGGCGCGGGAATGCCCGTTTCGATCACGAGCTCCTGATTGCCGAGCCAGGGTTCGTGCGGCGAGAACGCGGCCAGGATCGCCAGGCTTCTCGCCAGCGGAACGACCATCGCGCCGGACGCGTGCCCGCCGTCCGGGCGCTCGCCGTCCGGGCGCTCGCCGTCTCCGACCGGCACGTCATGCCAACTCGCGTCTTCCTGCCCTGACACGGGCAGCGCTGCCCGGTTTGCCTGCGGCGACATCGATTGCTCCGTTTGTCTCGATCCGGCTCTGAAAGCGGCCATGAAATGCTTGTTCCGATCGGTCGGGGCGGGACGCCGCACACGGCGACGACGCTCGCCCATGCGACCGTCCGATGGCTTCATTACACGAGCCAACCGGGAAGCGCGTCAATTGTAGCGCCGATATGTTCCGTACTTTGAAATACAAGCCGAAGCGACGATCGGGCGCCCGCCGTCCGAAGCGGGGCTGTTCCGACAATTTCGAGGCGGAACAAGCATGCGGGAATCCATCAATGTACGGAACATTGAATCGACTCCCGAAGCGCCTCGCGGCGCTGCGGCCGGCGCACGGCCGGCCCTGCGGAACCCGCCCGGTTCGAGCCGTGCCGCGCGGCAGGCCGCCGTGTCGAGACGGCCCGCCCGAGACGCAACGGGCGCCGCGCGCGTTACGCCGCGCCCTTCAGCTCGATCAGCAGGTCCTTCGCCGCGACGCGCTCACCGGGCTTCACGTGCACGGCCGCGATTTCGCAGTCGCGCTCGGCCGCGATATGCGTTTCCATCTTCATCGCCTCGAGCGCGAGCAGCGTCGTGCCGGCCGTGACGCGCTGCCCCGGCTGGACGGCGACCGTGACCACCGAGCCAGGCATGGGAGCGGCGATGTGCAGCGGATTGGACGGATCGGCGCGCTGCGGACCATGACGCTCCTTGCCCGCCTGCACCACGCTCTTCTGCTCGACGAGCGCCGAGCGCGACTGGCCGTTCAACTCGAACAGCACCTTCACGATGCCGTCCTGCGCATCGGCGTGCTGCCCCTGCAGCGACACGAGCAGCGTCTTGCCCGGCTCGATGTCGATCGCCGCCTCCTCCTGCGGCTGCAGCCCGTACAGGAACGCCGGCGTCGGCACGACCGACGTATCGCTGTATGCACGCACGTGCGCGTAGTAGTCGACCGTCTGCTTCGGGTACATCAGGTAGGACGCGAGTTGACGGTCGTCGAGCGGCTGCTCGCAGGCGGCTTCGGCCTGCGTACGCACCGCGTCGAGATCGACCGGCGGAATCTGGTCGCCGGGGCGGTACGGCGCCGGCGGCTCGCTCTTCAGCACCTTGCGCGACAGGTCCGCCGGGAAGCCGTCGGGCGGGAAACCCAGCTCGCCCCTGAACAGCGACACGACCGATTCGGGGAATGCGATGTCCTTGTCCGGATTGCGCACGTCGTCCACGCCGAGATCGTTCGCGACCATCATCAGCGCCATGTCGCCGACCACCTTCGACGTCGGCGTGACCTTCACGATGTCGCCGAACAGGCGGTTGACGTCCGCATACGCGCGCGACACCTCGGTCCAGCGATGATCGATGCCGAGCGAGCGCGCCTGCTCGCGCAGGTTCGTGTACTGGCCGCCGGGCATCTCGTGACGGTACACGTCGGCTGTGCCCGCCCGGATTTCCGATTCGAACGGCTTGTAATAGTGGCGCACGCCTTCCCAGTACATCGACGCTTCATGCAGGCGGTCCTGGTCCAGGCCCGGATCGCGTTCGCTGCCGGCCAGCGCCGCCGCGATGCTCGACAGGTTCGGTTGCGACGTGAGCCCGCTCATCGCATCGAGCGCGCCGTCCACCGCGTCGCAACCTGCCTCGACCGCCGCGAGCACCGACGCGGCGGCGATTCCGCTCGTATCGTGCGTATGGAAATGCACGGGCAGCCCGGTTTCCTCCTTGAGCGCCTTCACCAGCGTCGCGGCCGCCTGCGGGCGGCAGATGCCGGCCATGTCCTTGATGCCGAGCACGTGCACGCCGGCCTGCTGCAGCTCGCGCGCGATGCCGACGTAATACTTGAGGTCGTACTTCGAACGCGACGTGTCGAACAGGTCGCCCGTGTAGCAGATTGCGCCTTCGCACAGCATGCCGCTCTCGCCCACTGCATCGATCGCGACGCGCATGTTGCGCACCCAGTTCAGCGAGTCGAACACGCGGAACACGTCGACACCCGCGCTCGCGGCCTGCCGCACGAAGAAGCGCACGACGTTGTCCGCGTAGTTCGTATAGCCGACCGCGTTCGAGCCGCGCAGCAGCATCTGGAACAGGATGTTCGGCACGCGCTCGCGCAGCAGCGCGAGGCGCTCCCACGGATCTTCCTTCAGGAACCGCAGCGCGACGTCGAAGGTTGCGCCGCCCCAGCATTCGAGCGAGAACAGTTGCGACAGCTCGCGCGCGTAGAACGGCGCGATCGGCAGCATGTCGGCGGTGCGCATGCGCGTCGCGAACAACGACTGGTGCGCGTCGCGCATCGTCGTGTCGGTCAGCAGCACCTGCTTGCGGTCGAGCATCCAGCGCGCGAACTTCTCCGGGCCGAGCTCGCGCAGGCGATCGCGCGTGCCGGCCGGAATCGGCGCCACCGTATCGATCTTCGGCAGCACGGGCTTCGACAGCGGCAGCGCCGGCAGCGTGCGGCCGTTCATCTCGGCGTTGCCGTTCACGTTCAGCTCGCCGAGATAGCGCAGCAACTTCGTCGCGCGATCGCCGCGCTTCGCGAATTCGAGCAGCTCCGGCGTTTTGTCGATGAAGCGCGTCGTCACGTCACCCGCGATGAACGCCGGATGGTTGATCACGTTCTCGAGGAACTGCAGGTTCGACGTGACCCCACGAATCCGGAACTCGCGCAGCGCGCGATCCATCCGGTGAATCGATTCGGCGGCCGTCGGCGCCCAGGTCGTCACCTTGACCAGCAGCGAGTCGTAGTACGGCGTGATCACCGCGCCGCCGTAGGCAGTGCCCGCGTCGAGGCGCACACCGAAACCCGCGGCGCTGCGATAGGCGGTGAGCCGCCCGTAGTCGGGCAGGAAGTCGTTCTCCGGGTCCTCGGTCGTGATCCGGCACTGCAGCGCGTTGCCGTTCAGCGGAATCGCATGCTGTTCCGGCACGCCCGCCGCACGCGCGACGAGCGTGCCGTCGCCGTCCGTCGCGTCCTCGGCGAGACCGATCCGGCCGCCTTCCGTGATGCGGATCTGCGCCTTCACGATGTCGATCCCGGTGATCATCTCGGTCACCGTATGCTCGACCTGGATGCGCGGGTTCACCTCGATGAAGTAGAACCGGCCGGTATCGGCGTCCATCAGGAATTCGACGGTGCCCGCATGCGTGTAGCCCACGGCGCGCATCAGGCGCAGTGCGGATTCGCACAGCGCCTGCCGGCCCGCGTGATCGAGATACGGCGCCGGCGCACGTTCGACCACCTTCTGGTTGCGTCGCTGCACCGTGCAATCGCGCTCGTACAGATGCACGACCGTGCCATGCCGATCACCGAGCACCTGCACCTCGACGTGCCGCGCGTTGCGCACGAGCTTCTCGACATACACCTCGTCGTTGCCGAACGCGGCCAGCGCCTCGCGGCGCGCGACCGGCAGCAGGGTTTCGAGATCCTGGGCGTTTTCCAGTACGCGCATCCCGCGTCCGCCGCCGCCCCAGCTCGCCTTCAGCATCAGCGGATAGCCGACTTCCGCGGCCAGCGCCTTGCAGGCGCCGAGATCGTCCGGCAGCGGCGCGGTCGCGGGCATCACGGGCACGCCGGCGGCGATCGCCGCGTTGCGCGCGGCCACCTTGTTGCCGAGCGTGCGCATCACGTCGGGCGACGGGCCGATCCAGCGAATGCCGGCGTCGATCACCGCCTGCGCGAAATCGGGGTTCTCGGACAGGAAGCCGTAGCCGGGGTGAATCGCGTCGACCTTCGCCAGCCGCGCGACGCGCAGGATGTCGTCGATGTCGAGATACGCGGCGAGCGGCTTCTTGCCCTCGCCGATCAGGTAGCTTTCGTCCGCCTTGAAACGATGCAGCGCGAGGCGGTCTTCCTTGGAATACACCGCCACCGTACGCATGTTCAGCTCGGCGGCGGCGCGCATCACGCGGATCGAGATTTCGGAGCGGTTCGCGATCAGGATGGACTGGATGGGGATAGGCGTCACGGCAGCCATGGAGTATGAATGGTTGAATTAAGGTCGCCGACGCGCCGCCAGCCACCCGCCTGCTTCACGGGGCGGCGTGCGGATCGGCACGTCGGTCATTCGCGGTTGCATCGTCCCGGCTTTCGCCAGTCGACATGTTCGTCGCATCGCCCGGTGGTCGCTATCGACATCGCGACGGCGAACAGTATTCAGCCGACCGCCGGCGAGGACGAGCGGGCAGCCGGCCGGTCGTCATGCGGAACACGGCGGGCGGGCGCCACGCCGCGGCCCGCCACGGCTTCAGTCGCCGTGCTCGAACAGCGGCGCGTGATCCATCCAGTCGTAGCCCGCACCGGATCTCGCCCACGCCCAGTTCGCATCGCGGGGCCGCTCGCCGGGCCGCGCCGTCGATCGCCCGCCCTCCGCCCCCCGCTCGGGCACGCCCCCGCGTGCGTCGTCCTGCGGTACGCCATTTCGCTTCTGGTAGCCAGTCATTGCATCCCCTTACGTTTGTGCAAGCTTCCCGTTCTTCGGCCAGGCCCGTCCGGCGCAGGGAATATCCTCCTTGAGCGGCGGGCGACGAGTACGTCCAGGTTCAACCATGCAAAAAGCAGGCCACATCGGCGCCGGGGCTGACGGCCCCGATTCACGGGGAGATCATCCGAAACCGGATTTCAAAATGTGTTCAATTTTGAAATTGCGGCCCTGATTTTGAAATTTTCGCCATGCCGGCGCCGCGCCGCGCGGTGGCCCATCGTGGCCGTGCACGCACCGGCGACATGACCGGCGCCTCGTCCACGCGCAGGGTCGCGGCAGAACGCAATTCCGGCGTTGTTCCGGACCGTGTGCGCAATCGCGTCGCGGTAACGACGAGCGGCGCCTGCCGCCACGGATCGATGCGGAGCGACCCGTGCGCCTTCGCCCGGCTTGCACGAAGCGGCAAGACACCCCGTAAGCAGCGCCTTATTGCGCGTCGCGAACCATGTTGCGGGCAATCACGATCTGCTGGATCTGGGTCGTGCCTTCATAGATGCGGAACAGGCGCACATCGCGGTAGAAACGTTCGATCGCGTATTCGGCCATGTAGCCGGCGCCGCCGAAAATCTGCACCGCACGATCGGCCACCCGGCCGCACATCTCGGACGCGAACAGCTTCGCGCACGACGCCTCGGTGCTCACCGGCAGTTTGTCGTCGCGCCGGCGCGCGGCATCCACCACCATGCAGCGGGCCGCGTAGATCTCGGCCTTGCTGTCGGCAAGCATCGCCTGCACGAGCTGGAAATCGGCGATCGGCTTGCCGAACTGCTTGCGTTCCATCGCATACGCGAGCGCCATCGACAGCATGCGCTCGGCCACGGCGACGCACACCGCGGCGATATGGATGCGGCCCTTGTCGAGCACCTTCATCGCCGTCTTGAAACCCTGCCCCTCCTTTCCGCCGATCAGGTTCGCGGCGGGCACGCGCACGTTGTCGAAGATCACGTCGCACGTATGGGCGCCTTTCTGCCCCATCTTCCTGTCGCGCTTGCCGAAGCCGATGCCGGGCGTCTTCGCGTCGACGATGAACGCCGAAATGCCGCCCGAGCCCTTGTCTTCCGGGTTGGTGCGCGCCATCAGCGTGAAGATGCCCGCATGCGGCGCGTTGGTGATGAAGCGCTTCGTGCCGTTCACCACGTAGTCGTCGCCGTCGCGGATCGCGGTGGTGCGCAGCGACGCCGCGTCGGAACCGGCTTCCGGTTCGGTCAACGCGAACGAGGCGATCAGTTCGCCCGTCGCGAGGCGCGGCAGGTACTTCTCCTGCTGCTCGGGCGTGCCGTCGAACAGGATGCCCTGCGAGCCGATGCCCACGGTGGTGCCCAGCAGCGAGCGGAATACCGGCGAAGCCCGGCACAGCTCGAACACCGCCAGCACCTCCTCCTCCATCGTCAGCTCCAGACCCCCGAAGCGCTCCGGAATGGTGAGGCCGAACAGGCCCAGCGCCTTCATGTCGGCGACGATGTCGTCGGGAATCTCGTCGGTTTCGGCCACGTGCTCCTCGTTGGGCACGAGCCGCTCGCGCACGAACCGGTTGATGGAGTCGAGCAGGCCGTTGAGCGTTTCTTGATCGCGAATCATGTCGGTACGCCTGAAAGGATGGAGAAAACGCCCCGATGCTGCGCCGGCGGCCGGCGCGAAACAACCGCCCCGCCGAAAACGTTCCGAGGGATGAAATTGCGCCGGCGAGGCCGGCATTGGCGCGGCGAGCATGGCGCCCCGGGCGTCTGCCAAGGTACGGAACAATGTACGCCGATCCGTTGACCGGCCAATCGGGCGGTTCCATCGTGGGAACCCGAATCCACTGCCGTCACGTTCGCCATGCCGCTCCAGCCCGATCATCTGCTGTCTCGTCCGTTCCCGCCCATCGAGCATGCGTACTCGCTGCGCGATACGCAGCTGTACGCGCTCGGCCTGGGCTTCGGCGCCGACCCGCTCGACGCCGGGCAATTGCGTTACGTCTACGAAGGCCGGGAAGGCGCGTCGCTGCGCGCGCTGCCGACCATGGCGAACGTGCTTGCGTATCCGGGCTTCTGGGCGCGTGAGGCCGATACGGGCATCGCGTGGCAAAAGATCCTGCACGCGGAACAGGAAATCAGGATTCACGCACCGTTGCCGGCCAGCGGCCGCGTCAAGGGCACGACGCGCATCACCGGCCTGTGGGACAAGGGCGAAAACAAGGGCGCGTTTCTGCGGCAGACGCGCGAGATCGTCGATGCCGACACGGGCCGCCTGCTGGCGACCGTCGTGCAACTGAGCCTGCTGCGCGGCGACGGCGGCTTCGGCGAGGGCGGCAGCACCGAACCGCTGCCGGTGCCCCATGCAATGCCCGACGGCGAGCCCGATCACGTCTGCGAGCTGGGCACGCCCGCGCAACTGGCGCTGATCTACCGTCTGAGCGGCGATCTGAATCCGTTGCATGCCGACCCGTCGGTCGCCTCCGCGGCCGGTTTCCCGCGCCCCATCCTGCACGGCATGGCGCTGATGGGCGTGGCCGCCCACGCGGTGCTGCGCACGGTGCTGGCTTACGACGACACGCGCTTCGCGGGCATGCGCGTGCGCTTCACCGCGCCGGCATGGCCCGGCGACACGCTGCGCACCGAGATGTGGGTGCGCGACGACACGGTTTCACTGCGCGTCACGGCCGTGGAGCGCAACGTGGTGGTTTTGACCAACGCGCGGGTCGACCTGCGCTGACACGCCATTCTTCAGGAGACACACATGGATCTGGGTTTGACCGGCAAGGTTGCCATCGTCACCGGCTCGGCGCGCGGCCTCGGCGCCGCCACCGCGCGCCGGCTCGCGCAGGAAGGCGCGAGCGTCGTCGTCACCGACATCAACGCCGAACTGGCGCAGGCCACGGCGAAAGCGCTGCGCGACGACGGCCTGGCCGCGCACTGCGTCGTGGGCGACATCACGCAGGCCGCCGACGTGCAGCGCCTCGTCGACGAAACGGTCGCGCATTTCGGCGGCGTGCACATCCTCGTGAACAATGCCGGCGCGCCGCGCGACAAGTACCTCGTGAAGATGAGCGAGGACGACTGGGATTTCGTGATGACGGTGATGCTCAAGGGCGCGTTCCTCGCCGCCCGCGCGGTGATGCCTCACTTCATCGAGCAGGGCTGGGGCCGGCTGATCAACATCAGCTCGCGCGCCCACCTGGGCAACCCGACCCAGGCCAACTACTCGGCCGCCAAGGCGGGCCTGATCGGCATGGCCAAGGCACTGTCGATGGAGGAAGGCCGCTACGGGATCACCGCGAACTGCGTCGCGCCGGGCTTCATGGAAACGGAAATGGTGCAGGCGCTGCCGACCTACGAAACGATCAAGGAGCGCGCGGTGGCCGCGCAACCGATCAAGCGGGTCGGGCGTCCGGACGACATCGCCGACGCAGTGGCCTTCCTCGCCAGCGAGCGCGCCGGCTTCATCAGCGGCGAGGTGCTGCACGTCACCGGCGGCCGCTACGGCTGATCCGGCGGCCGCACCGCACACGATAGCCGCCGGCGCGTGACACGCGAGCACGGGTGGCTGAATATTGATGACATTCAAGAGGCATTCGAAATGAAACGAGCAGCCATCGTCTCCCCGCTGCGCACCCCCGTGGGCGCGTTCGGCGGAATGTTGAAGGGCGTACCCGTCGAGGAGCTCGGCGCGACCGTCGCGCGCGCCGTGGTCGAACGAACCGGGCTCGATCCCGCGCGCATCGACGACGTCGTGTTCGCGCAAAGCTATGCAAGCGGCGAGACGCCGTGCACCGGGCGCTGGATCGCGCTGCAGGCGGGCTTCCCGATCGAGGTGGCCGGCATGCAGCTGGACCGGCGCTGCGGCGGCGGCGTGCAGGCGCTGGCCACGGCGGCAATGATGGTGCAGACCGGCGCGGCCGACGTGGTGATGGCCGGCGGCGTCGAAAGCATGAGCAACGTCGAGTTCTATACCACCGACATGCGCTGGGGCAAGCGCGCGGGCTCGGTCACGATGCACGACCGGCTCGACCGCGGCCGCGAGCGCTCGCAGCCGGAAAGCCGTTTCGGCCGCATCAGCGGGATGATCGAGACCGCCGAGACGCTGGCGCGCGAGTACGACATCACGCGCGCGGCGTCGGACCGGTTCGCCGCGCGCAGCCAGCAGCGCGCGGCCGCCGCGCAACGGGCCGGGTATTTCGACGCCGAGATCGTTCCGGTATCCGTGCCGCAGCGCAAGGGCGATGCACTGATCGTCGCGCAGGACGAAGGCGTGCGCGGCGACACGACGCCCGACAGCCTCGCGAAACTGCGCACCATCGTGAAGGACGGCGTCGTCACCGCCGGCAATGCATGCCAGCAGAACGACGCGGCCGCCGCGTGCCTGATCGTGGCCGAGGACAAGCTCGACGCGCTCGGCCTCACGCCGATCGGCTGGCTGGTCGGCTGGGCCGCCGCCGGCTGCGACCCGGCCCGCATGGGCATCGGCCCCGTGCCCGCCGTGCAGAAGGTGCTGGCACGCACGGGCCTGACGTTCGGCCAGATGGACCTGATCGAGCTCAACGAAGCGTTCGCGTGCCAGGCGCTGGCCTGCGTGAAGGGCTGGGGCAGCTCGATGGACGCGCTCGAAGACACGCTCAACGTAAACGGTTCGGGCATCTCGCTGGGCCACCCGGTCGGCGCGACGGGCGTACGCATCATGACCACGCTGCTGCACGAGATGCACCGCCGCCAGGCCCGCTACGGGCTCGAGACGATGTGCATCGGCGGCGGCCAGGGCATCGCGATGATCGTCGAGCGCGCATAAGGCTGGAGACCGACCATGAGCAACCCTGAATCCGGCCAGACCTGGCAACCCGGCCAGCGCGAGCTGCAGAACGCCGGCATCGTGAAGCTGATGCGCGCGCTGGAGGTGCCGTCGTACGACGAACTGATGCGCGTGTCGCTTGCCGAGCCCGAGCGCTACTGGAACACCGTGATGCGCGAATGCGCGATCGCGTGGGACACGCCGCCGACCGGTTACGTGGACCTGTCGCGCGGCCCGCAGTTTCCGGGCTGGTTCCCGGGCGGCAGGCTCAACTGGGTCAACACCATTTACGGCTGGGCGCGCCACCCCGCCACTGCGCGGCAAAAGGCCGTCGTCGCCGAGCGCGAGGACGGCAGCGTGAGCGAGTTGACCTACGCGGAGCTGGAGCAACGCGTGCGCGATTTCGCGGCCGGACTCGCGCGGCACGGTGTCGCGCAGGGCGATCGTGTCGGCCTGCTGATGGAAAACGGCGTCGAGGCGACCGTCTCGCTGCTGGCCATCGTGCATCTCGGCGCGCTGGTCGTGCCGTTGTTCAGCGGCTTCGGCGTCGATGCGATCGTGGCCCGCCTGTCGGCCGCGGAGGCGCGCCTCGTGATCGCGTCCACCGGCTTCTCGCGTCGCAACAAGCGCGTGGACGTCCAGGGTACGTTGCGCGATGCATGGCGGCAGTTGCCGCTGCTCGGACGGGTGATCTGGAAGCGCGGCGAGGACGCCGCCGCGCAGGACGCGCGCGATCTCGACTGGCACGACACCGCGACCGCCGCGTCCGGCCAGGGGATCGCGCCGGTGTCGGTCACGCCCGATACGCCGTTCATGGTGATCTATACGTCGGGCACCACGGGCAAGCCCAAGGGCGTGGTGCACACGCACGGCAGTTTTCCGGTCAAGATCGCGCACGATTCGCTGGTTCACTTCGACGTGCATCCGGGCGACGTCTACTGCTGGCCCGCCGACATGGGCTGGATCGCGGGCACGCTGGTGCTCGGCTGCGCGCTGCTGCGCGGCGCGACGCTGGTGTGCTACGACGGCGCCCCCGACTACCCCGACTGGTCGCGCATGTCGCGCGTGGTGGCGCGCCACCGCGTCACGCACTTCGGCTCGGCGCCCACGCTGATCCGCGGGATGGCCAGCCACGAAGCGCTCGCGCTCGCGGGCGACCGCTCCACCGTGCGCTTGCTGATCACGGCCGGCGAAGGTATCGCGCCCGAGCATTTCAACTGGTTCCTGCAGCGCTTCGGCGACGGCACGGCGCCCGTCATCAACTACACGGGCGGCACCGAAGCGTCGGGCGCGCTGCTCGCGAGCGTCCCGATCCGGCCGATTCCGCCGAGCGGCTTCAACACCGTCTCGCCCGGCGTGGCGGCGGACGTGGTAAACGCCGACGGCGCAAGCGTGACCGGCGAAGTCGGCGAGCTGGCGATCCGCGCACCGTTCGTCGGCATGACGCAATCGTTCTGGCGCGACGACGACCGCTACCTGGAAACCTACTGGCAGACCATTCCCGGCCTGTGGGTGCACGGCGATCTCGCACTGCGCACGCCCGACGGCAACTATTTCATGATGGGCCGCTCCGACGACACGCTGAAAGTCGCCGGCAAGCGCCTCGGGCCGGCCGAGGTCGAGGAGGTCGTGCTCGAGCTGCCGGACGTGGCCGAGGCGGCCGCGATCGGCGTGGCCGATGCCGACAAGGGGCAAAAGCTGGTCGTGTTCATCGTGCCGAAACCCGGCGCGCGCGTCGCGGGCGCCGAGCTGGAAGCCGTCGTGTCGGGCCACGTCGACAAGCGCCTGGGCCGCCCGTTCCGGCCCGGCCGCGTGCACGTGGTCGCGCAACTGCCGAAGACGCGCAGCTCGAAGATCATGCGGCGCGTGATCCGCAGCGTGTACTGCGGCCAGCCGCCGGGCGACCTGTCGTCGCTCGACAATCCCGGCGCGCTCGACGAAGTGCGTGCGGCCTCGACCTCCGCCTGACTCAACCGTGAACGCAACATGAAAGTACTCGAAGGCATCAAGGTCCTCGATTTCGGCCGCTTCATCGCCGGGCCGTTCTGCTCGGCGCTGCTCGCCGACTATGGCGCGGACGTGATCCGCATCGACCGCGTCGGCGGCGGCGAGGACCGCTTCATCGTGCCGGTGACCGAACACGGCGAGGGCGCGCTGTTCCTGCAGGTCAACCGCAACAAGCGTTCGATGACGCTCGACCTCGACAGCCCCGAGGGGCGCGAGATCGTGCGCAAGCTGGTCGCCGATGCCGACGTGGTGATCGCGAACATGCCTCCGCGCACGCTCAAGAGCCTCGGGCTGGACTATGGCAGCCTGAGCGCGATCAAGCCCGACATCATCCTCGTCGCGTCCAACGCATTCGGCAACAGCGAGGCCGTGCGCGATCGCGTGGGCTTCGACGGCGTCGGCCAGGCGTTGAGCGGCGCCGTGTACATGGCGGGCACGCCCGACCGGCCGCAAAAGGCCATGGTGCCGGTGGTGGACTTCGCCACGGCGTTCTCGTGCGCGCTCGGCGTGATGCTGGCGCTCTACGAACGCCAGCGCAGCGGCATGGGCCAGGAAGTCAGTGCGTCGCTGCTGTGCACGGGCCTGAACATGGCCAGCGGCGCGCTGATCGAGGAAGCGCTGCTCGGCCTCGATCGTCAGGCCACGCTGAACCGCGCGTCGGGCTACGCGCCGTCGGACATCTTCAAGGCCACGGACGGCTGGTTCATCACGCAGGTCATCGGCCGGCCGATGTTCAAGCGCTGGACGCAGCTCGTGGGCCGGCCGGAACTGCTCGACGATCCGCGCTTCGCCGACGATACGTTGCGCGGGGAGAACGGCGCGCTCCTGAGCGATCTCATGAGCGCATGGTGTGCGGACAAGACGCTCGCCGACGCACTGGCCGCACTGGAGCAGGCGCGCATCCCGGCCAGCCCCGTCAACTCGCCGCGCCAGGCGCTGGAGGACGAAACCATCAAGGCCGCCGACGTGATCCGCTGGATGGACTATCCCGGCGCGCCGAAGCCGGTGCCCATTTTCGCGACGCCGGTTTCGCTGTCGCGCACGCCACCGGAAATCCGTACGCGTCCGCCGCTGACCGGCGAGCATACGGACGAAATCCTCGCCGGCATCGGGCTCGACGCGCACGCGGTGGCCGATCTGCGATCGCGCAAGATCGTCTGACGGAACCCGTCGCCGCGTCACGCGCACCGCCGTCGCAACGACGACGGTGCCCGCCCTCTCCGTTGTCCGCGCCGCATGCCGGACGGCCGCCGCGCATCCGCACGGCAACCGGGCCCGTCGACACGGCGTGCGGCGGGCCGTCTTCGCCTTCCCCCGTTTCCCGCTCGCCGTCCGGCGCATTGACGCGCGGCACGCCATCGCATGCCGCGCCTCGCGCCGACACCGGCATTGTGCCGATTACCGGACGATCAAATATCGACTATATTCGTCAACCGAACTTGACAATCGCATCATGGACCCGTCCCAGCTCCCTTCCCTCGCGTGGTTCGTGCATATCGCGCACCATCTCAGCTTCACCAGGGCCGCCGCCGAGATGGGCGTGTCGCGCGCCGCGCTGTCGCAGAACCTGAAAGCGCTCGAACGGCAACTGAACGTGAAGCTCCTGTACCGGACCACGCGCGACATGTCGCTGACCGAGGACGGCCAACGGCTGTACGACACGCTGCGGCCGGCATTCGGCTCGATCGAGCTGGCGATCCGCAACCTGCACGAAGTCCGGCACGAGCCGTCCGGGCTGCTGCGCATCAACACGTCGCGGGTCGCCGCCCGAAAACTGGTCGAGCCGCACCTGGGCGAGTTCATGGCCCGCTATCCGCTGCTGCGGGTGGAGCTCGTGATGGACGACGGACTGTCGAACATCATCGCCGACGGCTACGACGCGGGCATCCGGCTGGGCGAAAGCCTCGCCGAACACATGGTGGCCGTGCCGATCACGCCGATGCTCGAGATGGCGGTGGCCGGCTCGCCCGACTATTTCGCACGCCACGGCACGCCGGCCACGCCCGCCGACCTGATCGAGCACAACTGTCTGTGCTATCGCCACACGACGAGCGGCGCGATCTATCGCTGGGAGTTCACGTCGCCCGAGATCGAGGGTCATGCGTTCGAGGTCGAACCGCAGGGCAGCGTGGTCACGAACGACGACGACGGCATGATTCGCGCGGCGCTGCAGGGGATCGGCCTGATCCAGCACCAGGACATCGCGCTGCGCGAACACCTCGATGCCGGCACGCTGGTGCGCGTGCTCGATCCGTGGTGCAAGCCGTTTCCCGGCTACTACCTGTACACGCCGTCGCGCGAGCAGATGCCCGCGAAGGTGCGCGCGCTGATGGATTTCCTCGTCGAGAAGCGCGAACACCTGGCCACCGAGATGGCCAGCCGCGCGGCCAAACCCGCGAAGACCGCCACGCCGAACCCCCGCAAGCCGCGCGCCGCGCGAGCATGAGCGGCCGCGTATCGCCGCGCGCCGTTCAGCCCGGCTCGCGCCGCGCGAAATCGTGCACGGCCGTCACCAGCGACGGCGACTCGATGCGATAGCGGTACTGCATCCACCGCTCCATCGACAACCCGTCGTGCAGCGGCATGTCGAGCGCGCGGCGGGTCATGTGCTTCATGGCGGCCAGCGCATCGGCATCGGTGCGCGCGATCTCGCGGGCGAGCTGCATCGTTGCGGCGTCGAGCGCATCGCCGCTCACCGCGAGCGACGCGAGCCCCATCCGCTCGGCCTCGCGCCCCGTCATGCGCCGCCCGGTAACGAGGTAGTACATCGCGCGCGCGAGCCCGATCTTGCGCGGCAGCCGCTGCGAACCTCCGCCGCTCGGCAGCAGGTTGCGCTGCAGATGCGCGTCGCCCAGCTCCGCGTGTTCATCGACGACCACGATGTCGGACGCCAGTACCAGCTCGAACCCGCCGGCCACCGCATAACCGTTGACCGACGCGATCACGATCTGCCGCGACGCTTCCATCAGCGCGAACGTGTCCTGCATCAGGTCCTGATGCCGCATGTGCGCGGCGGGATCGGCGAGCACGCCGCTCGCGAGCCATTTCAGGTCGTTGCCCGCGCAGAATGCGCGGCCGCTGCCGCGAATCACGATCACGCGGACGTCGCGGCCCGGATCGGCGGCCGTTCGCACCGCGTCGTTCAATGCCGCGAGCGTCGCGCCATCCAGTGCATTCATCCGCTCGGCGCGATTCAGCGTGACGACGCGGATGCCGGGCGTCGAGTCGTCTGTCAGCAACGTGTTTGTCATGGTGTCTCCTGATCCGGACGAACCGATCCGCGCCGGCCGGCGCGTGACCGTTCTTCCGGAAAGTGGTGTCGGTCGGAACCGTCGTTCATCCGTCGCGCGTTGTCAGTACCTGCAGCGAAGCCCCGTTCCATCGCGATCGGCCATGCGGCGCGTGCGTCGTTCCGCCGGCCGGCAACGCGCATGCTGTCCGTCACGCGCGACGGCAATGCAAAGCGACAGCGGTATTGTCCTCACGTCTGCATCGCATACGACTCGCCCGCCGACACCGGTCCCGGCGCGATCGCAGCCGCGTCGTACCGCCGCGCGCCGCTCGCTTTCCGCATCGGCGACCCGTCGCCCTCGCGCACGACGAAACGCGAAATCATCGCGACGAGCTGCTTGCCCTGATCGTCCAGCGACTGCGCGGCGGCGGCGACTTCCTCCACATACGCCGCGTTGTGCTGCGTCGCCTGGTCCATCTCCGACACGGCCTGATTGACCTGATCGATGCCGTGCCCCTGTTCGACCGAGGCGGCAGCGATTTCCTCCATCAGGTCGGTCACGCGCGAGATCGCATGCATGATCTCGGCCATCGATGCCCCCGCGGCGTTCACGAGCGCTACGCCTCCCCTGACATGTTCGACGGATTCGTGAATCAAGCCCCGTATTTCCTTCGACGCCAACGAGGATCGCTGGGCGAGCGAACGCACCTCCGACGCGACCACCGCGAAACCGCGCCCCTGCTCGCCGGCCCGTGCGGCTTCGACGGCGGCGTTGAGCGCCAGGATGTTGGTCTGGAACGCGATGCTTTCGATGATGCCGACGATCTCGGCGATCCTGCCGGAACTTGCATCGATACTGCCCATCGCATCGACGACCCGCGAGACGACACCGTTGCAACGCCCGGCCGCCTGCACGGCCTGCACCGCGACCTGGCTCGCCTGGCGGACGTTGTCCGTGTTCTGGCCGACTCGCGACGAGAGTTCCGCCATGCTCGCCGCGGTCTCCTGCAGCGACGCGGCCTGCAACTCCGTACGCCGCGACAGATCCAGATCGCCGGCCGAGATCTGTGCGGCCGCCGATGCGATCGAATCGGCGCTTGCCTTGATGCCGTTGATGGCGGCCGACAGATTCGCCTGCATGCGCTTCATCGAGTACAGCAGGCTGCCGCGATCGCCCGGCGCGGTCGCGATGGCGGCCGTGAAATCGTTGGCCGCGATTCGTCCGGCAATCTCGACCGCATAGCCCGGCTCCCCGCCCAGCGTCCTCGCAATGCCGCGATTGAGCGCCACGACGATGCTGCTCATCGCCAGCGCGATCAACGCGCAAATGCCGAGACTTTGTAGCAGGCCCGCATGAAACGCCGTGTCGATGTCGTCGACGAACAGGCTGGTGTTGACGATCCAGTCCCACGGACGATAGGTGTCGATGTACGCGATCCGGGCCGCGTCCGTGGTCACCCCGGACGTCTCCTTCGGATAGTCGAAGCGCTGGAAGCCGCTGCCGGCGCCGGCCACCAGATCGATCTGTTGCCGGACGATGGCAGCGGCTTTCGGGTTCAGTTCGCTCAACGGCCTGTTCTGAATCGACGTGTCGAACGGGTACATCAGGACCACGCCCTTCGAATTCACGATCGTGAAATAGCCGCTGCCGGCTTCACCGTAACGCATGCCGCGAATCACGTCCATCGCCTGCCGTTGAGCCTGCTCGATGCTCAGCTCTCCCGAGGAGGCCCGCTTCGCGTACAACCCGACCGTGGCGAGCGCGATTTGGGTTGCGTGCACGAGGTCGGCCTTGCGCTCGTCGAGACGCATCTCGCGACTCCGGTACGCATCGGCGACGGACAGCAGGATCAGACAGAGCAAGCTCAGTACCAGCGGCAACCCGAGCCGCTGCTTGAATGACAACTTCATCGTCGTGGCATCTCCTCGTTTTTATCGATATGCGGGCCGCACCCGGCAGCCGGCAGACGGCTCGGGGTCGCGCTGCCCGCTGCCCGCCCCTCACCCGCTTCCGCCGCATCGGTGCGGCGACCGACCGACAGCGCCGCCCGACATCGACGACACGCAGCTGGGCCGATGCTACTGACGGCTAGGTTCCAGCGTCAATTTCGCATTATTTAGTGTTCCGTACATTGGCGATCTCGACGCGCCCATTCGTCCCGACGGGGCGGTCCTCGCCTGCATGCTCCGATGTACGGAACAGCGTGGCGGAGGATCGACCGCAACGCCGCACGCCGTGGTTGAATCCATCCGCCATGTACGGGCCCTCGCCAGGTATTTCTCGACGATGCCTGCCGGCTGCTCCCCCCGAGCGCCCGCGGTCAAGCGCCCCGCGCCCCCTCTCCAAGGAAGAACGCCATGCCGTTGCTGCACACCATTCGTTCCCGGATCGGTCGCGCGGAAATCGTGCAGATCGTCGAGATGGACATCGGTGGCATCCTGGGCACGCTGTTGCCGGAAGCCACACCCGACGTGATGAAGTCCATTCCGTGGATGAAGCCGCCCTACGTGGATGACGCACATCGCATGCGTGCCGTCAGCCAGTGCTTCGTCGTTGCGACCGGCAAGCGCGTGCTGGTGATCGACACCTGTGTCGGCAACGACAAGCAGCTCGCGGGCTTCGACGCGTTCGCCGAGCTGCGGCTCGACTTCCTGGCCACGCTGGAGCAGGCCGGAATCGACCGCCACGCGGTCACCGACGTGCTGTGTACGCACCTGCATTTCGATCACGTCGGCTGGAACACCTACAAGCAGGACGGCCGCTGGCTGCCCACCTTTCCGAACGCGAAATACCACTTCGGCAAGACGGAATACGCATACGCGCAACAGGGCGACCCGAACGACGCGATGTACGACGCGCAGGACATTTCGTTCCGGGAATCCATCCAGCCCGTCGTCGACGCGGGGCTCGCGAACTTCATCGATCGCGACACCGACCTGGGCGACGGCATCTCGGTGTTCTCCACGCCGGGACACTCGATCGGCCACATCGCGGTCGAGGTCGACGCGGGCACGGAGACATTCATCATCGGCGGCGACGCGATGCACCATCCGGTGCAGGTCGCCAGGCCGGACATGGCGCTGGTGCTGGACTACGACAACGCGCAGTCGGCCGCCACGCGGCACGCGCTCCTGTCGCGCCTCGACGGGAGCGCCACGCTGTTTGCCTGCACGCATTTCTGTTCGCCGTCGTTCGGGCTGGTCAGCAAGGACCCGCACGGCGGCTACGTCTTCACCGGGGTGCCGAAGTAAGCCCCTTACCTTTCCGAATCCATGCTCAGTCTCGTTTCCCGGCTCGACGCGCTGAATGTCAGCCCCGGCCGCCTTTTCATCGGCGGCCGGTGGCTCGACTGGCCCGATGCGCGTTTCGACCAGATCAATCCCTGCACGAACGAAGTCATGACCCGTTTCGCCGAGGCCGGCACGCGCGGCGTCGCGCTCGCGGTGGCCGCGGCGCGCAAGGCGTTCGACGAGGGTCCGTGGCCGCGCATGCGCGCGCAGGATCGCAAGCGCCTGCTGCAGCCCGTCGTCGAGCGGCTGTATGCGGCCGAGGACGAAATCGCCCGATTGCAGACGCTCGACAACGGCATTCCGTACACGTTCAGCCGCAACTCGCGCGTATCGGCCAAAGCCGCCGCCGACATCTTCGACCATTTCCTCGGCTGGATCGACAAGATCAACGGCGACACGCTGCCGATCTTCTCCGGCGCGTCGAACATGCAGTACATGACCTTCCGCGACCCGGTGGGCGTCGTCGCGGCGATCCTGCCGTACAACGGCCCGGTGATGACGTTCGCGATGAAGGTCGCGCCGGCGCTGGCCTGCGGCTGCACGGTGATCGTCAAGCCGTCGGAGCTCACCAACCTCGCCGTGAGCCGGCTCGCGCAGATCCTGGCCGACAGCGATTTGCCGCCCGGGGTCTTCAATCTCGTGACCGGTGCGACCGAAACGGGTACGGCGCTCACGTCGCACCCGGGCGTCGACAAGGTGACCTTCACCGGCAGCCCGCTCGTCGGCGAACGCATCACGGCGGCCAGCGCGCCGACCATGAAGCGCCTGTCGCTGGAACTGGGCGGCAAGAGCGCGGCGCTGGTCTTTCCCGACACGCGCAGCGTGCCGGCTACCGCGCAGGCGCTCATGGGGCTGTGCTCCACTTTTCTGTCGGGGCAGGTCTGCACCACGCCGTCGCGCGCGATCGTGCATCGCTCGATCATGGACGAGTTCCTGCATCACGCACAGGCGCAACTCGCGAAGGTACGGTTCGGCGATCCGTTCGACGCCACCACCACGTCCGCGCCGATGATTTCCAGGCGCCACCAGGCGCGCGTGCTCGACTACGTCGAAAGCGGCCGGCAACAAGGTGCGACGCTGCTGGCCGGCGGCGGTGTTCCGGGCGCGGGATTCGGCATCGGCAACTGGGTCGAGCCGGCGCTGTTCGCGAACGTGCGCAACGACATGCGGATAGCGCAGGAGGAAATCTTCGGCCCCGTGCTGTCGGTGATTCCGTTCGATACGGAGGAGGAAGCCGTACGCATCGCCAACGACAGCGAATACGGCCTCGCCGGCTGCGTATACACCACGGACGTCAGCCGCGCGTTTCGCGTCGCGCGCGCGGTGAAGAGCGGCTCGATCGGCGTCAACGGCTTCGCCAGCATTCCGAACGCGCCGTTCGGCGGCATCAAGCGCTCGGGCGTGGGTCGCGAAGGCGGCTGGTCGACGATCGAGGCGTTCACCGAGCTGAAGACCGTCAATTTCAATCTGGACGCGTGAACCATGACCGACACATTCGACTATGTGGTCGTCGGCGCGGGCAGCGGCGGCAGCGTGGTGGCCGCGCGGCTGGCCGAAGCCGGCCATACCGTATGCGTCCTGGAAGCCGGTCCGCCCGATATCAACCCGTTCATCCACATTCCGGCGGGCTACATCAAGAACCTGTTCAACGACCGGCTGGTGTGGCGCTTTCGCAGCGGGCCGATCGCCGGCACCGACGGGCGCACCATCGAGCTGACCCAGGGCAAGGTCGTGGGCGGCTCGGGTTCGATCAACGGCATGGTCTACAACCGCGGTCAACAGGCCGATTTCGACGGCTGGGCCGCACTCGGCAACCCGGGCTGGCGCTACGACGACGTGCTGCCGTTCTTCAGGAAGGCCGAGACGCGCATCGGTCCCGGCGACGATCGCTATCGCGGCCGCAACGGCCCGTTGATCGTGACCGACCCGATCATGCCCGCGCCACTGTGCGACCTGTTCGTCGAAGCGGTCGAGAGCCTCGGTTATCCGTATGTGGCCGACGCCAATGCCGACGCGCAGGACGGCGTCGGCCCATGGCATTTCATGATCGACACGCGCGGCCGCCTGGCGCGGCGCTGGAGCGCCGCGAGAGCCTACCTGCATCCAGCCGTCAGGAAGGGACGGGTGACGCTGCGCACCTGCAGCCCCGCGACGCGCGTGCTGCTGGACGGCCGCCGCGCGATCGGCGTGCGGTATCGGACCGGCGGCGCCGGCGCACCCGAGCGCGAGGTGCGCGCCAATCGCGAGGTGATCGTTGCGGCGGGTGCGTTGAACACGCCGCGCCTGCTGCAGATCTCCGGCATCGGCGACAGCACGCATCTGCGCGCCATCGGCGTGCAACCGCGGGTCGACCTCCCCGGCGTGGGCGCCAACCTCGTCGATCACTTCAACCTGCGCGTGGCCGTCAAGGTGAAGGACGTCGCCACCCTCAACGAACGCGGGCGCGGCCTGCCGCTTGCCCGGGAGATCGCCCGGTATTTCCTCGGGCGGCCGAGCATCCTGAGCATGGGCCCGGTCCCGATGCGCTTTTTCTTCCGCTCCGAGCCGTCGCTGCCGCGCCCCGACCTGCAGGTTTCCTTTACGCCCGGCAGCTATCAGGAAGGATTGCCCGGCCTGCTCGATCACTATCCGGGCATGACGCTGGGCGGCCACAAGCAGCGCCCCGACAGTCGCGGCTGGGTGCGGGCGCGTTCCACGAACATCGATGAACTGCCCGAGGTCCAACCCAACTACCTGACCGACGAATCGGACCAGCGCGCGATGGTGAGCGTGGTCAAAATGGCGCGGGCCGTACTGCAGGCGCGGCCGTTCGCGCCGTACTACGTCGACGAGATGTTTCCCGGCAGCGACATACGCAGCGACGACGAGATTCTCGCGTTCGCGCGCCAACGCGGCGGCACCGTCTATCATCACAACGGCACCGCACGCATGGGGCCCGGCAGCGACCCGATGGCGGTGGTCGACGCGCGACTGCGCGTGCGCGGTGTGCAGGGCCTGCGCGTCGCCGATGCGTCCGTGATGCCGCTGCCGATTTCGGGTGCGACCAATGCCGCCACCATCATGATCGGCGAGAAAGCCGCCGACATGCTGCTACAGGATGCGAAAACGACGCCCTGAGCACGCGTTCGAACCTCGCGTCGCGCCGGGCGGCCGCAGGCAGGCCCGGGCCGTTGCGCATCGCGGGTTTCGCGCCTCGATGAAAGCAGGCGGGCCGGTGCGTCGGCGACCGGCAGCGGCCGATCGCCGACACCGGCGCTACGCGATCGCGTCCTTCACGGTCGACGCCGACGACCATCGGACAACCTGCTCGAGCCCGTGCCGGCACAGGATCTCGCTCTCGTTGAAATGGACGAACGGTTTCGCGCCCGTCTCCATGCCGGCCTGCATCGATTCAATGTTGCCGAGATCCTCGAGCATGCCGTCGGAGATGTGCGACGTGAAATGCTCGAGTTGCAGACGCTCCCGCACGCTCTTCGGTTTCTTGTTGTAGAAGCGCGCTTCCCAGACCGTCGTGTTCGCCGACGTCGGCCAGAACTCGTGCGTCCAGAACTGGTTCGCCGAGATCTGCAGATGCCAGTTCGGGAAGAACCAGTTCACGTCCTGCGACCAGTCCGGATGCCGCTCGGGATTCACGCCGCGGTGCTCGGTGAGCGGATTGGCCTGCGCGACATTGCGCGTGCCGGTCACCGTCTCGCCGGCCGAGAACAGCCAGCGCATCACCTTCGCGTGCGCCGGCACCTGGACGCTCTGGTTCAGCCACAGCGAGAACGAGCGATGCGCCCCGCGCAGGGTCGCACCCAGCGGCCGCCCGAACGGGTTTTCCCTGCCCGTGTAGATCGGCCCGAACGTTTTCGGGTGGATCGACGCGATGTGATACACCTCGCTGAAGTTTTCGGCCACCGCCTTCCAGTTCGCCTTGAACTCGCCGCGCAGCACGATCGCGTTGTCGGCGTCCGGATAGTCGATGCCGGACAATGCATCGGCCATCGGCCCGAGGAATTCCGCGAGACCGACCTCCGGCGCCGGCGCCAGGTTGATGAAGATCCAGCCGTCCCACACGTCGAGCGCGACGGGCGTCAGCCCGCATTTCTTCCGGTCGAGATGGAAGAAGCCCGCTTCATCGGGCACGTTCGCCAGTTCGCCCGCGTTGTTGTAACCCCAGCTGTGGTAACGACAGACGAAGCGCTTCGCGTTGCCGGCCGGACGGTGCTCGACGATATTCGCGCGATGCGCGCAGACGTTGTGAAACGCGCGGATCTTGCCGTCTTCCGAACGCGCGACGATCACGGACGCCTTGGCAACCGCCAGATCCTTGACGAAGAAATCGCCCGGCTTCGGGATCCGCTCGACGCGGCCCACCATCAGCCATGCGCGGCGGAAGATTCGCTCGCGTTCGGTTTCGTATTGCTCCGGATCCGTGTACAGCGTGGTCGGCATCGGCCTCGTCGACAGGCCGACGGATTCGGTCAGGCTCGGTTTGAGTTCACCAGGGTGGTTCATGCCAGCTCCTGAAAGGGATGGGGACGACGGGTTCTGATCGCCCGAGGACGCGCGCTCAGCCGTGCGGCTGAAAGCCGGCCGCGATCGTCAATGCGTGAACGGGTGGCGCATGCCGGATGCCCGACGCCTTGTGCATTTCGACGGCGATCGCGGCATGGCACATCGCGAGCAGCAGGCGAAACAGGTTCCGCGCGGGCGCCGGCATGTCGTCGAGCGGAAATTGCTCGAGATAGACCGTCGCCTCCTCCGCCCGCTCGGACATCGCTTCGTAGAACGTCACGATCTCTGCGTACGGCGTGGCCGCGCGATGGATCCAGCGCGCGTGCGACGTCGGCGCATGCCATCGGTCGAGAAACGGTTCGAGCGCCTCGAAGCCTTCCGGCAAGCGCTGCGAATCGCGTGATACATCGTCAGTCATCGTGCTCCTCCAGTTCCGGAACGCTACGCCTGCGCCCGGGATGGGCGCAGCGCATTGCGTCGTGTCACAGCGTGATACGCGACCTCACGGCATCGACGCCGGGCCGTTCGTGCGGCCTCTTTTCCCCTGTCGATCGGCAACGCCGACGTATGCGCGTTCCATCGGCCAAGCGTCGCATTCCGTGCTTCGGAATGCGGAGCGGGCTGCCGGCGGGCACGCCATCTTCGGCATCCTCCGTTTACCTAACGAACGATAGATTGATTCGACGCAGGCGATCGCTCCATCCGGTCAAACCCGAACGCGGATGCCGATTCCGGCGGGACCGGGCGCGCTGACGTATCGACAACGCGCGCGCCGGACGCCGCGTACGCCACATCGGGTCGCACCGCGTGAAAGTCGCCGCTTGATTCATGGCCCGCGGCAGCGATGCTTAATGGATAACACGCATGGCACATCGCTTGGCGTCACGCCAAACTACCTAACGATAGTTTGGTAATCGAGCACGTGTGAGCGGCATCCCTCATGCGTCGAACGACCACCCAGGCTGACCAGATGCCCATGACCGGCCTGACGCGCAAGCGGCATGCCGTCCCGACATCCCCTTTCACATGCATCAGACGATCGTATCGGAGACAAGATGAGGAATGCCATGAATGAAGTGCCGCCTGTCGGCGGCCTGGACGATGCGCTATCGGGACGAACCTCGTCGAGGGTCGTCCATGACAGCCTCCGGTCGTGGTACATCCTGGCCATCATCACGCTCGCGTATTCCCTCGCGTACATCGACCGCCAGCTTCTCAACCTGCTCGTCGACCCGATCCGTCACTCGCTCGCCATTTCCGACACGCAGCTCAGCCTCGTTCAGGGCATCGCGTTCATTTCCGCCTACCTGATCGCGTCACCGCTCTTCGGCCGGCTCGTCGACATCGCCAACCGGCGCAACATCCTGCTGGTCGGCATTTGCATGTGGTGCATCTTCACGGCCCTGTGCGGCAAGGCCACGACATTCCAGGGGCTGTTCCTCGCACGCTTCGGCGTCGGGGCCAGCGAAGCCTGCGTGTTTCCGATCGCGCTGTCGATGATTGCCGACTGCTTTTCGGCAAGGCAGATGCCGCGCGCGATGAGCGTGTTCATTCTCGGCCCGATGCTCGGCGGCGGGCTTTCGCTCGTCGCCGGCGGCCTCGTCATCTCGTTCGCCCGCGACGTTCATCGACAGTTCCCGGTACTCGCCGGGTTCGAGACATGGCAACTGGCATTCGTGCTGATCGGGCTGCCGGGCGTGCTGTTCGCGTTGCTGGTGTGGCTGACGGTGCGCGAGCCCATGCGCAGCAAGGTCGTCAGCGGCGGTGCGGACGACCGCCAGTTCTCGACCCGTGAATCCGCTGCATTTCTGTGGGCGCGGCGCGGGTTCTACGCGCGCATTTTGCTCGGCGTCGGCATGCTCGCCATTGTCGTGCTGGGCATGCCCGCGTGGATGCCGACTTACCTGATCCGTTCGCACGGCATGCCCGCTGCGCTCGTCGGGTTTCGTTTCGGCGCGCTGGTGGTCTGCTGCGGGATGGCGGGCGCACTGGCGGGCCCGTGGGTCGTACGCCGCTTCGAACGGCGCGGGTACGAGGACGCACCGTTGCGCACGGCCGCGTTTGCAATGATCCCGATGCTGCTGTGCTGCGCGAGCATCCCGTTTGCGCCCGGTGCGACAGGTACGCTGGTCGCAGCCGGCGGCACGGTGTTCTTCTTCACGTTGCCGACCGGGTGCATGGCCGCGGCGCTGCAACTCGTCGCGCCCAGCCGCATGCGCGGCACCGTCGGTGCGCTCTACTCGTTTTTCGCGCAACTGATCGGTTTCGGGCTCGGGCCGACGCTGATCGCGCTCTTCAGCGATCGCGTGTTCGGCAATCCGAAGATGGTCGGCGATTCGATCGGGATCGTTTGCACGATCGCGGCCGCGCTCGCGGTGTGGTTACTGTTTGGGGCACTGCCTCACTATCGCCGGTTGCTTGCGGAGGAGCGTGGCGCGCAGGTGGGGTGACATCGGGCGATGCGGCCAGACTCCGTACCGTTGCGGCGAAAGTCTCGCGAAGCGGGTACGGGGCTCGATACGGACCGGCGTCACGTTCGCCCGTCCGATTTCAAACCAAAGGATTCCGATACGAGGTTGAAACGACAGGATCCCAATATCTTTATGAGGCGGTTTCACGAAGGTTGACGAGTCCGCTGCAAAGTATTCCAGGCGATCGAGCGGCAGCCGAGTTTGAGGAGTGCGCGGCGAATGTGAGCACGGCGCTCGAAACGCATACGAAGACGACAGAAGTGATGCAGCCTGGCATGCGTGCGCTCGGCGACCCACCGATATTTGCCGAGGCCGCTGCCATGGATGGCACGGCGCTCGGCGCGCAACGGCTCGATACCGCGCTTGCTCGACGTCAGAGCAGTACCCGTCGCACCGCTCCCCACGGCGGGTTCACGATTCACTCATGCCCTCTCCAGAATGCCAGCAGACCAATCAGGGAGATCCCCGTGAACGTGGCCCATCCCGGCGTAAGCACGGTCCAGCCGGCGGCAACGCTGCCAATGAAGTTGCCGAGCATCCCGCCGATCGCCCAGGAGATCGCCGATGCACCAAAATAGCTGCCGGCGTTACCCTCGGTCGTCAGATCGGCAAGCGCGATATTCGATGCCGGAAGGATCAGGCTTTCGCCAAACGTGAAGACGATCGCGACGACAATCAGAATGACCAGCGACGCGCCGGCGCCATCGATGCGACCGAACAGCAATGCAGCAATCGCAAAGCAGCAACACATTGCCGCGTGCCCAATGGTCATCAGGGATCGCCAGGCCGTCCTCTGAAACCAGTTCATGCCAAGCGAAGCAGTGGCAATTCCGATCAGCGCGTTCGCGATGTAGAACGGCCGAACGCCGTTGTAGCCGTTTGCGCCATGCGAAAACGTCAGCGGGATGAAGACATAGATCTGCGTGTACACCGTCCAGAATGGAACGAGCGCCCAGCATAGCCGGCGGAACCGCCTGTCTCCGAACACGATCAGCAAGCCGCGCAGCGGATGTACCGCGGCAGCTTTGCGTGCGCTCCGCCCCGAGATCCAGGGCGCCACGAATGCGAGCGCGGTGAAAATCACGCCGCTTGCCAGAAACGGCATCGAACGGTCGTTGTTCGGCACGGCAATCAGCAGCGCCGGACCGATCAGCGCCCCTAGATTGAGCGCCAGATTATTCAGTGCAAACACCTTTGGACGCACGGCAGAATCGAGCGACCCGAAGATCGAATACGCGGTTGTTTCATAAAGAGCAGCACCGAGCCCGGACAAGCATGCCCACATCAGCAGCCCCGGAAACGACGACGTAAACGCGAATCCGAAAAATCCTGCGGCACGGCAGATCAGACCGAGCGTGGCCAGCACGCGGCTGCTGAAACGATCCGTCGACGCACCCAGCACCAGCGGCATCAACCGGCTCGCCAGCAAGTTCACTGTCAGTACGCTGGCAACGCGGCCGGCGTCCAGATGACGCTCAAGGTCAAGAAACGCAGCGAGCAACGGCAGCGACCCGAACACGGACAGATTCACAAGGAACTGGAAGATCAGCAGGATTCGCGTTGAAATCGGCACGTCCTCGGCTATTCCGGCAAGCCATACCGACGCGCGCGTGAACTTGATTGCATCCATCGTCTCACCCCGGTAGTGCGATCGACTCGCGAGCCGTCTCCAGCCCGCGCTGGAACGTACGCTCGAGCGCAAGCGCGTCGGACCGCTCCCCCGCAGACACCATCCCCTCGATCGTGCCGCCGCCAGCCGTGCCTTCCGTGAGCACGACGGCTGCGCGGTCCCGCACCCCATCGTCGCCGGCACGGACCGCTGGCTTCGTCGACAAAGTCACATCGAATTCTCCAAACCCTGAATCTGCATGGATCGTCCGTGGCAACACACCGAATCGTGCGACTTTGGCCTCGATCCGATCAGGCGTACGGAGAACCTGGGCATCGTCCTGAGTGAACGCGCGGGCACGCATGGGGCCATGGCGCACCCCGGACGGTTCGGCTCGATGGACTGCCCCGAATGCGGAGTATCGAATCGGGAGATCCGGGTGCGATCGGGCGCCTTTCTTGAAGATCTGCACGCGACACGGGCAACTCATCGGCTTGAGACCGTGCGGGTTGCTATCGTCTTCAATGGGAAACATAGGTATCCATAGCGTCTCAAACCGACCGCTCCGTTTCCGAAGACTGCACGAGATAATCCGAGGAGGCCACGCGTCGGAGAAGCCGACCTGGCGCATGCGGACGTGGATATATCCCCCCACGATCCGATAAGGAATCATTCCGCGCCGGCACCCCAAAATGGCGACTGGACTTTCATCTTGCCGGTAAAACAGATCCAGTTTTTTACCAGGTACTCGGTGGTCGACTTCGCCCATTATGTTCTCCGTTGACATGGGTACCAGTCGAACGGAGCATTAAAAAAGCCCCGTCCGTTTCCGGCGGGGCTTGGGGATCGCTTGAGGCGCCAGCCTACGACGTACAACCTCTCCCCGGCCCGCCATTGGCGGTCGTGGTAGTAGTCGTGGCAGTCGTGGCAGTCGTGACGAAAAGTGCGCTCATGTGATCAATCTAACCAGTCGGCCCACGCCTGTCAATAAGACATTCGAGTCTTGATTTACTTTATACATCTCATGATTCTTAAAAATCGCCAAATTGCAGCGACAACGAAAGAATATGAAAGCAACAAGAAATGACGTCGTGGAAAGCGCACGACGTCTTTATTCGTGAATCAGAGATCGTCCGGCCACGGTATGCACATACTCGCCGCCAGCAGTCCCTCCCAACGCCTGGCTTGAATCGCACCTCGTCTGGTTCAGAGTCGCGGCACCGCAGGTTCGACACGGTAGAACGTCACGTTGCGCAACCAATTCCGCCGTTACTTGAAAAAGGGAATCCGATCTGCTTCCGGCTCCCCGCCCCGCCAATCGCCACGTCAACCTGTTCGCGAAATCACGCGCCCTGGTCATCGTGTACGACAGCCCGCAGTATTCAGTGCGGTCATCAGGAACGATCGTCCGCTGAATAGAGTAAGCGCTCGACATAACCCGACAACGTTGCGGCCTTCGACCGCACGCTTCGAACCGATTCGATAGCGTCCCACCGCCCGCGCGAGTAAGCTGCGCATCGATGCCGGCCCCGGGCATACCCCGGGAGCAACCACTGCGCAACACGAGATAGGTCTCCGCATGAATTTGCTTAGAACACTGATAGTGGGAAATTCCGGTTCGGGAAAGAGCTGGCTTGCCGAACGCATTGCAAATCGCATGGGGTCGCCCTGTATCGATCTGGATTCGATTCATTGGCTTCCAGGCGGGTACAACGTTGCTCGCGAGCGCAACGAGGCCATACGGTTGCTGCGAGACGCCGCGAAAACCGACCGCTGGGTGATAGAAGGAATTTACGGTTCGCTCGTCAATGAGATCCGCAGCGACTCCACGGCACTCATCTGGCTGTGTCCCGATGAAACGGAATGCGTCGAGAACATTCGCCAACGGGGCGTGCGTCGTGGAGGAGACGCGGCGTCATTCGACGCATTGCTGGATTGGGCTTCGACGTATCGAAGCCGTCAAGGGCCAAGTTCATACATTGGCCACCAGCGACTGTTTGGCGACTACGGGGCAGACAAGAAAATTCTTGGATCACGCGACGCGATAATGGCGTTCCTGGATCGCCTGGAAACGTAGCCTGCCCTCGTGTTTGCGATTTTCGGCGCAATGAATCGCGTCCATAGGGTCGCGACGTACCGAAGGCCCGCTCGAGAATACGTCGAACGACTGCAGAAGCGCGGCATCGACGTCAGCTTCGCGGACGCGCCAGCAAAGCCACCATGCGTGCCACGGGGCAAACCACCCCGCGGCACGCGCCCTGCCGTTCGGCAAGGACGCAGCGCAAGCGTCAGGCGGCCTGCTTCATCGCAGTGGCCGCGGATTCCGCCTTGAGCGCGGCAACCGCGCCGATCGTATCGACGCATGCACGCGCGAGCTCCGCGCCTTTCACGAGGAAGTGTTCGTGGAAGAAACCGACATGCTCGGCCGATCCATGGAAATGATGCGGCGTCAGCACCGCCGACAGCACCACCACCTCGGTATCGAGCTGCACCTGCATGAGACCCGAAATCACCGCTTGCGCGACGAAGTCATGGCGGTAGATGCCGCCATCGACAACCAGCCCGGCGCAGGCGATGGCCGCGTATTTGCCGGTTTTCGCGAGTAATTTGGCATGCAGCGGAATCTCGAAGGCGCCGGCCACTTCGAAGAAATCGCAATCCGCTTCGCTCATGTTCGCATGGCCCAGTGCATCGACAAACGCGATTCGGCACTGGTCGACGATCTCCTTGTGCCAGCACGACTGGACAAAAGCGATACGGGGAGCGGCAGTTGGGGAAACGTGGGAAATCTGTGTCATCGGCTGATCCTGTGTGAGTTGAATGGGCGCACAGGGACAAGCCGCGTACCTTGCGTACGCAACGAACCCCGCTCTCTCTCATCCGGACTTTAACCGTCGGCCCCGGAATCACACCGGGTCTGCTGACCTTGCCGTGACAACCATCCCCGGCAAGCGCTCGCGGGCTACGCGCAATCGCGCGATTACCGCCGGTGGGGAATTTCACCCCGCCCTGAGAACGTTCGCAGCACTTGGCTGCAGACGGAATCTACCACAGTCCTGCCGCGATTGTTTCTGGCTTCGATCGTCCTGTACGATCGCGCACGCGAACCTGGATTTTGCAGGCTGGCGGCTGACACGCTCCATGCCTCACCAGTTGCATCCGCCCATCAACGGGGCTCTTCGGCAAATTCAGACGGCCCCAAAGCGTGATCGGCTTGACGCAAGCGCAACCGGTTCATGGCAAGCCGCTGCCAGGTTCCGGCCACGTGTTCCGCAAGACTCGCGCCCGGATCGCTCCAGGTTTCCTTGGCGCGATTCCGTAGCACGAGAGCATCGCCGCATCGCCCGAAGATGCCTCCCGTCAGACCATCGCGCCCCGGCGGCCGGGCCGGAACCCATGCATCCTGGCCGACTGCGCCACGGCCGGCGCGAGCAACGCCAACGCCACCATCGCCCACGGCAACGAGGCGGCCCCTTCGCGCCCCAGCAATAATGACAGGGACGCGAATTCACGGATAGGTGTATAGAGTCAACCGATTATTCGATATTTCATGTTCCATCAATGCAATTGATTCGAAAATACATTTGCAAATCGATATCGACTTACCTTCTCGCCAGGCAGTTTTCCCGAACGAAATTGACGTCTCGATAGCGTTCCCGCTTCACACGATCGACCGCAGCTTGCGTTACATCAAGGCGATCGACATTCGCCACTGCGACAGCTCGCCCAATCGCAATGGCGAATGCAAACACGGGGAAACCGCCTGTAGCGGCCAGGATGTAAATCGGCGACCATTTCACGATCGCGATGGCGTTCGACTATCCTATCCGGCATCGTCACGCGCGCAACCAGCCATTGTGATGCGCGGAGGCCCCGTGGACCAACCCGCCGCGCTCGCTCGCCTACGGCTGCGTGCTACTCTCGTTAAAGGCACCGGCCGAGACAGTTCAGTGGTGCGCGACCAGTGAACATCGTGGATTTACGCATCATGTACTCGATCTTTCCCGCGTTCATATCTGCCCTGTTCCTCGGGTTCGGCCTCTACGTGCTGGCCACCAAGGGGCTCACGCGCGTGTCCGTCCCGTTCGCGTTGATGTGTGCGTCGACCTTCGTCTGGCAGGGAACATGGGCGTTCCTGTTCCAGACGACCGATGCGAACGTCGCCAACCTGCTGGTCAAGGCAGGCTATCTGTTCATCCTGTTCCTGCCGACGACCTTCTATCATTTCGTCACGGAGATCGTGTCGCGCCGGAGCGAGCGGCCGATCATGTTCGCATCCTACGGGCTCTGCGTCCTGATGGCCGGGCTGCTGGTCACGAGCAATGATGTCGTCGATGGATTCCGCCTGCATTTCTTTGGCCCGTATCCGAAGGCGGGATTCCTGCATCCGTTGCACGTCGTGCAGACGGCTTTCCTGGCCGGCCGCAGCGCCTGGCTCCTGATCGAGGCAAGGCGGCGGGAGAAGGCGCGAGACGTCCGTAAACTGCTTGCGCAATGCCTCGTCAGCCTGGCCCTCTACTCGCTCGCGGCCACCGACTATGCCGTGAACTACGGAGCCGATTTCTATCCGGTGGGGGTGCTGTTCATTGCGCTCAGTCTCGGGATTCTCGCGGCGTCGATCGTCCGCTATGGCCTGATGGGCCCCTATCTGCTGGCCGCGACGGTCGCACACGAGGTAGCCACGCCGCTGGCGGCGATCGGCCTGCACGCGGACGAGTTGCGGAACGTCCTGCCGGTGCTGCTGCGCGGGTATCGGTTGGCGGTGGAGCACCGGCTGTGCGCCGACGGCTTGTATCCTGGACAACTGGAGCGGCTGCCGACGCTCGCATCGTCGATCCGGCGCCAGGTCGACACCACGAGTACCGTGGTCGAAATGTCCCTGGCCTCGTTTACGCTGGACCGGCTGGATCGCCACGGCTTCGCCGCCTGTCCGATACGGGCCTGTGTCGACGCCGCGCTGGATCGCTTTCCCTTCCGGCCCGGCGAGCGGGACCGCGTATCGGCCGACGCGATCGATCCGGGCCTTCAGTTTTCCGGATCCGACTCGCTCGTGACCTTCGTCATCTTCAATCTGCTGAAAAACGCCCTGTACGCGATCCACGCAAGCGGCCACGGGCTGATCGAGATCGAGGCCGATCGCAGCGACGGTTACTGCGTGGTGCGTTTCAGCGATACGGGACCGGGCATCGCCCCCGATGTGCTCCCTCGAATCTTCGACGATTTCTTCTCCACCAAATCGCACGGCCAAGGCGCCGGCATAGGCTTGAGCTTCTGCCGCCGCGTATGCGAAGCGTTCGGCGGCACCATCGCGTGTGAATCCGTCCCAGGCGTCCGGACCACGTTCACGATCCGGCTGCCGGAACCCGGTTCGCCGGCGGACCAGGCATTGCGCGATCCGCCGGCGCCCACCCGGCGCTATCGCATCGGGTAAGGCAGTCTCACCTTCAGTTCGCGGCCGACGGCAGGATCAGTTCATACGCCTTGACCCGCTCGATGATGCCCGCCGGAAACCGGCGGATCCGCTTGTCGGAACCGGCAAACACGATCTGCTGATACCCCAGCGACACCTGCCGCCCGTCAACGTAGAAGCGGAACAGCAGATAGGCCGAGCACTGCCGAACCTCGAACGTATTGAGGTAGCAGTCGACCCGCTGGAACGGAAACGTCTCCTGGACGTATTCCTGATGCGCGCGCTTCGTCACGAACGACCCGCCGGCCGCCAGCAGGTTGTTGTGGATGCATTCGTGAAACCAGCGTTCACGGCACACGCCCTGCCATTCGAAATATCGTGCGAAATAGGTATTCATAAAGGCATTGGAATCCTTGAGGTAAATGTCGACCACGTGATGAAAGGTCTTTTCGGACAGATGGGTCGTTTCGTTGGAAAGGACGTGAAGAATCGCGTCTCGCGTCAGCATGGAAAACTCCTTGAGTCGCTACTGGCGGTAGCTGCGCATTCCTTCAACGAGAAGGAATGGCCCGATTCTCCCTGTGCATTTCTGCCGAGTGGCGCGATTGACACACGCCGAATGCGCGGATGAGTAACAGTTGATGCGCATCCCGTTTTCGCCGGATAATTGACGCGGTCGTGCAACGCGGCCGTCGTTTGCGGTAAAGCGTCTCCGGTACCGCACGTTCCTCTGCTGATTTATCGAGACTCGAATGCAATCCTTCGCTAGGCAGCCGGTGCTTTACCCCGTGTCCGTGGTGTTTGTCGACGACAACCCGGATTTCCTGCAGGCACTGCGCGGCGCATTTCCGGACGAACACCTGCACCGGTTCTTTACGCAGCCCCAGGCGGCGCTCGACTTCGTGTCGTCGCGTGACGCGGAGATCCCACCGGCCGCCGCGGACTATTTTGGTGCAGAGAAGAGCGGCGGAAATGCGATCGGCCACGATGTGCTCACCGATCCCGCCCGATTCGAGGCGGTGGGCGCGGTGGTCGTCGATTATTCGATGCCGGAGGTCGACGGCATCCGGTTTCTTGCGTCCATCCGCAACGCGAACTGCATGAAGATCCTGCTGACCGGCATCGCCGACGAGCGCGAGGCGGTGGAAGCATTCAACGCGGGACTGATCGATTGCTATCTGAAGAAAACCGACGTCGAGATGCCCCGCAAGCTGGCAACCGTGCTGGACAACGCGAAGCGCAAGTTCTGCGCGGCCCGCGGGCACATCGGCCTGCATGAGGCGGGGGCGACCTACCGGGATCCGCGGATCGTCAAGCTGATCGACGAGGTGGCCGCGCGGGAAGGCATCGTCGAATACTACTGGCGCCCCAATCAGGACGCGGTGCTGATGTTCGATGCCGCCGGTGCGCCAAGCGTCTTTCTCGCCTGGAACGAGGAGGACTGGTCGTTCCACTGCGAAATCGTGGCCGACGCGGGCGGGCCGGCCGAATTGCGCGAAGGCATGGAAGCGCGCCGCATCATGCCGCTGTTCTGGCCATCCCAGGCCTATCGGCCGGGCCTCGCGGACATTCGCTGCGCGGCTCCGCTGCCCGTTCCGGGATGGGACGGTACGTTCCATAGCTGGACCCGTCTGGACGATGCGGCCGTCGAGCGCGAACTGCCCACGTTGGCAAAATGGCGTCACGCGTAAGCGATCGTCCGCTCAGCCCTGAATGGAAACGGCGGGCAAGGCGGTGCTGCCGTCGGCTCGGTAACAACGTGAATCAGGGCGACACCTGTCAACATTGACAGTTATCATCGGCGCGGACTTTTGCTTTAATAGCGCCCTATTCCGAGGGCCACTCACTATTCCAATCAGGTGGCTCGTCCATTCGGGCAGGTTTCAGAAGCGAGGAAAAGGCCCGTCAGCGCGCGACCGATATCTACGTCGGTAAAACGCAGCGAAATCAACGGCCACCTGGTAGCGCCGCAGGGCTTCGATTGGCCGGCGGTACGTTCCCTGCCCGTCATCCGAATGCGAAACCTGCCGAGCAGATCGGACAGTTGGGCAGTCTGATAGAGCATGTCACCCTTGCGCTACCGCTCCCCATCCGCGCCTTTCGAGGCTCGATGTAGCCGATCCTGCTCCGCTGCCTTATTTGCAACACCCCCAACTGCTTACGCAGTGTCCAGAGTGTTGCATCGACCAGTTGAATCCCCCTGACGGCCACTCATCAACTTGTGCGACCAGATTGTCCACAATCGCCCTTTTTTGCAATCCGCCACATCTCGACACGCCGATTCGCGGCATACCGCAGTTCAGGCTTCTCATCGGCGCGTCACGCGCGGATGGTCCGAATAGAATCGCTTTTTTGTGGTGGAGAGGACTCAAATGTTCACGCCGGAAATGGTAAACACCGGGTTGGGCGAGTTCGTTCTGGTAGCCAACCACAGCCTGGAATCCACCGAAGCCGTGCGACTCAGCGTCGAATACAACCGTGCGCGAATTCTGCACGGTCGGCCGCACCTGCCTTCAGACTCCTGGAAATGCAGACTTGTCCATGACGTCCGTGGGCAATCGGTGAGCGAAGCGACGCTTGATCGAGTCAGAGCACAACTCCGTGATGTTGCCGCCGTGGAGTTCAAGCGCTGATGGGCATTCAAGTCGTCGTTGTGGCAGGGAGCCACGCCGAAGTGGTCGAGAAATTGGGCAGTGTGGCTCCGTTCGCCGAGATCTTTCCCCTGCCGGAAGGTCGTTTCGGAATCTCCGTCCCATTCAAGGTCGTCGATGACATCGGCGAGCAAGTCGTGCTCGGCCGAATCTCCGCCTTCAGGTATTTCGATCTATGGGCAGGCGAATGGAAGTCGCCGACGTAAACGCTGCATCGGGAAGAGAAGGCGACACGTAAAGGGCCGCCGGCGTCGGTCGCCAGGCGGCCAACTCCTGTCAACGATTGATGGCTTACAAATGACCGAACTGACTGTTGGTCTCAATACGTGGATTATCCAGGACGGAAACTACGAAGACTTCAAGCGCGGCGAGTCGTACACGCTTGCGCTTGAATTCGGTGGTTCGGCATTGGCTCCGTCCGACGAGCGCGCAATGCGTTGCGCCCCAAATGGGGATTGCCGCTACAACGTTGTAGCGCAAGTGATATTCGCGACCCGTCATGTGTGGGTCATAGACTTCGGAGTCAAGGTCTTCTCCAATACCAGACCACCAAGATTCGCGAGAGTCGGGCAGTGGGTGGAGGGTCTGATATGGCTGGGCGTCGACCCGTACTTTTATAAGGAGCAGTTGCACCGAACACCGCGAATGCCGAACCTTTTCCTGGAATGGATAGTCATTCGAATACAACTGGATATCGCACGCCCGATCGAAAATAATTTCGGATCTGGAAAAGTAGTCGAGCGTGACCTTGATCCCAAGGACCGGGTCGATCGAACAGAAACGAATGTGTGGAGGGACGGTGGTCTAGCGGACTATCTCCTGTCACTATCGAAATCATGAACCGGTCGAAGCGTCCCCTTCGGACGGCCATGGAAGTAGCATCCAGTGGGAGCGCCCCCATCTGCCGCGGTCGGCGATCAGCCAACAACGGTCCGTGAACTGACGCGTCCGGATTGGCGACAATCGGGCGATTCCCGGGGCGCCCGTCTCTGCGTGGCTACCATTATTCTTCTTCTGCCCTGAACTGAAAATGTTGCGTCTCTACAAACTTGTCCTCGGCCCCGTTCTGTTGATACAGGCGCGCAGGCTAAGGCGAACCGCGCTGCGTCTGCCGGAAGCAGCAGGACCTCGTTGCGGGAGTGAGGGCTTGCGAGACGCCCCGCAACCGGCATTGCGAATTCTGGTCGTCGGTGATTCCTCGGCGGCAGGAGTGGGCGTAGAAGATCAGACGCAGGCATTGGCGCAACCCGTCGCCAAACTGCTGGCCATCAAATTGGGCAGGCCAATTACATGGCAACTGGTCGCAAAGTCGGGTGTCAACACCGAGGAGTCGCTGGCGTTGTTAAGGCAGAGCCAATTGGAACCGGCGGACTTTCTCGTGATTGCATTGGGCACGAACGATGTAACGTCGCAACGTTCGCCACTCCAGTTCCTGCAAGACTACCGGCGGCTGGTCGAAGAAGTCCGCCGTCGCACCGGCGTAGTTGGCCTGGTTGCAACAGGGTTGCCGCCATTGAGGATTCTGCCGGCGGCCCAGCACCCGCTACGCTGGTATCTGGGCCGATATGCAACGCGTCTGGACCGTATGCTGCGACGGTGGATAAGCCAGGACGACGCCGCGCGCTATATATCGCTCGACTGGGCAGCAAAGCCGCTCGAGATGGCCCGTGATCGATTTCACCCGGGTGCTGGCCAATATCGTCGCTGGGCCGAACTCGTCAGCGAGCAAATCGTGGACTTGCTGGTCAAGCAGCGCGGTTTCAAACAGGCAACCATCCGCAGTGATTGTTGAGACCAACGTGCGTGCCGAGTGGTCGATATGGGCGGGTACGGCGCAAAGCCCGAACGTTCGATATCGAGAAAGGCAACGGGCCGAAATGGGTCGGCTACCTTCCTCCGCGTTCGTCGGTGTCGTGAGCGTGGACGTTCATGCGGCCTGTCGAATCGGCTAATGTAATCGGCATGACAAACGACCGGGATCAAAATGGATTTTCTCGAATTTTCTTTCGCCGAATCCCTTGAGTCAAATGACCATGAGGTGCGTCCGCTGGCCACCGGGATTGATATTCTGAACACGCTTGGGCCAGACTGTCTTGGCCTCGACCCTCCAGAGTTCTTTGGTCAGCCCGCACTTCGGGCCGGCGGAGAATTTCTTATCGGAAGATGCAGTTGCGGTGTAATTGGCTGCGGAGATCAGCTCGCAGACGTTGAGGTGTTCAGTGACCAAGTCGTCTGGCACCTGGCCCAAGGTCACCGCATCGTCTTCAAAAAGGAGCAATACGAAGCGGCCCTCGCGCAGGGCGCAGCGTCGACTCATTGGGAATCACCGGAGCGGACGGCTGAAAGACTCGTCAGTTGCCTGGACTTCTCCAGTCGAAACGAGCGTGGCTATGTTTTCCAGTGGGCCTCGACAAGAATCAAGAGGGGGCAGGTCACGCTTTTGTTTGGTGAAGGCGAGCGCCAAGTAATGATCGATGTCGGATGGAATCGTCGGGATCCAGAAGACGCCCGAAACAGCGTCCTGGCATGGATCGCGGCGGATGTTTAGTCCGTTTTTCCAGCAAACCTCTTGGTCGATCACTGAACAAGGCACGACCGCTTTCTGGCGTCGAAGTGGGCAAGTGGAAGGCCTGCAAAGGACCGGTTTCGACCGAGCGTATCGGTCGGTGGCCGGCCACTGCGAGACATTCGACACGCCAGGCCAGATCGATGATAATCGGCATGCAGTGCCATGAGATTGATTAGTCGCGTCACATTTTCCAGCATGCGCTCGTCAGTTGTCGTTTGGTAATTTCGGGCCGTCGGCATGCGGAGATCGACATTTTTTGTTAATCCGATGAAGCGCCGAATAAAATGCCAGCGATAAAGTTCAATCTTCTCGAGAGCGTTCCGATCCTCAACAGGGACGCCCCGGCAACTACGCAAGTTGCCGCCCTTATTTATCTGATTTCTTTCTGTCTATCCCTGCGTCTTTTGGCCAGCCTTTCCTACGCCACCTATCTGCTCTCCCTGGAAGATTTCTCCATTTCCACCAAGATTTCGGGTAGTACTTTTAGAAACATTACGATCTTCAGCGTGGCGGCATCCGCAGTATGGGTGCTAGTGAAAGGGACATTGATTGCAAAGTTGTTTTATCGGCGACGCTGGGCAAAGAACGTTTTGTCAGCAATATCGTTACTCACCTTCCTTCTTCTCCTGCTAAGCCACTCGATGAATCCGGAGAACCTATCGACGAGTCTAGGCAACAATCTTGAGAACGTCGCCGAAGTTCTGGCCGTAATACTTTTGTTTACACCGAAAAGCACGGCGTGGTATCGATCCAAAGCGTAGACACCGACGAGATTCCAATCAGTCGAGCGTCTGCTTTGTAGGGAGTCAAACGACCATTCAAGGTCGAACGAAGCCAGTCTCAACCTGCGAACGCGCCACCACCTTCTGTCATTCACGATCGGGGCGGCGCGAACGGCATCCGACATTCGCGCCCTCGCCATGCGGCCCCACGAGGGAAGCGAGCCATCCCCCTTGTTCTCAAAGGCAGCGCCTTAAACCCACTGATCGTTTGCCACAGTGCGCTCGCTCGTTGCGCTGTCCCCGGTATTCACAACCCCGCGCGGCTCGATCAGCAGCAGTTTGACTTCGGCAGGCGCGCAGGGCTTGTGCTCGACGCCTTTCGGCACAACGGCGATCTCGCCGGCGTGCAACACGATAGTGCCGTCGCCCGACGGCCCACCACGAAAGTCGATTCGCAATTCGCCGGCCAGCACGATAAAGGTCTCGTCGGTATCGCTGTGTTTGTGCCAGACGAATTCGCCCTCAAGCTTGACGACCTTGAACTGATAGTCGTTCATTTCCGCGACCACACGCGGTTGCCAGTGCCCGTCGATCAGTGCAATCCTGCCGATCAAGTCGATCGCCTCGCATTGACCGCGTGAGGCGGGAGCCGTGCCGGCATGTGTTGATGTGGACATCGTTCTCTCCGTTCGGTATGGACATGCCGTCGAGAATAATCAGCCGCCCGACGGCTGTATTGAACGATTGTGGGTAACGACTCAACCGGCGGGCACGTTGCCCGCGATCCGAAGCCAGCGCCCCGGAGTCAGACCGAAGGTCTTGAGGAAATGACGCGTCATGTGGCTTTGATCGGCAAAGCCTGCGTCCGCCGCCGCACTCGCGAGCGGCACGCCTGCGAGCAAAAGGCGCCGCACGGCATCGAGTCGACGCATCGTGAGGTAGCGATACGGACTCGTGCCGTAGAACGCACGGAAATCGTGCGAGAGGCTCCAGCGGTCGCGGCCTGTTGCGGCTTCAACTTCGTCGAGCGTGACTACGCGGGTGAAGTTTGCGAGCAGGAAATCGCGAGCACGGCGCGCCGCGAAATAATCGCCTTTGCCTCGTTCGCGCGGCATTCCCGCGACAGCGGACAACGCATGCGCCAGCTCCGTCAGCGCCTCGCTCTGCTCAAGCGGTTCGAGCGTGTCGCCCACCCCTTGCAGCAGGATTTCCGTTGCCGCGCCGATACGCGGATCCGTTGTCACGCCGCCTTCGAGGAACGGAAGCGCCCGGCCACCCAATATGTCCTGGATCAGTGCCGGTTCCACGTAAATCATGCGATACCGGAACCCCTCGCCCGTACCCGCCTGACCGTCGTGCGCCTCGTCAGGGTGCAGCACGATGGTGTTGCCCGGCAAGCTATCGCGCCGACTACGCCGATAGCTGAAACTCTGCACGCCAGCGAGGGTACGGCCGATCGCGTACGTATCGTGGCGATGCATCGCGTAAGCTTTGCCGCGAAACCAGGCCTCAATGCGCTCGATGCCGTCGGCCGGCTGGGCGCGCATCACCCAGTCAGGGCTTGTGGATGCAGGCTTTCGGTGCATGACGACCCGCAAGGGTAAGTGAGTGAAATCGCGCAAACGCGACGGGTTATTTTACATAGCGCCGCATGAGTGGCCCGAGCGTGGCCCACTTTCGCGTCGAACCGATCCCGTCGAGCGACGCAGATACGAAGCCGGCGTCAGCAACCCGGCACACACGGTTGCCGCACTCAGGCCTCGGCGCAGAACTGCTGATAAAGCACGGCCATCACGGCAAGCGCCTGCTGGCTCGCCACCGAGTAGAAAATGTTCTTGCCCTCGCGCCGGGCGGTCACCAACCCGTTTTCGCGAAGCACGGCCAACTGCTGGGAAAGAGTCGGCTGGCGGATGCCAAGTTGCTCCTCCAGTTCGCCGACGGACAGCTCGTCCTGCGACAGGCGACACATGATCAGCAGACGATCCGGATTGGCAAGTACCTTGAGCAACGCGCAGGCTTTTGCCGCCGACGCCTGCATGGTGCGAAGGTCAATGGAGGGATCGGAAGGGCTCATCGGACATCACCATTTTATGTTTTTATAATCTATCAAAAGCTTATGTGAAATGCTTGGTTTGAGGTGCAAGACCGCCTGCATAGACTTCGTCCCTGATAACTGTTCCAAACATTATTCGGGGAAACGCATGAGGCTACAAGGGATCACTTGCGCATTCGTTGGCGTCGTCGTCGCAGCACCGGGCTTTGCGTGGGCCACCAACGGTTACTTTTCCAATGGCTACGGGGTCGCGTCGCAGGGCATGGCCGGCGTCGGCATCGGCCTGCCCCAGGACGCACTCGCCGCCGCCGCCAACCCCGCAGGCATCGCCTTCGTCGGCAACCGGTTCGACGGCGATATCAGCCTCTTCCTGCCCAAGCGCGGTGCGGACGTGTCGGGCAACGGATACGGCGTGAACGGCAGTTACGCCGGCAACAACCGCTCGATCTTCGCCCTGCCGGAATTCGGCGTGACCTACCAGTTTCTGCCGAACGCATATGCCGGCCTTGCACTGTACGCGAACGGCGGCCTCGACACCGGCTACGCCAACAACCCGTTTCGCGCGTTCGGCGCCTCGGGATCGGCTGGCGTGGATCTCGAGCAGGTGTTCCTCTCCCCGACGATTGCCTACAAGCTGTTTGACCGGCACGCATTCGGCATCGGCCTGAACCTTGCCTATCAACGCTTTACCGCAAGCGGCCTGCAGCCGTTCACGGCGATGTCGGCCGCGCCCGACAACGTGACCGACCGGGGCGCCGATTCGACGATCGGCGTGGGCGTTCACCTCGGCTATACCGGCGAAATCACGCCGACACTGACGGTCGGCGTGACATGGGCGTCGAAGATCCACGGCCGCTTCGACAAATACAAAGGCCTCTTCGCGGACGGCGGTTCGTTCGACATTCCGGAAAACTACGGCATCGGCTTCTCCTGGAAGGTCACGCCGGCCTGGACCGTGGCCGCCGACTTCCAGCGCATCCTGTACGGCAACGTGAACGCGATCGCGAATCCGCTCGCCAACCTGTCTGCCGGCAATGCCCTCGGCTCCGCCAACGGCCCGGGCTTCGGCTGGCGCAATACCAACGTGATCAAGATCGGCACCAGCTACGACGTCACGAGCCATCTGACGCTCCGCGCCGGCTACAGCCATTCGAGCCAGCCGGTGGCCAGCACCGAGACGTTCCTGAACATCCTCGCGCCGGGGGTCGTGCAGGATCAGGCGACCGTCGGCGCCACGTGGAAGACCGACGCAAAGACGTCGTTCGGCGTGTTTTACGGGCATGCGTTCAGGAAGACCGTCGACGGCGACAACTCGATTCCCGCGGCCTTTGGCGGGGGCAACGCGAACGTGCATCTTTCCGAGGACGTGGTGGGCCTCTCGTTCGGCAGGCAATTCTGAGTCCGGCGGGCCGGCAGCGGCCCGGCGCCCGCGCGCCTGCCCGGATTGCGCGACATCGCATCACGCGGCCTTGCATTGGGGGAAATGGAAACGATGGCGACATCCTTGACGCCCTGGAGCGCACTCGCCGGCGGATTGCTGATCGGGCTGTCGGCAACCCTGCTTCTCTGGTCCAACGGAAAGATCGCCGGAATCAGCGGCATCGCCCGTCGGTTCATCTGGGGGCCGCGATCCGGGGCCGCGTGGCGGGCAGTATTTCTGTCCGGCCTGGTCGCCGGCGCGGCCGTCTGGTACGCAATCGCTCGCTCGATCGGGCATGCCGGGTGGGCGCCGCACGCGCGCCCCGGATTCCCTCCGGTCCTGCTGATTGCGGCCGGCCTCGCGACGGGCTTCGGCACCGCGCTCGCCAACGGTTGTACGAGCGGACACGGCGTATGCGGGCTTGCTCGCCGGTCGCGTCGCTCGGCCGTCGCGACCGGCACGTTTCTGGCGACAGCGATGGTGTCGACCTATGTGGTGCGTCATGTGATCGGACTGAGATGAAGGCACCGGAATACCTGACGACCTTCGTCTGCGGGCTTCTGTTTGGCGTCGGCCTCGCGCTGTCCGGCATGACTCGCCCAGAGAAGGTGCTTGGCTTTCTCGACGTCACCGGGCAATGGGACGGCAGTCTCCTGTTCGTCCTCGGCGCGGCCTTCGCGATCGCGCGAGTCGGCTTCCATTTCGTACTGACACGCGGCGCGCCTTTGTCCGGCGGACGCTTCGATCTGCCGGCGGAACGCGCCGTCGATCGCAAACTCGTTGCAGGCGCGGCGATTTTCGGCCTTGGATGGGGCGCGGCCGGGTATTGCCCCGGCCCCGCGATCGCCCTGCTCGCCCAGCCCGACATCGAGGCCGTCTACTTCCTGCCCTCCATGATTGCCGGATGGGGACTGTATCGACTCGTCGATTCAAAGGCGACCGAGCCGGATCGCAATTCATGACGCTGGCGAATACCGGCAGATCTACCGTGCATCGTTGCGCGCCCGACGCGCAATGACCGAGGTGGGACCCGAACGATCCACGCGGACAGGAAAGCGCGAGTGGCCGGAGCAGCCGACCGGTCACGGCATTCCGCCGCAGATCGGCACCGCCTGCAGAAGGCAACCGAGGCCGCTGTTATACTCGCACCGACTCTCCAGTAGCCAGGCTTGTCGGCCGTCGGCTCCGACTCGAGAAAGTGACCTTGACGAGCGCGACAGCCGGTACCCGCGAGCGAAACCGCGCCATGAATCCGGGCGCACCCGGCTGGCCGGAAACCCGTCAACGCCGGTTCGCCACGCTCACCCAGCGCGGGCACGCGGCGGCTACGCGAGTCAATTCAAAAGCCAAGGCGCGCACCATGATTCATGGCGGCCCTGGACAAAAAGCAGAGAGCCTCGCCGATGTCGATTTCCACGCATTCCGATCGCAACGCATTCAGGGAATATCCGCTGGACGGCGCCCTGCTGCGCTTCCACCCGGCGACGGGCACGCACGTCCGGATCGAGAATGCGGCAACCGGCCACTTGCGGCGCGTCGCCCCCCGGGTCGCGATGTTCGGGATAACGAACAAGTGCAATCTGTCCTGCGATTTCTGTTCGCGCGACCTGCAGCGCGAGAGCGTCTGGTCGGTTCAGTCGGCCGCCGACGTCCTGCGCGGCCTCAGCGCGGCAGGCACGCTGGAAGTCGCCTTCGGCGGCGGCGAGCCATTCGCGTTCCGCGGATTTGCCGAGCTGGTCGACATCCTCTACCACACCACCCCGCTTGCACTGAACGTCACGACCAACGGGACGCTGATCCGGCGCAGCACGTTCGCGCCCTATTCCGGCCGCTTCGGCCAGGTTCGCGTCTCGCTCTACGACGGCGTGCGCTGGCGCGATGCGGGTACGGTCCTGTCGGACTACGGGCAAAGGTGGGGCGCCAACCTGATCGTCGATGACGCCGTGCTGCCGGGCCTTCCCGCGCTGCTGGCCGAACTGGCTGCGCTGGGTTGCCACGATGTCTCGTTGCTGTCGTACGTCGGCCCCGATTTGCGCCGGCACCTTTCGCCCCGCGGCCGCGCGCAGCTTGCGGACATCGTGCAGGATTCGCCGATCGCTTGCCGGCTGTCGGTGTGCTTCGGCGACGCGGTTCCCGTCCCCCGGCTGTTCGACGGCGCCGATGGGAGCGGCGACTGCGGCGCAGGTCTGGACTTCGTATCCATCACGCCCGATCAACGCATGCAGGGATGCTCGTTCCACGACGGCGGCCTGCCCGCGACCCGCGCCGAGGAAATTCTGCACGGGTGGCGGAACGAGCGTGCGCGCCTCGCGCAGCCAAGCGCGCGGCGCGGTTGCGCGCGTCGCGAAGCGAACGCATATCGCCCCCGGCCCACGCCTTCCGTCAGCGTGTGGCAGGCATTCTCCGGCAACAACAGCGGTGAGTGCGTGATGGTCGCGAAGTTCGAAACCATCGCGGATGCGGACGCCTACCTCGCCCAATTGCTGCCGTCCTGGGCGCCTGATGCCGAGTATTCGTCCGGGTGGCAGCACCTGTTCAAGGAAGAAGGCGTTGCCGGCCCGCGATTGTCGGGCGGCGGGTCGCCTCGCGAGCTGACGGCGCTCGGCCGCTCGGTGATCGCGACGGGATACGAAGCGGACGACCTGTTTCCGGAGCTGCGCGCGTTGGCCTGGAAGAAAGGCGCGTATGTGGTACCGGGCGGCATCCACGCGCATGACGTCTTCCTGCTGGCGGCGGTACGCGCGTCAAGCGCAGACGACGCCCGCAGCCTGGTTCGGGTGGCGCCCCATCCGGCCGCCAGCACCTGTCTGCATGGCGATGTCGTCCTCGTCACGCTGGAATTGCAGGGCGATGGCGCGCCGGACGAACTCGCCGGAATCCGGCAGTGGCTCACGGCCTATGCGGCCGGTCGCCCGCTCGCGGCAGAAGTCGTGTTCGAGCACGTGAACGAGGCGGCCATGCTGTCGATCAGGAAGCGGCTCGGCGCGGAGATCGACAGGATTCCACGGCTCGCGCTGCAGTTCGGACGACACGAGGATTCCGGCGAGCGAGCGGCCCGATTCGGGCAGATGATCGGCGAAGGCCAGACAATCGTCGCCGGCGCATGCGTCCTGGTATCGGGGCTCGAGCGGCGCAAGCGGCTCGCCGTGCTCGCCTATCGTCAGGGCGCATATGTCAGCGCCGTCGACGGCCCGGAAGTGCGCGTCAGCGCCTATCTGTTCATGCCCGACGTTCAGCCTCGAAAAGGCCGGCGCGCGGAACCCCGGGAAATCGATATCGACCAGGTTCGCGACGCGCTGCGCCAGCGGTTCCCGAGCGACGTCCGCATCGACATCCGGGCGGGATATCGTCGAAGCATGGCGTTCGTGAACGTCGTCACGGCAGACCCCGGCTACGCGTTCGCACAACTCGAGCAGCTCGCGGCGCTGCTCGCTGCGAAGCTCACCCTCGGGGTCAGCGAGGTCGAGCCGCTGGCACTGGCCGTTCGACGCGTGATCGCGGACGTACGCGCCGGCTCCGCGGCGCGGCCAGCCGATGTCGCGCGCTCGCGTACTTCACCGTAACGGCGCAGCCCGCCCGCCGATGCACGGCGACATCCGGCGCGGCGGGCTGCCGGTGTCGCGCCCTTCCGTGCCCTCCCGGGCCGGCTCGCCGCATCGGCTCGTCGTCGCCCGCGTGTCGCGGCGAGCACGCCAGCGGCCCGCCGAACGATCCGCGACGGCCTAGTACGCAAACCCGATACGCCCGCGCCCCATCGGATGCGCGACGGTTCCCATCCGGATATCGTAGACGCTCGTCAGCACCTCTTCGCGCATGAAGGTGTCCGGCGTCCCCTCGATCACCACCCGCCCCTGCCGCAACGCCACGAGCCTGTCGCAATAGCGCGCGGCGAGATTCACGTCGTGCAGCACGACGACCACGCACAGCCCGCGTTCGAGCGCGAGTGTGCGCACCAGCGCCAGCACCTCGATCTGGTGCCGCACGTCGAGCGCCGAGATCGGCTCGTCGAGCAGCAGGCACTCGCTGCGCTGCGCGACGAGCATCGCCAGCCACGCGCGCTGCCGCTCGCCGCCCGACAGGCTGTCCGCCGCGCGGTCCGCGAATGTCGCGACGTCCGTCGCGCGCAGCGCTTCGTCGACCATCGCACGATCGTCGTCGCCGAACCGGCCGAGCGCACCATGCCACGGATAGCGGCCGAGCGCGACGAGTTCGCGCACGGTCAGGCCGTCGGTCGCGGGCAGATGCTGCGGCAGATACGCAATGGCGCGCGCCAGCGCGCGGTTCGCCCAGGCGTCGAGCGGCCGCGCCTGCAGGCGAATCGTGCCGCCCGACGGCTGCTGCTGACGGGCCAGCAGCTTCACCAGCGTCGACTTGCCCGAGCCGTTGTGGCCGAGCAGGCCAACCACGCTGCCGCGTTCGAACGCGAGATCGACCGGGTGCAGCAGCACGCGCCCGGCCGCTTCGAACGACACGCGTTCGAGTGCGAAGAACGGCGTGTGCGGCGCGGCAGCCCGCGTTGCGGCGGCCGTCGATGAGTCCGGCGCGCAAGCCTGCGCCGGTGCGGAAGCAATCGGATTCATGTCGGAGATACCATCGAATGCGGCGCCGCGGCGTCGGACCGGGCGACGATCTGCCCGTAGTCGAGCTTCACGCTGCGATCGGCCAGCGCGAAATATCGATCGTCGTGCGAGATCACCAGCACCGTCTTGCCGCGCGCCTTGAGTTCCGGCAACAGTTGCCGGTAGAACACGTCCCTGAAAAGCGGATCCTGGTCGGCCGCCCATTCGTCGAATACGTAGAACGGCCGGTCCTCCAGATACGCGACCAGCAGCGCGAGCCGCTTGCGCTGCCCCTGCGACAGGTCGAGCGTCGAGAACGCGCCGCCGTCGATCGCGACCTTGTGCGACAACTGCAGCGCTTCGAGCAGCGTGCGCGCGCGCTGGCGCTCGGCCGCATCGATCCCGAACAGCCGCTCGAACAGGAAGAAATCGCTGAACACGGCCGAGAACAGGTGCCGGTAGCGCTCGCGCGACGCCGCGTCGACCGGCTCGCCGTCGAGCAGGATCCGCCCGCCTTCCGGCGCGTACAGCCCCGTGATCAGCTTCGCGAGCGTCGTCTTGCCGCTGCCGTTGCCGCCGATCAGGAACACCGTTTCGCCCGGCACGAACGACAGGTCGATCGGCCCCAGCGTGAACGCCTCGCCGTCGCGCACATAGCGATGCGTCACGCCGTCGAGCACGATCCGCCCGAATGCGCGCCCGGGCCGCGCACCGTCGGCCGGCTCGCGCGGCAGCGCGGCATCGAGCTGCTCGATGCGCTCGAACGCGACGCGCGCGATGCTGATCGACGGAATCGCCGCAAGCAGCCCTTCGATCGGCATGATCATGTACAGGAACACCATCGCGTAGCCGGACGCGACGTGCGCATCGATCGCGTACCAGCGCGCGAGCACGAACAGCGTGAGGCCGATGAACGCAAACAGGACCAGGTTGCCCCAGCTCGCCGCCGCGGCATACAGCGTGTAGCCGCGCGTACGCTGCACGCGCACGGCCTCGACGCCCGGTTCGAGCATCTCGCCGACGAACGCGTCGCGCCGCGCGCGATGCAGCTTCAGCTCCTTGGCGCCGTCGAACAACGCGCGGAAGTGGCGCACGAGATCGTCCTCGCGCCGGCGCGAATCGCGCAGGTCGGTCAGCGCGCGCCCCTGGACCACGCGGAAGCCGAGCATCGCGATGCCGATCGTGACGGCGGCGAACAGCAGGATCTGCCACGACAGATAGCCGAGGTACGCGAGACAGCCGGCGACGACCGCGCCCTGCATCGCGATCGTCGGCAGGTTGACGAAAAACACGACGATCGTGTCGAGATCCTGCGTGAGCACCGACAGCGATTTCGCGCTGCCGAACCGTTCGAGATCGGGGTACGACGCATCGCCGATGCGGCGGATCGTGCGCATGCGCAGCATCGCCTTCGCGCGCTGGCCGAGCGACATGAACAGCATCTGCGACACGGCGCGCGCGGCGAGCACCGCGACGACGACGGCCGCGAAGCGCCAGCCGAGCGCGACGAGACGTTCGGGCGACGCGCCGAGCGCCTGGTTGATCAGCGCGATCAGCATCGCGTTGCCGATCCCGCTCGCGAGGCTCGTCAGCAACGCGAACGGCAGGATCCAGCGAAAACTTCCGGTCAGGAAACGAAACAGCGACATGGGGTGTCCTTGCGCGTGCGACGCCGCCCTGCCGCTCGCGCGACGGGCGGCGTGCCGCCATCAGTTGTAGTGGGGTTCAGGCTTGCCGTCGGCGTCATCGTCGCAACAGCCAGAGCAGATAGGGTCCGCCGACCAGCGTCGCGAGAATACCGGCCGGCAACTGCTGCGGAAACAGCAGGTTGCGGCCGAGCCAGTCGGCGGCCACCATCAGCAGCCCGCCGACGAGCGCCGCGATCACGAGCTGCGAGCGCGCGCGCGTGAAACCGAGCAGCCGCGCGAAATGCGGCGCCATCAGCCCGACGAACGACATCGGTCCGATCACGATCGTCGCGCCGGCCGTCAGGATCGCGGCCACCGCGAACAGCGCGGCGCGCGCATGGCTCGCGCGCACGCCGAGCGCGGTGGCCACATCCGCGCCGAGCGGCAGGATGTCGAGCCAGCGCAACGCCAGCCACGCAAGCGCGCCCGCCGCCACGGCGCAGACCCAGACGGCGATCGCGGTCTGCGGCAGGACCACGTAGGTCGAACCGAACAGCAGCGCGCGCAGCAGCTCGGCCTGCACGCCGCCGCGCGCGGTCGCGAGCACGATCGCGGCCTGCGAGAACGCGCTGATCGCCATGCCGACGAGCAGCATCCGGTCCGGCGCGAAGCCGGCGCGGCGGCCGAACGCCATGATCGCCGCCAGGCACGTGAGCGCGCCCGCCGACGCGCCGCCGAGCAGCAGGGGCGCGGACGGAACGCCCGCGCCGAGCGCGACGACCAGGAGCCCGAGCATCGCTCCGCCGCTCACGCCGAGCAGGTCGGGGCTCGCCATCGGATTGCCGGTCAGGCGCTGCAGCACGGTGCCGGCCAGCGCGACCATCACGCCCGCGCCGAGCGACGCGGCCAGGCGCGGCACGCGCCAGAATGCGACGGCCGGCCATTGCGCGGCGGGCGTCCATTGCCACCCGTCGATCGTCACCGCGAAATGCAGCGAGACCCACACGGCCAGCGCGAGCACGACGACGCCCGGCACGGCGAACCGGGCAACGGAACGGCGTCGCGTGTCGTGCGTATCCATCGCCGCGCGCACCCCGCCCGTACGGACGCGCCGCAGCATCGCGAGCAGCAGCGGACCGCCGAGCAGCGCCAGCGCCGCGCCGGTCGGCAGCCGTTCGCCCAGTACGCCGGGCAGGCATTGGACGAGCTGGTCCGCGAGCGTGAGCAGCAGCGCGCCGATGCACGGCGCCCACGCGAGCTGGTCGCGCAGCCGGCGCGCGCCCGCGAGCCGCGCGAGCGCGGGGCCGCCGAGCCCGATGAAGCCGATCACGCCGACCGCGCTCGTCGCGAGTGCGCTCAGACTCACGGCGATCGCGAGCGCGACGAGCCGCACGGCCGTCACCGACAGCCCGAGCTGGCGCGCGCCGCGATCGTCGAGCGCGAACAGCGCCAGCGGCCGCGCGAGCAGCCACGCGGCGATCATGCAGCCGGCCACGCGCGGCACGAGCCATGCCGCGACCTCCCAGCCGTTCTGCACGAGCGAGCCCGCGCCCCAGATGAACACCGCGACCAGCGAGCGCTCGTTCACGATCGCCAGCAGCACCGCGAGCGCGCCGCCGTACAGGCTCACGACCATGCCGGCGAGCGTCACCGACACGGGCGCGAAACCCTTGCGCCACGTCAGCGCGAGGGTCGCCGCGATCGCCAGCGTGGCGCCGCCGAGCGCGACCGCGAAGCGGTCGCCCGCCACCAGCGCCGGCGCCATGATCGACGCGGCCGACAGCGCGAGCGACGCGCCCGACGACACGCCGAGCGTCAGCGGCTCGGCGAGCGGATTGCGCAGCACCTGCTGGAACACGACGCCGGCAAGCGCGAGTGCCGCGCCCGTCGTGATCGACACGACGACGCGCGGCAGCCACGCGTAGCGCACGACGAGCTGCGCCAGCGACACGTCCGCGCCGCCAGTCAGCACGCCGGCCCATTGCGCGGCGGGAAGCTGCGTGGACAGCGTATGGACGACGGCCCACAGCGTCGCCGCCGCGAGCAGCGCCGGCAGCGCCCACGCGCGCGAACCGGCATCGACCACCATCGTGCGCGCCTTCATCGCGCGCCCTCCTGCAACGCGAGCGCGAGGCCCTGCGCGAAGCGCATCGACGCGACGACGCCGCCGAGCGACGGCAGCGCGCCGAGCGTGCGCACGCGGCCCGCCTTCACGAACGGCAGCGCGTTCCACAGCGGGCCGCGCGCCAGTTGCGCGCCGACGCCGGCCGGCATGTCGAGCACCAGCGCCTGCGCATCGGGCTGCTGCGCGAGCGCCGCGAGTTCGGTTTGCGTCGCGCCCTGCGGATCGGTATCGCCGCGCCACGCGTTCGCGATCCCGGCCCGCGACAGCACGCCGCCGTACAGGCTGTTCTCGCCGAGCACCGACATGTGCCGGTCGTCGATCGGATACAGCAGATAAACCGGCCGCTGCGTCGCCCGGAAACCGGCCAGCCGGCGCGTCACGTCGTCGAGCTGGGCGTCGGCCCGCGCGAGCAGCGCATCGGCCGCCGCCGGGCGGTCGAGGCGCCGCGCGAGCTGGCGGGTGGCGTCGCGCACGGCCGTGTAGACGTCGAGCCCGTGCCCGAACAGCCCGACGGTCACGGTCGGCGCGACCCGTTCGAGCATCGGGCGCAGCGGCGCATGCAGCGGCGTGATCAGGACGAAATCCGGCTTCAGCGCGCCGAGCACCTCGAAGTTCGGCTGGAACAGCAGCCCCGTATCGGCCACGTCGGGCGGCAACGGCGGAACCCCGTCGACGCGCTTGTACCACGGCGGGCGCGCGACGCCGACCGGCACGACGCCCAGCGACAGCACGATCTCGGTCAGCGGCCAGTCGAGCACGACGATTCTCGGCGCCTCCGGCACGGCAGCCGGCGTCACGGGCAACGGCGCCGCGTGCGCCGCGACGGCCGCCCGCGCCGCGCCGCTCGCGCAGCCCAGACCACCGAGCGCCGCCGCCGCGCACCACGCGAGCGCGCGGCGGCGCGTCGCGCAGGCCGGCCCCGCGCCGGCACCGGCCGGTGCATCGCCGCCGTTCGGGTTTCTCGACACCGGGCTCACCATTGATAGCGCGCCGTGCCGAGCACCGTCCGCGTCGCGCCCCAGTAGCACAGCGACGACGACGAGCAGTACGAGATGTATTCGCGGTCGAACAGGTTGTTCACGTTCAGCGCGAGCCGCCAGTTCTTCAGGTCGTAGTGCACGCCCAGGTCGACCAGCACGCGCGCCGGCACCTCGAAGGTGTTCGCGGTGTCGCCCGCCGAGCTGCTCGTGTAGCGCACGCCCGAACCGATGCCGAAGTGACGCAGCGGCCCGCTCGGGAACGTGTAGTCGGCCCATGCCGACGCCGTGTGGCGCGGCGCGATCGTCGGCCGCTTGCCGAGGTTCGCCATCGTGCTCTCCGTCACCGACTGGTTCAGGTACGAATACGACGCGATCAGCTTCAGGTTCGGCGTGACGTTCGCGTGCGCCTCGGCCTCGATGCCGCGCGAGCGTACCTGTCCGGTCTGGATCGCGAACTGCGGGTGGACGGGATCGGTCACCTGCACGTTGTCCTGCGTGAGCGTGAACGCCGCGACCGAGAAGAAACCGTCGAAGCCCTTCGGCTGGTAACGCACGCCGGCCTCGATCTGCTTGCCCTTCGTCGGCGAGAACGGCTGGCCGCCGTAGGCCGAGCCGAGCAGCGGCTGGAACGAACGCGCGTAGCTGACGTACGGCGCGATCCCGTTGTCGAAGCGGTACGCGAGGCCCGCGCGCCACGTGAACGCATGATCGTTCGAGTGATAGAGCGTGCCGGCCCCGGTCGCGATCGACGTCGTCTGCTGGTTGCCGCCGGCCCAGTCCTGGCGCATGCCGAGCGTGAGCACCCAGTTCCGGAAGCGCGCCTCGTCCTGCGCGTAGACCCCGAACGTGCTGAGCGCATAGTCGAGCCGCGTGTTGACGGGCTGGGTCGGCAGCGCCGCATAGTTCGGCTGGAACAGGTTGACCGTGCCGACCACCGCGTTGCCCTCGTTGTCGCCGAGCATCGAACGCTGGTAGTCGATGCCGAACAGCGCCGTGTGCTCGACCGGCCCGGTCGAGAAGCGCGCCTGCGCATGCGTGTCGACCTCGAACTGCGAGTAATGCTCGTTGTCGACGTTGCCCCACATCGCGACCGTCTTGCCGTTGGCCGCGAACGGGCTCGTGACCGACGTCTGGTAATAGTGCTGGTCGATATGCAGATAGCGCAGCGTCTGCGACACGCTGATGCTGTCGTTGAACGCATGCTCGAACTGATAGCCGAACCAGTACTGCGTGCGGTGCATGCCGTCCCGGTCGGGATCGCCGAAATAGCGGTCCGGGCCGAGCCGCCCGTTCGGGTTCGCGTACAGCGTGCCGCTCGCGGGCACCGGATTGAACAGGCCGCCGTTCGGATCGCGCTGGAAACTGCCCTGCAGCGTGAACGTCGTGTCGCGATTCGGGCGCAGCGTCACCGACGGCGCGATCGCGATCCGCTGGTCCTTGATCTGGCTGACCTGCGTGTCGGCCGTGCGGCCAAGGCCGACCACGCGGTACGACACGGTGCCCGCCTTGTCGACCGGGCCGCTGAAGTCGAAGCCGAGCTGGTAGTTGTCGTGGTTGCCGACCTGCAGCATCACCTCGTGATACGGCTCGGCGGTCGGCAGCTTGCTCACGTAATTGACGAGGCCGCCCGGGCTGCCCTGCCCGTACAGCACCGACGCGGGCCCGTGCAGCACTTCCATCCGCTCGAGAAAATACGGATCGATGCGCGGCGTCGCGAAACGCGGCGACTGGTACAGATGCAGGCCGTCGAGATACGAATCGAGCGAGAAGCCGCGCCCCGACAGCTGGTCGAAGCGGATATCGGTGCCGTCTTGCGAATAGACGCCCGGCGTGTAACGCAGCGCCTGGTCGACCGTCTGTACGCCGAGATCGTCCATCTGCTCGCGCGTCACGACCGACACGCTCTGCGGCTGCGTGAGCCGTGCCGAATCCGTCTTCGTGGCCGTCGTCGAACGGGTCGCGACGTACCCTACACCCGGCCCCGCCGGTTCCTGCGCCGACGCCGCCCGTACCTCGAGCGCCGGCAGCGTGCCGCCCGGCGCCGCCGCCGTCCCGTCGTCCGCCGCGCTCGCCCGCAGCACCGTGCCGCCAAGCAGCGTCGCCGCGATGCCCAGCTTCAGCGGCCCACCCATTTCCCCAAACCTCATTCCAGTCGCCCTTGCGTGTGGCTGTCGCCGATTTTGTTCACATGTAATGCGACTCATTATTATTTGCAGTCGCACTATCGTTTTCGTTCAATTGACACCCGGCAAGAATACCGGCTACCTTATTTCGCAGGTAGACAAAAAATGTTCAGTTTCAGCCAAATTTTGTCCGTTACTGAACAGTCCGTACTCACGCCTCTGATCCCGGATGAAGGAATTCCTGCTCAATCGCTATCCGCATGAACGGCGGCGCCTGCCGCGCCCCGTGATCGTGCGCACCCTCGCCTACGAGAACGGCCAGCACGAGCCGCGGCACCAGCACGAGTTCGGCCACGTGATCCTCGCGCTGCGGGGGGTCGTGCGGGTGCTGACGCCGTCGCGCAGCTGGACGCTGCCGCCGTCGCGCGGCGTCTGGCTGCCGCCGAGCATCGACCACGAGCTGCATGCGGTCGGGCGCCTCACGCTGTGCACGGTGAGCGTCGAGCCGGACGCCACGCCGTGGCACTGGCCGACCGGCCGCGTGATGGCGATCGACTCGCTGATCCGCGAGCTCGTCACGAACATGCAGCGCGACGGCTACGACTACCCGCCCGACGGCAGCACCGCGCTGTCGGTCCCATTGCTGCTGAAGCTGCTGGAGGAAGCGCCGCCGCTCGGCGAAGGCGGCTTGCCGCTGCCGCGCGACCCGCGCCTGCTGGCGATCTGCGAGCACATGATGACGGACCCGGCGAACGACTACACGCTGGACCGCTGGGCCGACGAGATCGGCACGAGCAGCCGCACGCTCGCGCGGCATTTCCGCGACGAGACGGGCATGAGCTTCGGCCACTGGCGCCAGCACATGCGCGCGGCCGAGGCGATGACGCGGCTCGCGCACGGCGCGAGCGTCGCGTCCGTCGCGCTCGAGCTCGGCTACAGCACGCCCAGTGCGTTTACCGTGATGTTCCGGCGGCTGTTCGGCCAAGCCCCCCATCAATACCTGTCCGAAGGGCGCTGACGCCGGACGAGGCTAACCGTCGCTACAGCGCGAGATAGCGCTGCGGCGCATCGCCGGCGACCTGCCGGAACATCGCGATGAACGCGCTCGGCGTGCTGTAGCCGAGATCCCGCGACACCTGCGCGACCGTCTGGCCCAGCGTGAGGCGCGTGATCGCCTCGGCCACGCGCATCTGCTGGCGCCACGCGACGAACGTCAGCCCCGTCTCGGCATGCAGCCGCCGGGCCAGCGTGCGGCCGCTCGCGCCGAACTGCTCGCCCCAGAAGTCGAGCGTGAGATCGCTCGCGGGGTCGTTCATCATGTGTTCGCAGATCGCCAGCAGGCGCGGATCGCGCGGCAGCGGCACGCCCGGTTCGGGCAGCGCCGGCGTCTCGGCCATCACCTTCAGCAGCAACGGCGCCGACAGCGCGGCGCGGCTGCCGCGCGCGTATTTCTCGCCGTCCTCGGCAAGCGTGACGGCCAGTTCGCGCATCAGCGGCGACACGGCGATCACGGCCGGCTCGCGCCACGGCCACGGAAACGCGTCGGGCTCCACATAGACACTGCACAGCTGCCCGTCGCCGACCGCGTGCAGTTCATGGTCGATGTCGGACGGCAGCCACACCGCGCGGGACTGCGGCAGCGTCCAGGTGCGCGACGGCGTCAGCACGCGCACCACGCCTTGCGCCGCGAACACGAGCTGGCCGTGGCGATGCTGGTGCCAGATCACGCGATCGCCATTCCGGTAAGGCCTGACGGACGCGACGATGTCGTGCGCCAGCGGCACGCGCGCGAGCGGATAGCGTTTGAGCAGGAACGTCTTCATCGATCGTTGTCGCGAAACCGGCCGGCAGGCCTATCGCGAATTCACCTCATTTTGTCAAAAATTCGCTATCGATTGTCAGCCTTTCTTTTCAGCGACCCGATAAGCTCCTTACCTGGCAAGGCTTCAGGGCGCATACCCTGAAACGTCGGTAATGATTCTCGTTTACGCCATTGTCGCACGGCCGGTCGGCCGTCGCGCGGCGGGAGCGAGCGGCCCGACACGCATGCCGCGGCGCGCGATGCGCGGCCGAGGGCAACGGGGCCCGTCGAAACCCGTCTACAACAACGTCCCCCGGAAACCTGTCGTGCCCGCCATCGGCGGGAGGACGTCGTGCGTCTTTTCAACAGTGGGATGAGTGCAATGAGAACAACAACGGACCGCTCGGGGGCGCTGCGCGCACCGATGACCGGATGGCGACTGCGGGCGCCGTGCGTGACGCCGCTGGCGCTGGCGATGCTGGGCATCGCGTCGCCGTGCGTGCGGGCGCAGACCGCCCCGGGCGCGAACGCCGAAGCGCTGCCGGCGGTGAGCGTCACCGCGACCGCGCAGGCCGACGCGACCACCGAAGGCTCGGGTTCGTATGCGGCGAAGCGCGCGACGATCGCGGGCAGGACGGCGGAACGGCTGAAGGAGATCCCGCGCTCGGTGTCGGTGATGACGCGCCAGCAGATGGACGACCAGAACCTGACGAGGCTCGAGGACGCGTTGCGCTACATGACGGGCGTGACGTCGGTCGCCTACGGCGACGGCACCGCGTATTTCCGCGCGCGCGGCACCCAGCTCGGCGTCGAGTTCGACGGCGTGCCGATCGCGAGCGGGCTGCAGTACAAGCAGCAGTTCGACCTCGCGATGTACGACCGCGTCGAGGTGCAGCGCGGCCCGGCCGGCGTGATCGACGGCGCGGGCGAACCGGGCGGCACGGTCAATCTCGTGCGCAAGCGGCCGCAGGACCAGTTCCACCTGTCGACCGAGACGCAGGTCGGCTCGTTCGGCAGCGTGCGCCAGATGGTCGACGTGACGGGCCCGTTGAACAAGGACGGTTCGCTGCGCGGCCGCGCGGTGCTGGTCGGCAGCGACGGGCTCGCGTCGGTCGACCGGACCCGCAACAAGAACGTGCTGGCGTACGGCGCGCTCGACTACGACGTCTCGCCGCGCACGACGCTGTCGCTGTCGGCCGCCTATCAGGTGTCGCCGGTGTCGGGCCTCGACTACGGCGCGAGCGGCGTCGTCAACGCGTCGATGACCGCACTCACCGGGCGCGTGCCGGGCGCCTATACGCAGAACTTCAGCCCGAGCTGGAACTACTCGTATACGTCGATGCAGGAGGTCAGCGGCAATCTCGTGCACCGCTTCGCGAACGACTGGACGTCGTCGACCACGCTGTTCTACCGCCACGAACTGACGAAAGGCTATTACGCGTATGCGGGCCCCGGTTCGCTGCCCAACGGGCTCGCGCGGTTCGGCGATCAGCGGCAGCGCAACACGTTCGACTGGTTCGGCGCGGACACCAACGTGTCGGGACCCGTCAGGCTGTTCGGGCAGACGCATACGCTGACGTTCGGCGCGAACTACACGGTGATGTCGACCACGGCCCATTCCGGCTATGTCGCGCTCAAGGGGCCGTACGGCGGGCTTTACAACCTGTTCGACCCGAACGCGGTGCCGGCGGTCGACGTGCCCTACACGTACGGCGAGAACGACCGCACCGTGCAGTACGGCTTCTATGCGCAGGCGCGCATCCGTCTGGCGGATCCGCTGACGCTCGTGCTCGGCGGTCGCGAGGCGTTCGTGCAGACGCGTTCGCAGACGCTGCTGCCGACCGTGCAGGACTGGACGACCGGCGCGCAGATCGACCACCGCTTCCTGCCGTCGGCGGGCCTCGTGTGGGACGTCGCGCCGTGGCTGGCCGCGTATGCGAGCTACTCGCGCTTCGTGACGCCGCAGTCGGAGACGTTCTACGGCGGCGGCGGCCTGCCGCCGCGCACCGGCGAGCAATACGAAGTGGGCGTGAAGGGCAGCTTCCTCGACGGCCGGCTCGACGCGACGGCCGCGCTGTTCCGGATCAACGACAACAACCGCGCGGTGAGCGACCCGTGGCACCCGAACTTCTCCCTGGCGGAAGGCCACGTGCGCGATCAGGGCGTCGAACTCGAGGTGACGGGGCAGCCGGCGCCGGACTGGAACGTCTATGCGGGCTACACGTATCTGGATGCCCAATACGACAGCGGCAGCGACGCCTACCTCACGGACGGCACCGATCCGAAGCACCTGTTCAAGCTGTCGACGAAGTACACGTTCTCGCGCGGCCTGCTGCGCGGGGTGTCGGTCGGCGGCGGCATGCTCGCGCAGACGCGCATCACGCGCGGCGTCGAACAAGGTGCGTACGCGATTTTCAATGCGCAGCTCGGCTACCGCATCAACAAGCATCTCGAGGCGTCGCTGCAACTGAACAACGTGTTCAACCGCGACTACTACATCCGGCCGCCGAGCCGCTTCTACAGCGTGTTCGGCGACAAGCGCAACGTGATGCTCACGTTGCGGTCGGATTTCTGACGACCGGCGTGAACGAAGCGGCGCGACGCGCCGCTTCGTCGGCGTGAAGTAAGGGCGGCACGCGCAAGGCGGGCCGCCCCGGCGCCCGCCGTCATGCGACGGCGGCACCTTCGTCCGGCCGCGCGCCCCGGCAACCCGACGCGGGTGGCATGCGCGGAGGCCGGCGAGAGACGGTGCCCGGATGCGCCGACGATGTTCATCGGGGCTCCTTCCGCCCCCTCATTTGCGGCACCGAACCCGCTCTCTCCTCCCGCCTTGCGCGCGTTCCACCGCCTCCGCGAGAGGGGCGACTCCACGCCGCCGCGCAATCGCGTCAACCGGACGACCGGATTCAAAAACAGTACGCTCGTCCGAAATCCGGATCTTAGTATGTGACGATATATCCTTGGACTGGCTTTGGCAGGGTCACTAAGATGCCGAGCGTACTGTTTTATTTTCGTTCGAATCGACGTGCCGCGTCGGGCAAGCTCCGGCACCGGTACGCCTCAGCCCTATGACCCTACTCACGTCCCCCGCCACGGGCCGCCAGCGACGCCCGCAAAGCGAACGTCGCGCCACGACCCGTCAGGCACTGATCGATGCGACGCTGCGATGCATGAACGAAATCGGGCTCGCCAGGACATCGATCACCGAGATCTGCAACCAGGCCGGGTTCTCCCGCGGCGCGCTGCTGCATCACTTTCCGCACAAGAACGACCTGCTCGTCGCATCGTACGTCGAGTGGCTGGAAGGCAAGCTGACCTCGCTCCAGCAGCGGATTCACAGCGCAGCCTCCGTGCGCGAGGAAGTCGCCGCCTGGCGCATCCAGATGCAGGAGACGTTTTCGATGACGCAGGAGTTCTATTGGGCGCTGCGCAACGACGAGGATCTTCGGGAACGCTTCAACGTCGCGCTGCTCACGCATTCGATCGGCGCGGACGTGAGCACGCACCTGCCGGGCACGTCGATCGACAACGCCGCAACGCCCATGCTCACCCGCTACGTGATCGCCTGCTTCATTCGCGGCTTGTGCTTTCAGGAACTGTTCGTACGGGATCGATCCATTCCGGATCAGGCATTCGACCATTTCGTCGAGATGCTGAGCGCCTTCGTGGAGCGGCACCCCACTTCTCAAACGTGATGTTCAACATCGGCTGATCCGATCTGGATTCAAATCGAAAAATGAAATTTCAATATATCGCACTCCTGAATATAAAAGACAGGAAATTCAGGATCCACGTGTTGTCCGCGCTGATGCTGGGCGCCGGATCGCTGTCGCTTGCGCACGCCGAGACCGACCCCGCTCCGGCCGCCGCCTCGACCCCCGAGACGCGCGACCCGTCCGGCAAGGGCGCTCGCCAGGATGCCGACAAGGCCAGGAGCCTCCCCACCGTGACCGTGAACGGCGCGCGTCGCCAGGCGCCGCAGGTGTCGAGCGGCGCGCTCGGTACGCGCTCCGACCTCGAAACGCCGTTCTCCACGCGTGTCGTGAAGCAGCAGGACCTGGAGGATCGCCAGGTCAAGGCGCTTGGCAAGGTCTTCTCGGAAGATGCAGCGGTCATGTCGCTCGGCGACACCTACTCGTTCAATGCCTACTCGATCAACGTGCGCGGCATCGCCCTCGACGATTACAACGGCTACAAGATCAACGGGCTGCCGTTCTACATGACGACGGTGGAACTGCCGGTCGAATCGTTCGACTCGATCCAGTTGCTCAAGGGCTCGTCCGGTTTCATGTACGGCTTCGGCGCCCCGGGCGGCATCATCAATTTCGTCACGAAGAAGCCCACCGAAACCTTCACGTTCAGCGCGGACGTCGGCTACAGTTCGGACAGCGTGTTCAGCGAGCACATCGATACCGGCGGCCGCTTCGGCCCGGAACACATGTTCGGCTATCGCTTCAACATCACGCACGAGCAGGGCGATACCTACAACGGATCGCATGTGCTGCGCAATTCGGAATCGCTGTCGCTCGACGCGCGCCTGGCAAACGGCCTGACCTGGACGTTCGACGGGATCTACCAGTCGCGCAAGGTCGAAGGCGGCATCCAGGATCTCACGCTCGATTCGTATACGAGCAAGGCGCTGCCGAATGCGCTGAGCGGCCGTACGAACCTGTCCGCATACAACGACACGTGGTTCAATTCGAACGTCTACTTCGCGACGACCGGCCTGCACTGGCAAATCAATCCCGTCTGGCAGGCGAAAGTCGACTACAGCCACAGCAAGGACGAACGCAGTTACTCCGGGCAATGGCTCGGGTTGCTCAATGAACAGGGCGACTTCGATACGTTCCTGAATCGCGCGCGCGGCTCGTCGATCTACGATCAGGTGCAGGCCACGCTGGAAGGCAAGTTCTCGACCGGCCCGGTCGATCATCAGGTCGTGGTCGGTGCGTCCGAGCAATGGCTCAGCAAGAAGACCGTGCCCGCGGCGCTCTACACCGACATCGGCGCGAACAACCTCTACCAGCCGATCGTCACGCACACGTGGAACGGCACGTATGACTACGGCCTCCAGTTCGACAACTTCAGCTCGCAGCAGAAGTCGGTGTTCGCAAGCGACACGCTGAGTTTCCTGAAGTACTGGTCGATCCTTGCCGGCATCCGCTACACCAGCTATCACCAGTCGTCGCTGACCAAGCCCGGCGCCACGGCCAGCGTCTATACGCTCACGCCCACCACGCCCACGCTCGCGCTGATGTTCAGGCCGCGCAACGACCTGCTGTTCTACGCAAGCTATGTCGAGGCGCTCGAGGACGGCGGGACCGCGGGCCCGACCTATGCCAACGCATATGAAGTGCTGTCGCCGCTCAAGAGCAAGCAGTACGAGGTGGGCGTGAAATACGACGGCAGCAGGGCCGGCGCCTCGGCGGCGCTCTTCCGGATCGAGCGTGGCGCGGAATACGGCAACGCGCAAAACGTCTATGTGTCGAACGGCTCCGAGCGTATCGAGGGCCTCGAGCTGAATGGCCGCGTCGACCTGCCTGCGGGGTTCCGCATCTCGGCGAGCGCATCGTGGCTGTCGGGCACCTATACCGAAACCGAGGCCGATCTCGTCGGCAAGCGCATCGAGGGCATCCCGCGCTGGCAAGGCGTGCTGCAGGTCAGCGATCGCATCCCGGGCCTGCCCGGCGTGACCGCGAGCGCCGAGGCGCACTATTTCGGCAACATGAAGGCCGATGCGCTCAACCAGTATGTGCTGCCGAGCTACACGCTCTTCAACGCCGGCCTGAGCTACCGCACGACGATCGGCGGGCATGGGGTCACGCTGCGGGCCGAAGTCGACAACCTCTTCAACCGCCACTACTGGGGCTTCCTGCAGTCCGACTACATCTTCGTCGGTCAACCGCGCACGGTGGCGCTGAACGCGAGGTTCGACCTGTGAGCGCCGTGCACCTGTCATGGAACGGCCCGATGCCGGGCGAGCGCCGCCGGGCGACGTATCTCGCGCTCACGACGCCGCGCCGGGAAACGCACGCCCACGATGCGGCTCGCTCGCGGGACCATCGAGCACGCACACCGGAGGCGCGCGGCCCGCGCGACGCCGCCGCCGTTTCGCCGCGCACCGCGCTCGCATGCGCGCTGGGCGCGGCGGCGCTGCATGCCGCACTGGTCTGGACGTGGCTGCACGCGCCGGCACCGGCGAGCAAGCCGCTCGTCACGCCCCCCATCGCACTCGAGATGACGGCGCCGCCCGAGCCGTTGCCGCAGGCGCCGAAGGCCGCCAGCGTCACGCCGCCGAAGCCGCTGCCGCAGGCGCGCAACGCCCATCCGCCCCGCCCGCGTCCCGCGCCCGCACCCACGCCGCTCTCCAGCACGCCGCCGCCCCCGGCGGCGGCGCCCTCGCCCGCTCCGGCGGACACGGCCGTGGCGGCGCCGCCGGCGGCGCCGCGCGCAATCGCGACGCCGGCCGCCGAGAAAACCACGCTGCCGGACGGCAATGCCGACTACCTCCGCAATCCCGCGCCCGCCTATCCGGCCATCGCGCAGGACTACGGCTGGCAGGGCAAGGTCGTCCTGCACGTGCACGTTCTCGCGAACGGCACGCCCGATCAGGTCGAGTTGCGCAGCTCAAGCGGACATCGCGTGCTCGACGACGCCGCCGTCACGGCCGTGCGCCGCTGGAGCTTCGTGCCGGCCAGGCGCGGAACGACACCCGTCGACGGCTGGGTCGACGTTCCCCTGAATTTCCAACTTGACTGACACATCAGGAGCTCGAACATGAATTCGCTCACGCTTACCGTCATCGTGCAGGGCGCGCTGTGGTCGCTCGGCCTCTTTTCCGTCGCCACCTGGACGATCATCGTCATCAAGACCGTCCAGCATGTCCGCGCGGCGCTGGCCGACGGCCGCGCCAGCGCATCGCTCGCCGACGCGAACGGCCTGCGCGAAATCGCCGCGCGGCCGCTGCCGGCCGGCCCCAAGGCGCGGGTCACGCAAGCCGCCCTCGATGCGCTCGCCGACGCGCACGCCTTCCCCGGCGAAACGCCGGAAGATCTGTGGAGCCGTCAGGACACGCTCGAGCGCCAGCTCGCACGGCAGATCGGCCACGAACGCCGCCGTCTCGAACATTCGCTCGCATGGCTTGCATCGGTCGGCAGCGTCGCGCCGTTCGTCGGCCTGTTCGGCACCGTGTTCGGCATCATCCACGCGCTCGGCGCGATCTCGAACGCGGCGTCGGCCAGCATCGACGTCGTGGCCGGCCCGATCGGCGAGGCGCTCGTCGCCACCGGCATCGGCATTGCGGTGGCCGTGCCTGCCGTGCTTGCCTACAACGTGTTCGTGCGGCGCGTGAAGGTGGTCGTGGCGCGCCTCGACGACCACGCAGGCGATCTCTACGCGCTCGCGCAGCGCGATCATTTCCGTCTCGCGCGCGACGGCGCGGACGCCGCCGGCACGGCCCCGTCGCGCGCGGAACGCGGCGCGGCGTCGTTCGTTCGCGCGCAGGAGGCCACCGCATAATGGCCTTTTCCTCTTCCAGCCAGGACGACGACGTCCTCAGCGAAATCAACATCACGCCGCTCGTCGACGTGATGCTCGTGCTGCTCGTCGCGTTCATCGTCACCGCGCCGCTGCTCAACAAGGCGATTCACGTCAATCTGCCGAAGACCGAAGCCACGGCCTCCGCCGATCCCAGGAAGCCGCTCGCGGTGAGCGTCGATGCCGCCGGCGCCGTATGGTTCGACAAGCAGCAGGTGCCGCTTGCGCAGGTGGAAAGTCAGCTCGAAGCGCGCAAGCGGCAGGACGCCGATCTCGCGGTCTCGCTGCAGGCCGACGAAACCGTGCCGTACGGGCCCGTCGCGAAAGTGATGGGGGCGATCCAGCATGCGGGCATCGCGAAGCTGTCGCTGGTCACGCAGCCGGGGCATCCATGACACGCCCCGGCCGCTCGTTTCCGCGTCATCCACGTCGTGCCGGCCGCCGTGCAGCGTGGCGGATCGCGGCGTGCATTGCGCTATGCGTCGTCGCGCCGGCCCGGGCCGCGATCGCGCCCGCCGCGCCTCCCGCGCCGGCGCCCGGCTGGCGGACCACGCTCTCCGAATTCGGCGACGCCCGGCCCGGCTCCGCGTTGACGCGCTTTGCCTACGCCGATCCCGCGCCGCCTCGCGACGGCACGCTCACGCTGTCCAACTACGGGGAAGTCTCGTCCTACGATTCGTTGAACCCGTTCCTGCTGCGCGGCAATGCGGCGCCCGACCTGCTCAATCTTGCATTCGAGACGCTGATGCAGCGCAGTCTCGACGAGGTCGGCGTCCAGTACCCACTGCTTGCCGACCGGGTCGCGGTGGCGCCGGACGGTCTCTCGGCCACGTTTCATCTCGACCCGGCCGCCCGCTTCTCGAACGGCGACCCCGTCACCGCCGACGACGTACGCTACTCGTTCGAATGCCTGACGAACCCGGCGACATCGCCCGTCTACAGCAGCCGCTATGCGCTGATCCGCGACGCCGTCGTGGTGGACGCACACACCGTTCGCTTCGAGTTCCGCCGCGCCGATCGTCGCGCGGCGCTCACGGCGGGCGATCTCTACGTATTTTCACGAAACTGGGGGCGTACGCCGGACGGCGGCACGCCGCGCTTCGATCAGCTCGCGACGGTCGAGCCGCTCGCGAGCGGCCCCTACGTGATCGCGTCGCGTGCAGGCAACCGCGAGATCGTCTATCGGCGAAACCCCCGCTACTGGGGCGCGAATTTGCCGGTGCGGCGCGGCATGTTCAATTTCTCGACGATACGCTTCCGGCTCTACAGCGATCCGTACGCGCCGCTGCAGGCGTTCCGCGCGGGCGAAATCGACGCGCTCTTCGAAGGCAGCGCCGAACAATGGGCGCACAACTACGATGGCCCGGGTTTCGCGAACGGCACGCTCCGCAAACGCGAATTTCCCGAATACGGCATCAACAGTGCGCAAGGCCTCATCTTCAACCTTCGCCGCGCGAAGTTCCAGGACGTGCGCGTGCGCGAGGCGATCGGGCTCGCGCTCGATTACGAATGGATCAACCGCAACATGTTCTACGGGCAATACACGCGCAGCCGCAGTTATTTCGACGGCAGCGAGTTTGCGGCCACGGGCGCACCGGGCAATGCCGAGCTGGCGCTGCTCGAGCCGCTGCGCGACGCGGTGCCGCCCGTCGTGTTCGGGCCGTTGCCGCCGCAACCCGACACGTCGGCCCCCAACGGCCTGCGGCGCAACCTCGCCAGGGCCGAAGCCCTGCTCGCGAGCGCGGGCTGGCAGTACCGCGACGGCGTGCTGCGCAACGCGGCCGGCGCGCCGCTCGCCGTCGAGTTGCTCGACGACGGCAGCGGGATGGAGCGCATCCTGATGATCGTGGTGCGCAACCTGCGGCGGCTCGGCATCGACGCGCGCGTGCGCATCATGGACCAGGCCGTCATCAACGAGCGGCTCAAGCATTTCGACTTCGACATGACCACCATGGGCTATCGCCCGGCCAGCATTCCGGGCGCGGAGCTTGCGCGCCGCTTCGGCAGCGCGGCGGCACGCACGCCCGGCTCGGAAAACTATGCGGGCGTGGCGTCGCCCGCGATCGACACGCTCATCGACGCCGTCCAGCGCGCGCCGTCCGAAAGCGCGCTGGTCGCGGCAACGCGTGCGCTCGACCGGGTGCTGCTCGGCGAACACATCATGGTGCCGGAATGGCACATCACGCATGCGCGCATCGCGTGGAATGCGCGCATCGCGCCGCCGTCGAGCGTGCCGCGGCAGTACGGCTGGGCCGACTGGGTCATCGGCTGGTGGCATCCGCAAGCGGGCGCGCCGCTGCGCAACGACGGAGGCCGCTCATGATCGCGTACATCGGCCGCAGGCTGCTGCTCATGGTGCCGACGCTGCTCGGCGTGCTGACCCTCACTTTCATCATCATGCAGTTCGTGCCCGGCGGCCCCGTCGAACAGGTCATGGCGCGCCTCCAGGGGACCTCGCTGCACGGCGAAAGCACGAGCGGAGGCGGCGGCTATCACGGCAATGAAGGCGTCGATCCCGCGCAGATCGCGGCGATCAGCCACGAATTCGGCTTCGACGCGCCGCCGCTCACGCGCTACGTGCGGATGCTCGGTCGCTACGCGCGCCTCGATCTCGGCCAGTCGTTCTTCCAGCATCGGTCGGTATGGGACCTGATCGTCAGCAAGCTGCCCGTCACGGTCGCGCTCGGCGGCTGGTCGCTCGCGCTCACCTACCTGATTTCGGTGCCGCTCGGCATCGCGAAGGCCCTGCGCCACGGCACGCCGTTCGACGTCGCGACGAGCATCGCGTTGCTCGCGGGATACGCCATTCCCGGCTTCGTGCTCGGCGTGCTGCTGCTGATGCTCTTCAGCGGCAACCTGTTCCTGCACGTGTTTCCGCTGGGCGGCCTGGCGTCGGACGGCTACGACCAGCTCGCCTTCGGCGCCCGCATCGTCGACCGTCTGTGGCATCTGGTCCTGCCCGTCACGGCGGCGGTCGCGGGCAATCTCGCGGTCGTCTCGCTGCTCACGCGCAACGCGTTCCTGGACGAGCTCACGCGTCAATACGTGCTGACCGCCCGCGCGAAAGGCGCGTCGCGCCAGCGCGTGGTGTGGCGACATGTGCTGCGCAACGCGCTGATCCCGCTCGTCACCGGCTTTCCGGCCGCGTTCGTCGCGGCATTCGTGAGCGGCAGCCTGCTCATCGAAACGCTGTTCTCGCTCGACGGCGTCGGCCGGCTCTCGTACGACGCCATCATCGGCCGCGACTATCCGGTCGTGCTCGGCGCGTTGTTCGTGTTCACCGTGGTGAGCCTCGTCGCGAAGCTCGTCGGCGACATCGCCTATGCGCTGATCGATCCACGCATTCATTTCGGCGGCAACGCCCCCTGACCCCTTCGTCCATCATGGCTGCCATCACCCCTCTTCGACCGCCGGCGCCGCGCCTTGCCGTGGCCCGTTTCGCGCCGACCGCCCGCACGGCGAGCTTCTGGCGGCGCTTTCGCGCGCACCGTGCCGGCTTCGCCAGCCTCGTCGTGTTCGCCGCGCTGTTCGTCGCGAGCCTGTTCGCGGGCTTCATCGCCAACGACCGCCCGCTTCTCGTGCGATACGACGGCGAATGGCTGTTTCCCGCGGTGCGCACGTACCCCGATACCCGATTCGGCGGTACGTTGCCGACCGAAGCCGACTATCTCGACCCGTTCATCCGCGAGCAGTTCGGCCGCGACGGCAATCTCGCGCTCTACGCGCCCGATCACTATCGCTACGACACCGTGAACTATCACGCGGCCACGCCGTTTCCCGCGCCGCCCTCCCGGGAGAACTGGCTGGGCACCGATGCGTTCGGCCGCGACGTTTTCTCGCGCGTGCTCTACGGCTTTCGCAGTTCGATCCTGTTCGCGCTCGCGCTCACGCTCTCCGGCGCGCTGCTCGGCGTGCTCGCCGGCGCGCTGCAGGGCTATCACGCGGGACGCGTCGATCTCGTCGGGCAGCGCTTCATCGAGATCTGGAATGCGCTGCCCGACCTCTATCTGCTCATCATCCTCTCGTCGATCTTCGAACCGAGCCTGCCGCTCCTCTTCGTGCTGCTCGCCGCGTTCGGCTGGATCACGCTGTCCGACTACGTGCGCGGCGAATTCCTGCAAAAGCGCTCGCTCGATTACGTGCGCGCCGCGCGCACGCTCGGCCTCTCCGACCGGCAGATCATGTGGCGGCACATCCTGCCCAACAGCCTCACGCCCGTCATCACGTACCTGCCGTTCCGGATGAGCACCGCCATCGTCGCGCTCACGAGCCTCGACTTCCTCGGCCTGGGGGTGCCGCCGCCCGCACCGAGCCTCGGCGAGCTGCTCGCCGAAGGCAAGAACCATCTCGACGCATGGTGGATCTCGGCCACGGCGATCGCGGCACTCGTCATCACACTGCTCCTGCTCACCTTCATCGGCGACGCGCTGCGCGATGCGCTCGCCGTCCGGAAGCCGGGCGCCCAGGGTTCGTCACGCACATGAATACGCCCGTACTGGCAGTGGAAAACCTGCGGATCCGCTTCGGCACGCACCCGGTGGTCAAGGGTCTCGACCTGTCGATCGGGCGCGGCGAACGGGTCGCGCTTGTCGGCGAATCGGGGTCGGGCAAGAGCCTCACCGCGCTCGCGATGCTCGGCCTCGCCGACGGCGCCGCGGTCAGCGGCAGCGTGCGCCTCGACGGGAAGGAACTGCTCGGCAATACCGAGGCAGACTGGTGCGGCGTGCGCGGGCGCGACATCGCCATGGTGTTCCAGGAACCGATGACCGCGCTGAATCCGGTGTGGAGCATCGGCCGGCAGATCCGCGAAAGCCTCCTTCTGCACGCGGGCCTGCGCGGCGCGGCCGCGCGGGACCGCGCCATCGCGCTGCTGCGCCGCACCGGCATTCCCCAGCCCGAGCGCAAGCTCGATTGCCATCCGCATCAGTTGTCCGGCGGGCAACGCCAGCGCGCGATGATCGCGATGGCGCTCGCCTGCCGGCCGCGCCTGCTGATCGCCGACGAGCCCACCACCGCCCTCGATGCCACGACCCGCCAGCAAATCGTCGACCTGCTGATCGGATTGCAGGAGGACGAATCCGGGCTCGCGGTGCTGCTGATCACCCACGACCTGCACCTCGTGCGCCGCTTCGCGCACCGCGTTGCCGTCATGCGTGACGGCGAGATCGTCGAAAGCGGCGAAACCGGCGCGCTGTTCGCCGCGCAGCGGCATCCGTACACGCGGATGTTGTTCGGCAGCGTGCCGGCGCGCACGCTCGCGCCGCTCGCGGCCGACGCGCCGCGCGTGCTGGAAATCGACGGGCTCCGCGCGGGCTATCGTCAGCGGGCACGCGGCTGGCGCGGCGTGTTTCGCAGCGATGTGTCGCCGGTGCTCGACGGCATCGATCTCCATCTGCGCGAGGGAGAAACGCTCGGCGTGCTCGGCGAGTCGGGTTGCGGAAAGTCGACGCTCGCATCGACCATCCTCGGCCTGTTACGGCCGCTCGGCGGCACCATCGGCTTTGCCGGGCTCGACCGCGCGCAGGCGTCGTCGCGGATGTCGTCGCGGATGGCGCGTGCGGCCCACGTGCAGATGGTGTTTCAGGATCCGTTCGGCTCGCTGCCGCCGCGCTTGACGGTCGGCGAGATCGTCGGCGAAGGGTTGACGCTGCATCACCCGCACCTGACGCCCGATGCGCGTCGCGCGCGCGTCGCCGCACTGCTTGCCGAGACCGGCCTGCCGGCCGACGCCGCCGCGCGCTATCCGCACCAGTTCTCCGGCGGGCAGCGTCAGCGTATCGCCATCGCGCGCGCGCTCGCCGTCGACGCACGCATTCTCGTGCTCGACGAGCCCACCAGCGCCCTCGACGTATCGGTCCAGCGCACCATCCTCGCGCTCCTGGTCGACCTGCAGCGCCGCCACGGGCTCAGCTACGTTCTCATCAGCCATGACATCGACGTGCTGCACGCAACCGCACATCGAATCGCGGTCATGCAGAACGGGCGCATCGTCGAAACCGGCGAGACGCTTCAGACGCTGCATTCCCCTCGACATGCCTGCACCCGGCAGCTCGTGTCGGCGACGCGCGATCGGCGTGACCTGGCCGCACTCTCCGTGATGGCCTCCCGTCCGGAGCCGGAACGCTGCGGATGACCGCACGAGCGCGCTGACATACGCCCACGGGAGGCGCCCAAGGTGGCATGCGGCGCCTGTCACGTCCGTGGACCTTCCCGTGGCTCGCCGCCGCGCGGCAGACGGCGCGACGGAGAGGGCGTCGACGCTTCGATGCATGGCGTGCTCCGCGAGGAGCGGCGGCGTCAGGCCGACAGGGTGCCGTGGAACCGCTCGATGTGCGCGGCGATGACTTCACCGTGGTCTTCCAGCGCGAAATGCCCCGTTTCCAGCACATTGAAATCGACCAGCTTCAGGTCCCGCTGATACGGATACGCGCCGGATGGCGGGAAGATGGCGTCGTTCTTGCCCCAGACGACGAGCGTCGGCGGCTGATGCGCGCGGAAGTACGCCTGCCATGCCGGATAACGCCCCGGATTGCTGCCGTAGTCGTACAGCAGCGCCAGCATCGCGTCCTTGTTGCCGGGCCGCTCCAGCAGCGCACGCTGCAGCAGCCAGCTGTCGGGGTCGATCCGCTCCACGTCGCGGACGCCGTGGGTGTAGTTCCACTCCAGCGCCGCCGCGGACATGCCGGCTTCCCGGATCTTCTCGTAGCGGGCCGGGGACGGGTCCCGCCACAGTTCGCGCACCGGCCCCCAGAAACTGTCGGGCAAGCCTTCCTCATACGCGTTGGCGTTCTGCACCACCAGGAACGACACCCGCTCCGGTCGCCGGCTCGCGATGCGCAAGCCCACCGGGCCGCCGAAATCCTGCATGTACAGGCCGTACCGGTCAAGGCCCAGTTGCTCGGCAAACCGCTCGATCACCTCGGACAGCCGGTCGAACGTATAGGAAAACGCATCCGTCGACGGCGCGTCGCTGTGGCCGAAGCCGGGGTAATCCGGCGCAACGAGATGGAAACGATGCGACAGCCTCGCGATGAGATCGCGATACATGAACGAAGAGGCGGGAAATCCGTGCAGCAGGAGCAGCGTCGGATGCGACGGATCGCCGGCCTCGCGGTAGAAAATCTTGAGATCGTCGACGATTGCGGTGCGGTAATAGGTCATGAGCAGACTCGTCCAGGGCAGCAGGTCGGGAAACAGGCGGGATTGCGGGTCGATCGGCAGCGGGCGCCAGCGCAATGTTCCAGGTACGCCGGGATGCGGTTGCATCTTGAAACCATTTGCTTTGTAGCAGACTTGGTTTTACTATGCAACCGAATTTTCATGAGCAACCAGGATGTGCCGAAGGCGGGATGCGAAGACGTCCGGCCGGAGGCAATCGAAGCGCGGCGGACGATATTCCGGGGACGTTCCGGGATCGGAAGCGGCGCGAGCAGGAGAAGCCGATGGTCAAGCGCACCAGCCACAAAGACGCCAGTTGCCCGGTGGCGCGCCCCCTCGACGCCATCGGCGACTGGTGGTCGCTGCTGATCGTCCGGGATGCCTTCGACGGCCTGACCCGTTTCGGCGAGTTTCAGAAAAGCCTGGGGCTGGCCAAGAACATTCTGTCGACACGACTGCGCAACCTGGTGGAACACGGCATTCTGGAAACCGTGCCGGCGTCCGACGGCAGCGCTTATCACGAGTACGTCCTGACGGACAAAGGCCGCGGACTGTTTCCGCTGCTGGTGGCGCTCCGTCAATGGGGCGAAACGTATTTCTTCGATCCTGAAGAGACGCACGTGCAATTGGTGGATCGCCGACACGGGAAGCCCGTGAAGCGTCTGGAACTGCGCTCGCAAGACGGCCGCCTGCTCGGCGCGCAGGACACGGTCGTCAAGCGGGGATGAGCGCCGGGGCGGCCCGCGCGGATCGTCGATGCCGGGGTGTCGGAGCGCCGGGCGACGCAAGTCCGCGTGTCGTGCCGTCGCGGCGATTTGCAGGCATGACGTGCGTGCCGTGATCGCGCGCCGCCATCTGCACCGCGCCATCCGTATCTGAAACACCCTGCAATCGCCGCCTCGCAACACGTGTCAACGCCACGGCGCCGCACATCGTTTTTTGCAAGCCGGCATTGCGTTCGGGCCTGCCCCGAGCAAGCAATCCGCGCCCCGATCATGACCCCGGAGAAGTCCTGCCGTGAATACCGTTCGCTGCCTTGCTTGCGCGCTTTCCCTCGTCGTGGCCGCCCCGCCCGTGCCGGCCAGTGCCGGAAACGGACACGGTGCGAATCCTGTCTTCTCGCCGACGGGCCCGGACGCAGCGGCCTACGGCGAGAACCTCGACTATCCGGTGGGATCGCCCCTGCTACGCCAGCAGAACATGGTCGGAAATTACGCTCACTTCGACAGCCTGCATCCGTCGCATGTCGTTGGAAAAGCCGCAACGCCTTCGACACTCGAGCGCGCACCGGCCGAACTGGGCGTGACCTATCGATACGACCGGCGTTCGCTGACCATCGACGACTATCTGGCGCGCAACCCCACAACGGGCCTGCTGATTGCAAGAGACGACACGATCCTGTTCGAGCATTACCAGTACGGGCGCACGGATCGGGATCGCTTGCAGTCGGACTCGATGGCAAAGACCTTCGTCGCGATGCTTGTGGGCATCGCCGTCGCGGAACACAGGATTGCGTCCGTCGACGACAAGGTGCAGGCATATGTGCCGGAGCTTCGGAACACCGGGATGGGCGCGGTACCGATTCGCGCGCTGCTCCACATGGCGTCCGGCATTGCCTTTACGCAAAAGTATTCCGGATCCGACGACGATACGACGCTGCATCGGCTGCTGTTCTCGCCCGCCGGCCCCGGCCCCGTTGCCGCGATCAAGCAGTTCAACACGCGGGTTGCGGAACCGGACAGCGTGTTCAACTACGCCAGCCTCGACACCGAAGTGCTGGGTGTCGTGCTGACCCGCGCCACCGGCATGACCCTTTCCGACTATTTGCAGACGCGCATCTGGCAGCCGATGGGGGCGGAAGGCAACGCGAGCTGGATCACCGACGACACGGGGCAGGAAATCGCCAACTGCTGTCTCAATGCCACGCTGAGGGACTACGCCCGGTTCGGGCTGCTGCTTGCGCACGCCGGCCGGTTCAACGGCCGGCAGATCGTTCCGCGACAGTGGGTGCTGGATGCCACCCGGCCCGTCGCGCCGGGCTCGTATCTCGCGTTGGGCCGTGGCGATCTTCCGGGAGGCTATGGATACCAGGTTTGGCTGTTGCCCGGGTCGCACGGGGCGTTCGCGCTGGAAGGCATCCACGGACAACGGATGTTTGTCGATCCGGTGTCCGGTTTTGTCCTCGTTCATACCGCGGTTCGCACGGAGGCCATGGGATCGCCGGGAGAAACCGAACTCCGTGCGCTATGGAACAGTTTGATCGGGCAGGACGACAAGGCGGCGCCGAACCAGATCGGGGATAGCGGGTTGCCGGTTGGGGGGGCCTGACCGGAAGTGTTTGAGGCAGTACCGGATTCGACCGGTGCGAGGGATACCCCGGCGACCGCGGCAACGCCTGGACAAAGTCCATGTGGACAAGGAATACGACTATGCGCATTGCCGGGAATCGTTGAAGCGACGCGCATCACGACACGCATCGCTCGTCGTCGTATCGAGAGCAGCAAAAAGCTCGGTCGTCACCGCTGGGTTGTCGAACGTACCCATGCGTGGCTGGCCGGCTTCGGCAAGTTGCGTATCCGCTTCGAACGGGAGTTCGATACTCATGTCGCGTTGCTCGCATCGGCTTGCGCCGTCATCTGCTCACGATTCGTAGATGCGGGAAATACGCCGTCAGCGTCTCGCGCAGGCTCATCAAACGCGCGTTGCCTTGAGTTCAGGAGATTGAATTTATCGAACTTGAAATCCAACGCAATCCTTACGTTGCCCCGGCGTCGGGGCGTTCAAGCTTCGTGTCATCGACACTCACGCCGCTTGGGCACATAGTCCATTGGAACGCACCGCAATTGTCATCGATCCCTGCCTTACCATCGAACGTATCGAATGGTTCGTTCGAAGCGATCGGGAGTTTCCGACCATGAAGGGACAATCGGTTGTCGCCGTACAAGATGTACGCCCCTCGAAACGGGTGGTTTACCGACCTCCAGACAATTCAAAGACACTCCAAAGGTCGAATAAACCTTCGACCTTTGGAGCGTGATTTATGTCAAGACATGAACCAACGCTTCGTTACATCGACACCTTGTTGATGAATGTCCTCTTGCCATCCTTGTAGGTGTAGATCGAAATAACACCGTGCTTCAGGTCGCCCTTTGCATCGAAAGTCGTTTCACCGATCACGCCCTTGTAGTCGCTCTTCGGCATGGCCGCGAGAACCTTGGCCGGGTCGGTCGAGTTTGCACGCTTCATTGCATCGACGATGATGTAGACGGAGTCGTACGTATACGGCGAATACAGCACAACGTCCTGGCCGAAACGCTTCTTGTACTTCGCCGCGAACGCCGCACCGCCCGCCATCTGATCGAGGCCGACCCCGGCCTGCGAGCAGACGATGTTGTCGGCCGCCGCCGCGCCTGCCAGATCGGCGATACTGGCCGTGCAGACGCCATCGCCGGCGAGGATCTTTGCCCGCAGGCCGAGTTGCTTGGCCTGCTTTGCAAATGCACCACCCGTCGCGTCCATCGAGCCGATCATGATGGCGTCGGGATTCTCGCCCTTGATCTTTGTGAGGATCGCACGGAAGTCAATCGCCTTGTCGTTCGTCGCATCATGCGACACAACGTTCAGTCCGTCGGCCTTCGCCGCCTTTTCGAACTCCTGAGCCAGGCCCTGACCGTATGCGGTCGAATCGTCGACGATGGCCACCTTCTTGACTCCCATCGACTTGGCGGCATAGCTCGCGAGCGCCGGCCCCTGCTGTGCATCGGTCGCAACGACGCGATAGGCCGTCTTGAAGCCTTGCTGCGTGTAGGTCGGATTCGTCGCCGACGGCGAAATCTGCACGATTCCGGCATCGCTGTAGATTTTCGACGCCGGAATCGACGTGCCCGATGTTTCGTGACCCACCACACCAATGACCTTGTCGTCGACGAGCTTCTGCGCTACTTGCGTCGCCTGCCGCGGATCGCCTGCGTCGTCTTGCGGATCGAGTTGCAGCGTGACCTTGTTGCCGGCGATCACGAGACCCTTCGCATTGATCTCCTCGATCGCAAGGCGAGCACCGTTTTCGTTGTCCTTGCCCTGGTGAGCCGAGCCACCCGTTAGCGGAGCGACGTGTCCGATCTTGACAATCGTATCGGCCGAAGCCGTATTGCAAAGTGCAAAAGAGAGCGCTGCGGCTGCGGCACAGCCCGTAAGAAGCGATTTGTACATTATCGATATCCCTTGTTGGGTCAGAATTGACTGGCACTACAGGTACAGCAGGACCGAAGCGGTCCGTTGACACAGCCCGCGCCGGCAGGCGCGGGCAGCGTGACAGCATAGCGTTACTCGCCCGGATACGCACCCCGTCCCTTCGGATCGTCAGCCACCTGCATCGCATCGCTTTCCATCGCGACCATGCCCGAATCCATCACGTAGCCACGGTCGGCCGCCTGCAGCGCGAGGCGCGCGTTCGGCTCGACGAGCAGCACCGTGATGTCTTCCTTCGAGATTTCGCGCATCACTTCGAATAGCGTTGTCACGGTAGCGTGAGCATGTCCAGAAGGTGCGCGAGCGCGGCCCGCGATTTCATGCCGCGGGCGGATTCCGGGGAAATTCGGTGAATTCACGTCACGTCGAGAAGCGTGCGGCCAAACGCCCCCACGCTGGAATTGCACGCGCTCGGTTTCCGCGCGATTCACTCGGCGAGCAGCCATACCTCTCCAACCTGGCTAGCTGGTATCGGCGACTGCAACGCAGATCGAGCAAACTCGGCCGTCTTCTCCCAAGACTCCTGGTAAAGAGACACCGACACGTTCGCGACGACCTCATCGAAGCGCGACATAACCTCTTCCATCGCCAGCAAGCTCGCTTCGTCGAGGTGCCAGTCCTTTCCAGAGGCTACCGCATGAACGGATTTCTCAAGCGCCGATTCCGTCTCCAACAGTCGTGGAATATCTCCATCGCCATAGCTTCCGTCAAGCATGAAGAAAAGCATGTACAGCACGCGCAATAGTACGCACAACGTTTCGGCGCTACCATATCCGCTACGCATCGCGGCAAGCGACATGTGGTTTTCAAGCGATATACTTCGCACCAGCGCCAAGGGCAACGGCAAAAGCATTGTCTTTGCACTCGCTTCGTGCGCCATACGTTTGTTCATCATGCGTTCCCGCCAACCAGCTCGATGCGCCCACCTCGTCCGGTCACCCGGCGACGTATTGAAAACCGCGAGGCGCAACCCGAACCCGACCATCTCCGTCCGTCGGAACGCTTCATCGCGCGGCTTCCACCCAACGGGCAATGTGATCGATCGACACGATCCTTCCCGAGTCGAATACGCGCCGACAACCCGCTGCCTGGCTCCAATTGAGCCAGAAATTTTATGAATGTATTACGCCAGCGTGCAATTACATCCGTCTCCACGCGGATCATCCCGGCACCTTAAGCAACATGAGACCGGCAATCTCCTTTGTCAGCACTTCATGCTTGGTTTTTTAATCATCAATGCAGTCTTTCACTTGGCGCGGGCCGGTCATTCGGCAGGCATTCTTCATAAAAAATGCAACCACCGAAGCGATTGCGAAATATACTCGATTCCGGGTGTATCGGGCACCGCCAAAATCTCTCTAATAGAACCAGTTCAACGAGTCGGGAGCCAGCGACGCCGTATTGTCAAGCTTGACCGGTTTTGGCCGACACGCGCCCGGACAGCGTCTCGCCCGAGCGCGACTGCGTGGCACTACCCTTGGCGCGCAATTCTGTCCCGACGCCGGCAAGCATCGAAATCTTCGACGTCCCGATCAGTTTTGCGTGACTCGTATGAAGAAATACGCTTGGGTAAATCCTGCCTTCTTTCCACTTCGGCGCGTTCACGCTCGCGAGCTCGTTTGGGGAGCAAGGACTGCGGACGCTGGCGATCTCACGACTGAACGTAACAGTCCGGACAGATTGGCGAACGATCCTACCAGCGCGTTACTATCGCGACTGTCAAGAAAGTTCAGGCCACTGCTTGTATCGCTTTCCAACGGAGCATGAACCCGGGCGGGGCCGCGCTGACTCTTGTCCCGTGTCGATGGCGCGTTTCCAATCGCAATCAGCCTGTTGTTGACCAGACATGCGCGAGTTGACCGACACTGCAACACCGGGGTGGATGCTCGTCCATTTGAGCGAATCGCAATTCCGTGCCCTGAACCAGGTACGCGCTGGCCTCGATGCTTCGGCACCAATCCGGCCGGTTTCCGAGGCGACGTAGTGCAGTTGAAAGACACTTTTTGCGATGTCGATTCCAGCACGCGTAGCACTCACTCTGGATCGTCCGGTTGTCGGGAAATGCGTGCATTTTCCACCTGGGCACATCGATGCCGTTGGCCCGCGAGGATCCACTGCCCTTTGATCTGCATTCGCGAGCGGGACGCGTTCATATCGCTAGTTCAAAAACCCGGTGGGGAAACCACTTACGTTCCCGGCAGGCCGTTACTCCTGGTTGCCTGAATCGATAAGGACGTGAAGATGAATATGCTGGTGCCGTTTGCATGTTCAAGCACCTGTGACACATACCGCTTTTGCCGTAATAGCTCAGATCAAGAATGTTGCGCCGTACGCCTCAAAATGTTCCAGCAGACGAGAGCGCAGCCAAGTTTCAAGAACGCTTCGTGAATGTCGGCTCGGCGATCGAATCGGATACGAATACGCCGGAACTTGTGGAGCCGCGAGTGTGCCCGTTCGACTAGCCTGCGGAATTCGGCCGGGTCGCTGCCATGTTCAGTCCTGCGTCGCGCGATCACCGGCCTGATGCCACGATCACGCAAGCGCTGGCGATAGGTGTCCGGGTCGTAGCCGCGATCGCCGTGGATGACCGTGGGCTCGCGAAGTGGTCTGCCGCGCGTGCCGCGAATCGGGGGGATGGCGTCGACCCATGGCAAGGCCGAACGCTTCGTCCAGTCGGCGCTACGCGAGCGGGCCTACGCATGGACGTACCCAAGCTCGGCCCATCGTATTGAAGCCTTGGCGAGTTGGCAGCATCACTGCAACCGGCATCGCGCTCATGGCGCCATCGGCGGTGTCGCGCCGATGGCCAGACTTCCCGCGCCGAGAAACAACCTCTCGACGCTTCACGGCTGATATGACTCCCGCTGTCAATTGGGATCGGTTTTCAGTTCTCGCTGAGAGGTTCCATTCGAATTTCCTGAGGGCGGCGTAGCAGTACGTCTCGACGGTGGATCACGCTGATATCCGCGGATTGGCTACCGCATTACAGAGGTCCGCCCGATGA